>NZ_CP026952.1:0-309811 GCF_003065605.1 Aeromicrobium chenweiae | reverse complement strand
GTTGCGGCGGGCGATGGCCCGGGCCGCCGCGCAGCCGTCCTCACCGGCGGCGCTGGCCTGCGAGCCGGCCAGCGCCGCGAGGTCGGCCGCAGCCGCCACCCGGTGACGCATCCGGACGAGGCCGGCGACCTGCACCGCGACGAGCGCCGCGATGACGAGCAAGGTTGCGACCGTCGCGGCGTGGACGGTCACCGCGCCCCGCTCGCCGCGCCTCATGGGGACTCCAGCGCGGCGACCGACGTCGACGTCATGGTGCGCGAGCCGATGCCGGAGAAGAACGGCAGCGGCATCCTCGACCGCGCGCTGACCGTCACCACCACCGCGCCGCCCTCCTCGCCGACCCGCACCGTGGCCCCGTCGGGAGCGTGCCGCCTCGCCGCGGTCTCCGCCGACGACGTGGGCTCGCCCCGGGCGATCATCCGCGCGGACTCCCGCGAGGCGTCGGCGAGCCGCACCTGGGTGAGACCGAGCGACACCACCCACAGCAGGAGGAACGCGAAGGCCACTCCCAGCGGCGCGATGGTCATCAGCTCGGCGGTGACCATGCCGCGTTCGCGGCGCATCAGGACCGGATGCCGAGGCGTGGCATCCCCTTGAAGATGTTGCGCCACGACAGGGCCTGCTCGATCTTGTCGAAGAGGCCGTCCAGCCACGGCCCGTCCACGCCCAGGACGCCCATCTTGTAGAGGACCGTCGCCATCAGCACCGCGCCGAGGGTGCCGATCGTGTACTCCGCGGTGGCCATGCCGCGGTCGTCTCGGTGTGCCATGAGATCTCCTTCGGGAGGGGCCGGGGCGGCACGGACGGGCCGCCCCGGCCGGAGGTGTCAGAACGGGAGCAGGTCGGGGATCTTCTCGATGAGGTCCTTGACGATGTCGCCGAACCACTCGGACTGGCCGACCTTCACCAGGACCCCGCCGATCGTGCAGGCCCCGAGGGTGCCGACGGTGTACTCCGCAGTGGTCATGCCCTGCTCAACCCGGGCGCGCAGCTTCTTCATGAGTTGTCCTTTCGATGGGTGGATCTGTCATGGAGAAGATGTGGCGGGACGCCCCCGGATCTGTGCGCGGATCCGGCGGCTGGGGACGGCGCGGTCGGGCGCCTGCCGGCTGTGGACGGTCACCACCGGAAGGACTGGAACGACGCCAGCACCGTGGGGACGATCCCGATGAGGAAGAACGCCGGCAGGAAGCACGCACCGAGTGGTGCCGCGGTGCGGACGGCCACCTTGCGACTGTGCTCCCGCAGCCTCGCCGCGCGCTCGCGGCGCATCTCCGTCGCCACCGTGGCCACGATCCCCGCCACCGGCATGCCCGACGCCTCGGCCCGTCGGAACGCGCGACCCACGGACGCCAGCACCGGGTCCCCCGCGACGGAGCGCCACACCGAGTCGGAGTCGGCGGCGATCGCGAGCCGCCCCGCGATCGCCCCGAGCTCCGGCCCCAGCGGAGGAGCCGTGGCCTCGGCCACCAGTGCGAACGCCGACACGGGCGGCCGACCCACCTCCAACGCGGCCACCATGAGGTCGAGCGCCGCCGGCAGCGCAGCCTCGATCGCGGCGGCACGCGCCCGGGCGGACGCCGACTCGAGTCGTCCGACGGCACGGTGCACGACCGGCGCGAGAGCAGCTCCGACGAGCAGGCCGATCGGCACGCCCAGCAGCAGCACGGCGCCCAAGGGCGCCATCGCCGCGGCAACGAGCCGCAGGTCGACGGTCCGGGACGGCCCTCCCGCCCCGAGGACCTGACGCGCCCGACGGGTCGGCGGGACGGGGACGAGGCACCAGACCGCCGCCGCGACCAGCAACGCCGCTGTCACGACGTGAGCTCCGTGGCGGCCGCGATGCGCTCCACCCAGGCGATGCCCAGGCACGCGAGGGCGCATCCGGCGGCGAGGCACGTCACCCCGATCCAGGTGCCGGTCAGGACGGCCACCGGGTCACCGCCCATGCCGGAGCCGAGTCCCAGGCCGACCACCGGGAGCACCGCCATCAGCCGTCCGGTCGCCCGGGCGGGTCCCGCCCCCGCCTGCACCTCGCGCTCGATCTCACGACGGTCCCGGACCGCGTCCTCCAGCCGCCCCAGTGCCGCCGCGAGCGGCGCTCCGGCGCGCTCGGCCACCTGCCACGCCGCGGCCACCTCCAGCAACGTCTCGCGGCCCCGGACCGTCGAAGCCTCACGGAGCGCAGCCGGGACGTCACCGCCGAGATCGGCCGCCCGGGCGGCCGGCCCGAGGAAGTCGAAGTCAGCGGCGAGCCCGGTCAGCGTGCGCACCGGCAGCAGACCGGCCCGCAGCTCCGCGGCCAGCAGCCCGAGGACCTCCGCCACCTCGGCCCGTCTGCGACGCTCGCGCTCCTGCCTGCGCGACGTGCCCAGCTGGCGTGCCGCGAACACCCCGACCCCAACGACGGTCGCGGCGAGGATCAGCCGAGGGCCCCGCACCTGCCCGGCGGCGGACAACGCGACGGCCACCACGGCTGCGGCCGTGACCTGGCCGCGGGACACCTCGACGGGCCGCCGCCCCGTACGGTGCCGGACGAGCCACCGCCCGGGCGGACGCCACAGGAGCACGGCCATCACGACGCCGGCGGCGGCCACCACCGTCATCGCAGCACCTCGACGAGCCGCGGATGACCCGGACCCGCCCGCGCGCCGTCGGGAGCGAAGTCCAGGGCGGTGTGGCACGAGACCATCCCGTCGTGGGCGCGGTCCGTGACGGCCACCTGCTCGACGACGCGACGACCGTCCGATCGCCGGGCCAGGTGGATGACCAGCTCGATGCTCGAGGCGAACTGGCTGTGGACTGCGTCGCGGGGCATGCCCGCCGCGACGCCGAGCGCCTCGAACCGGGCCGGGACGTCCGCCGGCGCATTCGCGTGCACGGTGCCGCAGCCACCCTCGTGCCCGGTGTTGAGCGCCGCGAGCAGATCGACGACCTCCGCACCGCGGACCTCCCCCACGACCAGCCGGTCGGGACGCATGCGCAGCGCCTGGCGCACCAGGTCGCGCACCGTGACCAGGCCGGCCCCCTCGACGTTGGCCGGACGGGCCTCGAGACCGACGACGTGGGGGTGGTCGGGCCGCAGCTCCGTCGAGTCCTCGACGACGACGATCCGCTCGTGCGGGTCGACCGCGCCGAGCAGGGCCGCCAGCAGGGTCGTCTTGCCCGAGCCGGTGCCCCCGGAGATCACGAACGCCGTGCGGGAGGCGACGATGCGTCGCAGACAGGTCAGCGCCTCGTCGGACAACGAGCCGACCGCGTGCAGCTGCTCGAGGGTGAACGTCCGGCGGGCCGGGACCCGCAACGACAACGCGGTGCCCGGCCTGGCGAGCGGTGCGAGGACGGCGTGCAGCCGGGTGCCGTCGCCGAGACGCGCGTCCACCCACGGGCTGGCGTCGTCCAGTCGTCGTCCGGCCTGCGCGGCCAGCCGCTGAGCCAGCCGGCGCACCTCTGCCTCGTCCGCGAACCGCACCACGGACATCTCCAGACCGCGCCCGCGGTCGACGTACACAGCATCCGGGCCGTTGACCAGCACGTCGGTCACGCCCGGCAGGGCGAGCAGCGGGTCGAGCAGCCCCGCCCCGCGCGTCTCGCTGCGCAGCTGGTCGACGAGCGCCAGGACGGTGTCGGAGCCGGCCAGCTGGTTCTCGGCTCGGAGCGCCTCCGCGACGCTGTGCGCGGTCGGGTCCGAGGCGTCGGCCGCGAGACGCCGGCGCACCCGCTCGATCATCGGCACCTCGGTCATGGGCGCTCCATCCCGAGCGCGTCGAGCACGGCCGCGGCCGTACGTCGCAGGGCCCGCGAGTGGGCCGGCCCCTGGCCTCGGTCGACCGCCGAGCGCAGGCGCCGGTCGTGCCGGTGCCGGACCAGCACCGGCAGGTCGAGCGCCTCGGCGACCGGTCCCGGGCCGATGCCGCCTCGACGGGCGACCGTGACGAGACCGACGGCGGGGGCGCTGCGTCGCAGCCGCTCGAGGACCGTCCGGGCCGCCATGACCGCGGCGATCTCCTCGGGCACCAGCAGGACCGTGAGGACCGATCGGCCGACCAGCTCGACCCCGGCCGGGTCGAGCTGCCGCGGGGCGTCGACCGCCACGAGGTCGAATCCGCGCACCGCCGCGGTGACCACCGCAGGAAGGGACTCCGGGAGCGGGCCGCGCTCGTCCCGGGCCCAGGACAAGGTGGCGGTCCCGTGGTGCACCGGCAGCACGTCGGCCAGCGAGCCGGCGTCGATCCGGCCGCGGGTCATGGCGAAGTCGTGCCAGCGCAGGCCGGGCGCGCGCTCGGCACCCAGCACGAGCTCGAGCCCTCCGCCGAGCGGGTCGCCGTCAAATGCCAGCGAGCGGAACCCGCGACGTCCGGCGACGACCGCGAGCGCGGCGACCAGCGTGGACGCGCCCGCACCGCCCGACCCGCCGACGACGCTCACGACGCACGCCTCGTCACGGCCGTCGAGCGCGGAGGCCAGCGCAGCCAGCACCCGGTCCTCCTCGAACAGGCCGCACACGGCGGCGGCGCCCAGCTCCACCGCGACCGGCCAGCACGTCGCCGGCTCGCGAGCGACGATCACGACGTGGTCCCGGCGGGTGACGCCCGCCCCGACCAGCCCGTCGGCCAGGTCCTCTCCGGCAATCACGGCGGACGCGCCGCGCCACGACCTCCGCGCGGCGGTGACGTCGCGCGCGACCTCCGGGCTCGTGCCCAGCGCGGCGCACCACCGCTGGGCGAGCTCGATCAGCTGCGCGTCCGCGGTCGCGATCAACGGGGGCTGCGCGTCGGTCATGGGTACGACGATCGCCGCCGGCGCCGCCGGGCAAAACCTGCTCTCACCCGCCTGTGGACGGCCGAGCCTGCGCGCGGCTCATGTGGACGCCCCTATCCTGATGGGGTGAGCCCGACGCGGACTGCGGCATTCTTCGACCTCGACAAGACGATCATCGCGAAGTCGAGCACGCTTGCCTTCGGCAAGCCGTTCTACGAGGGCGGGCTGCTGAGCCGCCGAGCGGTGCTGCGCAGCGCGTACGCGAACTTCATGTTCTCGATCAGCGGCGCCGACCACGACCAGCTCGAGAAGATGCGCGCCTACCTGACCCAGATGGTGACCGGCTGGGACGTCAACGTGGTCCGCCAGTCCGTCGCCGAGACGCTGCACACGATCATCGACCCGCTGGTCTTCGAGGAGGCCGTGACGCTGATCGAGGAGCACCAGGCCGCGGGCCGGGACGTCATCATCGTGTCCGCCTCGGGCGTGGAGGTGGTCGAGCCGATCGGTGCGATGCTCGGCGTCGACCACGTCATCGCGACCACCCTGCTGGCCGAGGAGGGCCGCTACACCGGCGAGGTCGACTTCTACGCGTACGGCCCCAACAAGGCCGTCGCGATGCGCCACCTGGCCGAGCAGCGCGGCTACGACCTCTCCGAGTCGTACGCCTACTCCGACTCCGAGACCGACGTGCCGATGCTCGAGGCGGTGGGCCACCCGTTCGCGGTCAACCCCGACCGCGCCCTGCGGCGGATCGCCGAGGAGAACGACTGGCCGATCCTGACGTTCGCCCGCCCCGTCGCGCTGCGTCGCCGGCTGGGCCTCGACACCCGGGTGGGCAAGGCCGCTGCCGTCGCGGTCGCCGCGAGCGCCGTGGGCGCGGTCGCCATGGCCCTGGTCACCCGACGCAAGGGACGCTTCGCTGCCTGACCGCTTGTGAACGAAGGCGCAGAACATTACGCCCGAGTAGGCCTGTCGGATCTGCCGTCGGGGGCGTACACATGAAGGACAGACAACTCCACAAGCGGCTCAGCACATCGGTACCCACGCGGCGATCACCCATCTCAGGGACAGTCGCTCGCCGGACTCCAGACCACTCAGGGATTTCACTGGAGCCATGACGACTCCGATCCAGCACGCCTGGTAGCCATGAGAGTGCTGAGCTTGGCGACGTCGACTCCCTCGAGTGTCGGCGTCGCCGCTCTGTGTGCCGCCGACGATCGCGATCAGCGCGCGAGCGGGGACGCCTCGGCCGCGCGGGTGAACGCCTGCGAGGCGTACATCAGCCACTGGTGCACACCCGTCGGCTTGCCGCTGCCGTACGCCGCGAGCGCCGATCGGTAGCCGTCGGCCTCGGCGGCGTGGCCGGCCTCGGGGACGAGCACCGACGCGGGATCGACCCCCTTGGACACCAGGACGAGACGCTCGGCGGCCCGCCCGATGACGCCGTTGTGCGTCGCGAATGCGCCCGCGGAGCTGATCTCGGCGTGGACGAGCGCCGCGACCACGAGCCCGGGCGCCTCGGTGGGCCGGCCCAGCATCCAGGCGAGCTCGGTCAGCCGGGCCACACCGGCGGGGTTCACCGGGCGGCCGAGGTCGGCGTCGTCGACCGACCCGGACGCGGCCAGGGCGTGGATCCGGGCGAGGGCCTGCACGGGCGAGCGGTTCCAGACCGGCAGCAGGCCCAGCAGCTCGGTCGAGAGGCGCACCGCCCCGCGGGCCAGGGCGTCCCCGCCGCCGGCGGCCAGCTCCTCGACCTCGTACGTGCTGCCCTCCAGCGACGCGGTCGCCGCCGCCCCGACCAGCAGCGAGCGGGCGGTGTCGTCCGGCGAGCTGCGGCGCAGGCCCCGGTCGCGCAGGATGCCGTCGATGCCGTCGCGGGTGCCGGCGTAGGTGGACGGGATGCCTTCGAGAGCGGCAGCCGAGATGAACGGATCGGACACGCCCGAAGCGTACCGTCAGCCCCTCGGGCGGCCCGGTAGCCTTCGAACAATGAACGACTCCCCGGAAGATCGCACGGCCAAGTGGCTGGTGGGGGATCGTCTGTCCTGCGTGCTGCACCTCGGAGACGGATCGCTCGCGTACCAGCTCGCCGAGCAGGGGCATGAGGTCGTCGTCGCCGGTGACGACGTCACGTCGCGCCGCCACCCCGACATCCAGTACGTCCGCAGCGCGGGTGAGCGGCTGCCGTTCATCGGCGATGCGTTCGACGTGGTCATCGCTCCCGAGCTGCGCGAGGCGCCCACGGCCCTGGCCGAGTACGCCCGCGTGCTGCGACCCGAGGGGCTGCTGTCCACGATCTCCCAGCGGCACGACGACTCGATCCCGTGGATGCGCAAGCTGCGCGAGATCATCGGCGTGGTCGACCGCGGGGCACCGCTGGCCGACACGTTCAGCGCGTCCGGACTGTTCCACCCGCCCGAGACGCACGAGATCGGCTCGTGGGAGAAGCTCGACCTGCCCGGGCTGCTGCGCTTCGCCCAGGCGACCAAGCACCCGTCGGTCGGCGAGGCCGCGCTCTCGCAGGTCCGTGACCTGTTCATGACGTACGGCGGGCAGACCGGCTTCCTGCGGCTGCGGCACGAGACCTCGTGCCTGCGGGCCACGGTCGACAAGTCCAGCCTCGGCCAGGCGGCACCGCCGCCCGACACGATGCTGCTCGACTTCCGCTGAGTGCGCCCGTCATCGCGGGGATCTCCCGGTTCGATGGCCCCGCTCGTGCACACCTCCCCGGTAGAATCACGGGGTGAAGTTCCTCAACGACCTCGCCCCGTCCTTCGACCTGACGTACAACGACGTGTTCATGGTGCCGGCGCGATCCGACGTCACGAGCCGGTTCGACGTCGACCTGGCCACCTCCGACGGCACCGGCACCACGTTGCCGCTCGTCGTGGCCAACATGACCGCGATCTCCGGCAAGCGGATGGCCGAGACGATCGCCCGTCGCGGCGGGATCGCGATCATCCCGCAGGACATCCCGCTCGACATCGTCGCGCACACCGTCGAGCGCGTGAAGTCGGCGCACACGGTCTACGACACCCCCGTCACGGTGGGCCCGTCGACCACGGTCGGCGAGGCCATGAGCCTGATCCCCAAGCGCGCGCACGGCGCGGTGGTCGTCGTCGAGGACGGCAAGGTGCTCGGCGTGGTGACCGAGGGCGACGGCGCCGAGATCGAGCGCTTCGCGCAGGTGCGTGAGGTGATGACCACCGACGTCCTGACGTTCGAGGCCGGGACCGACCCGAAGCAGTGCTTCAACGAGATGTCCGCCCGGCACGTCGACTTCGCGCCGGTGGTCGACGGCGGCAGCCTGCTGGGCGTCCTGACCCGCAAGTCGGCCCTGCGCTCCACGATCTACGACCCCGCGGTCGACGCTGCCGGACGTCTGGTGATCGGTGCGGCCGTCGGCATCAACGGCGACGTCACCGGCAAGGCCGCCGCGCTGCTCGAGATGGGCATCGACGTCCTCGTCGTTGACACCGCCCACGGCCACCAGGACAAGATGCTCGAGGCGCTGCCGCTCGTGGTGGCAGCCCGCGACGCGTACGCCGAGCAGTCCGGCAGGCGCGTGCCCGTCGCCGCCGGCAACGTCGTCTCCGCCGCGGGAGTCCGCGACCTGGTCAGCGCGGGCGCGGACATCATCAAGGTCGGTGTCGGCCCGGGCGCGATGTGCACGACCCGGATGATGACCGGCGTCGGCCGGCCGCAGTTCTCCGCGGTGATGGAGTGCGCCGCGGCGGCCCGCGAGCTCGGTGCGCACGTCTGGGCCGACGGCGGGGTGCGCTACCCGCGCGACGTCGCCCTCGCCCTGGCGGCCGGTGCGGCCAGCGTGATGATCGGCTCCTGGTTCGCCGGCACGCTCGAGAGCCCCGGCGACCTCAAGGTCGGCCCGGACGGCCGCCCGTACAAGGAGTCCTTCGGCATGGCCTCGGCCCGGGCCGTCTCCAACCGCACCCGCGACGCGGCCGGCTTCGAGCGTGCCCGGATGGCGCTGTTCGAGGAGGGCATCTCCTCCTCCCGCATGTTCCTGGACCCCGAGCGCCCCGGCGTCGAGGACCTCGTGGACTCGATCATCGCGGGCGTCCGCTCCAGCGCGACGTACGCCGGTGCGCGGTCGATCGAGGAGTTCCACCAGCGCGCCGTCGTCGGGCTGCAGAGCTCGGCCGGCTACGACGAGGGACGTCCGCTCCGCGCCTCTTGGTAGTAGCCGGGCGCGGCTCGCTGCGCTCGCCGCTCATTCCTGCTGCTCGCTGGCGCTCGCACCAGGCCGGCTGGCTCGCTTCGCTCGCCCGTTGACCTTTGACCGGTGACCGGTGACCGGTGACCGGATCAGTGTCGCGCGGTGCGGACAGGCGCGGCGCGGTGGCGGATGCCCTCGAGGATGAGGGACAGGCCGAGGTCGAACGAGGCGGTGTCCGCGCGGCCCAGCGGATCGGCGTCGATCGCACCGGCGGTGTTGGCCTGCCGGTGGGTCTGCTCGTCCGACACGTGACCGAAGACGAAGTGCAGCACCGTCATGGCGGCGGTCCGCGCGAACGCCTCGTCGAAGCCCGCCGCCTCGATCGCGGACGCCAGGGGCGCCGCCGGGGAGCGGACGCCCAGCCCGAACGCGTGCACCGTGGCGACGAGCTCGGCACCGTCGCGGTAGGCGAGCATCGCGTCACGGAGCTCGCGGCTGAGGGCGACGACCCGGTCGTCCCACGCCGTGTCGGGCGCATCGGGGCGCGCACCACGCTCGAGCACCTCGTCGGCGACCGCGGCCAGGAGCTCCTGCTTGCTGCCGAAGTGGTGGTAGAGCGCCGAGGGCTGCAGGCCCAGCTCGGAGGCGATCCGGCGCATCGACAGGTCCGCCAGCCCGTACTGGTCGAGCACGCCGACGGCCCGCTCGACGATGTCGGTGCGGTGGTAGCGCATGGATCCTCCGAGGACGTCACATTGACAGCGCGGACAGCCTATACGTAACCTGAACGCCGTTCACCTGAGCACCGTTCAGGTGGCGTCTCCCCTCCTCGCAGGAGCACGATCATGAGCATGACCACCCGCACGCGCCGGCCCGCGTCGATCGGCACGACCGACCTCGCGCTCATCGCAACGTTCGCGGCCCTCATCGCGGTCTGTGCCCAGCTCACGGTCGGCTCGCTCAACGTGCCGTTCACGCTGCAGATGTTCGCGATCTTCCTCGCCGGCTCCGTCCTCGGCGCCGTACGAGGGTTCCTCACGGTGCTGCTCTACCTCGCGGTCGGCACCGCCGGGCTGCCGGTCTTCGCGCAGGGTGCGGCCGGGCCGGCCGTGTGGGCCGGCCAGACCGCGGGCTACCTCGCCGCGTTCCCGTTCGCCGCCCTGCTCGTGGGGCTCGTCGCGCACCGGGTCGCCCGTCGCAACCCGGCCTCGTTCGTCGCCGTCGTGTCCGTCGCCGCCGCCATCGTCACGATCGCGGTCGTCGGGACGCTCGGCACGCTCGGCATGGCGCTCAAGCTCGACGTGAGCCTGCCCGTCGCGTGGGGGTATGCAACCCCCTTCTTCCTCGCCGACATCGTCAAGGGCGTGCTGGCCGCGGTCGTCGCGGCGGCCGTCCTGCGCGCCTTCCCGCAGCTGGCCGCACGACGGTGACCGCGCCGCCGATCATCGAGCTCCACGAGGCGGCCGTCTCGGTGCAGGCACCGGGCGGTGAGCTGCCGCTGCTGCACCCCACGACGCTGTCCCTGACCGAGCACCGGGTCGCGGTCATCGGCAGCAACGGCTCCGGCAAGTCCACGCTCGCCCGCCTGCTCAACGGCCTGGTCGAGCCGACGTCGGGACGGGTGACGATCGACGGTCTCGACACCGTCGAGGACGGCCCCCGTGTCCGGCGGGCGGTCGGGTTCGTGTTCACCAACCCCGACGCCCAGCTCGTGATGCCCACGTGCGCGGAGGACATCGCCCTGTCGCTGCGGCGCACGATCAAGGACAAGAAGGTCCGCCGCGCCCGCGCGCTCGAGATCCTGGCCGAGGTCGGGCTGGCCGACAAGGCCGACACGACCGTGCACGCCCTGTCCGGCGGGCAGAAGCAGATGCTGGCCCTGGCCGGCGTGCTGGCGACCGAGCCGAGGGTCCTGGTGGCCGACGAGCCGACGACGCTGCTCGACCTGCGCAACACGCAGATCGTCGCCGACCGCCTGTTCTCCCTCGACCAGCAGCTCGTCCTGGTCACCCACGACCTCGACCTCGCGCAGCGCTGCGACCGCGCGCTGGTGGTCGACGACGCCCGCATCGTCTGCGACGCCGCCCCCCATGAGGCGGTCGCGTTCTACCGGTCGCTGGTCGGCGCGTGATCGCGTCACCGCTCGGCGCGTACCGTCCGGGCACGACCCTGCTCCACCGCCTCCCGGCAGGACCGAAGCTCGGGCTCCTCGCGACGTACGGCGTCGTCACCGTGGTGGTGCGCGGGCCGTGGTCCGCGGTGGCGTTCCTGGCGTTCTCGCTGCTGCTGGTCGTGTGGTCCGGGCTGCCGGTACGACCGGTGCTGCGCGCGCTGCGGCCGCTGCTGCCGGTGGTCGTCCTGGTCACGGCGTTCCAGGTCTGGCAGCGCGGGTGGCCGACCGCCGTCCACGTCGTGGGCGATCTCCTGGCGCTGGTGATCGCGGCGCTCGTGTTCACCGGCACGACCCGCATCGACGCGATGCTGGACGCCATCACCCGGGGGCTCGGTCCGTTCCGCCGTGTCGGCGTGAATCCCGAGAAGGTGGCGCTCGCGTTCTCGCTCATGATCCGCGCCATCCCCGGCATCCTCGACATCGCGCACGAGACCCGCGCCGCCGCGAAGGCCCGCGGCCTCGAGCGCAGCCCCCGGGCTCTCCTCGTCCCCATGGCGATCCGCACCGTCGCGCAGGCGTACGACACCGGCGCGGCGCTGCATGCACGCGGCATCGGCGACGACTGACCACCTGGGACGTCATCCCGCGCGTGGCTCGCACGCCGCGTCCGGGATGACGTCCCGGGGGATCGCGGTAGCGTCGGGCGATGGACAACCTGCTGACCGCGATCGTCGCGGGCATCGCCCTGGTCGCGATCGCCGCGTTCGCCCGCTGGTGGCTGCTGTCCCGCCGACCCAGCCTCGGCACGCCGGAGGACCGGGCGACGTACGAGACCCTGCACACGACTGCGCTCGCCGCCCCGGCCCTGCGGCGGGGGCTCGACGCGGAGAGCGCGGCCAGCGCCCTGCCCCACCTCCGGACGCTGCTCGGCACCAGGACGGTCGCGATCACCGACACGGTCGAGCCCCTGGCCTGGCACGGACCGGGTGGACCGGACGACGTCGCCGACCTCATGTCCGCGGCGATCGGCAGCGGCACGACCCAGGCGTCGGGCCAGGCCATCGTGGCGCCGCTCGCGGTCGAGGGCCAGGTCGTCGGCAGCGTGGTCGTGATGAGCGAGGACGCCTCCGCGGGCCTGGCACGGGCGACGACCGAGGTCGCGCGGTGGATGTCCTCCCAGCTCGAGCTGGCCGAGCTCGCGACGTCCCGCACCGCACTGATGGAGGCTGAGCTGCGCGCGCTGCGGGCGCAGATCTCCCCGCACTTCATCTACAACTCGCTCGGCGCGATCGCCTCGTTCGTCCGCACGGATCCCGAGCGGGCGCGCGAGCTGCTCCTCGAGTTCGCCGACTTCACCCGTTACTCCTTCCGCCAGCACGGCGAGTTCACGACCCTCGCCGAGGAGCTGCGCTCGATCGAGCGCTACCTCGTCCTGGAGAAGGCGCGGTTCGGCGACCGGCTGCGCATCGTGACCCGCGTGGCACCGGAGGTCCTCAGCGTCACCCTGCCGTTCCTGTCGGTCCAGCCGCTGGTCGAGAACGCGGTGCGCCACGGCCTGGAGAGCAAGGCCGGCGAGGGCACGATCACCGTCACGGCCCACGACGCGGGGACCGAGTGCCTCATCACGATCGAGGACGACGGCGCCGGCGTCGAGCCCGAGATCGTCCGGGCGGCCCTGTCCGGCCGCAACCCCAGCGCATCGGTGGGCCTGGCCAACGTCGACGAGCGCATGCGCACGGTCTACGGCAACGCGTACGGCATCGTGGTCGAGACCGCGCCGGGCTTCGGCACCAAGGTGTCCCTGCGGATCCCCAAGTTCTCCCCCGCGGTCGACCCCGTGGGCTGACCCGGGGGTTGTGGCGCGGGTCACGCTCGGCGAGGATCGCTGCATGTCCGCCGGTCTGCGCTCCCTGGTCGTCGATGACGAGCAGCCTGTCCTCGACGAGCTCGTCTGGCTGCTCGAGCGCGACGACCGCATCGCCTCGGTGCAGGCGACGCGCAGCGGGACCGACGCCCTGCGCGTCCTGGAGCAGGGCGGCGTCGACGTGGTGTTCCTCGACGTGGCGATGCCGGGGCTGAGCGGCCTCGACATCGCCCGCCTCCTCGGCCGGTTCCGCGACGCCCCCCGCATCGTGTTCGTGACCGCCCACGAGGCGCACGCGGTCGAGGCGTTCGAGATGAACGCGGTGGACTACCTGCTCAAGCCCATCCGCGAGGAGCGGCTGCGCGAGAGCGTGCGCCGCGCGTGCGTCGAGGGCACCGACACGGCGGACACCGGCGACGACCGGATCGCGGTCGAGCTCGGCGGCGTCACCCGGTTCGTCTCCCGGGCCTCGGTCGCGTACGTCGAGGCCCAGGGCGACTACGTGCGCCTGCACGTCGACGACGGCGGCAGCCACCTCGTCCGCACCCCGCTCGGGGTGCTCGCGGACGACTGGGCCGACGCCGGCTTCGTCCGGGTGCACCGCAGCCTCGTCGTGAACCTCGCCCGCGTCCGCGAGGTACGCATGCAGGCCGGCCGGTGCAGCGTCGTCGTGGCGGTGGGCGAGGACCGGGTCGAGCTGCAGGTCGCCCGGCGCCACACCAGGACCCTGCGCGACCTCATCCACGAACGCGCGCTGTGAGCGACGGACCGGACGACCGGACCGGGCCCACCGGTCGGGTCCGCGTCACGAGCCCGCTCACGACCGCCTCGACCCACGTGCGCCGCAGCGTCCGGCAGGAGATCGACGAGTCCACCGGGGTCGGCGAGATCTACATGCGCTCCCTGATCAGGTCGCAGCTGCGGGCGGCGATCACCGTCGCGGTGACGCTGCTGCTGTCGATCGGCGCGCTCCCGCTGGTGTTCCTGACCTTCGACGCCGTCACCGACGCGACGGTCCTGGGCGTCCCGCTGCCGTGGATCGTCCTGGGCGTCCTGGTCTACCCGTTCCTGTTCACGATCGGCTGGCTGTACATCCGCCAGGCCGAGCGCGCCGAGCGCGACTTCGCCGCCCTCGTCGAGCCGGGGAGCGACGACCCGTGAGCTCGACGTACGGGATCGTGGCGGTGGCCCTGGTCGCCGTGGCCACGCTCGGCATCGGGGCGTTCGGGCTGCGGTTCAGCCGGACGACGAGCGACTTCTACGTGGCCTCGCGCTCGGTCAGCCCGGTCCTCAACAGCTCGGCGATCGGTGGCGAGTACCTGTCCGCCGCGTCCTTCCTGGGCATCGCCGGCCTCGTGCTGGCGTTCGGCGCCGACATGCTCTGGTACCCGATCGGCTGGACCACCGGCTACCTGCTGCTGCTCGTGCTCGTCGCGGCACCGCTGCGCCGGTCGGGGGCGTACACGATCCCCGACTTCGCCCAGGTGCGGCTGCAGTCCGACGCCGTGCGCCGGGTGGCGAGCCTGCTCGTCGTCGCGGTGGGCTGGCTGTACCTGATGCCCCAGTTCCAGGGCGCGGGGCTTACCCTGCGGACCGTCACCGGGGCGCCGACGTGGGTCGGGACGGTCGTGGTCGCCGCGATCGTGGTCGTGAACGTCGTGTCCGGAGGGATGCGCAGCATCACCTTCGTGCAGGCGTTCCAGTACTGGCTCAAGCTCACGGCCCTGATGGTCCCGCTGTTCTTCCTGGTCCACGCGTGGGACGACGACGGACGCCCCTCCCCCGCCGCACCGGGCAGCTGGTTCGAGCCGTTGACGCAGAACGGCGGGACGGGCCTGTACCTGACGTACTCGGTCATGATCGCGACGTTCCTCGGCACGATGGGACTGCCCCACGTCGTCGTCCGGTTCTACACGAACCCCGACGGCCACGCCGCCCGCCGGACCACCCTGCTCGTGCTGGCGCTGCTCGGCGTGTTCTACCTGCTGCCGACCGTCTACGGGGTGCTGGGCCGGGTGTACGCCGGCGACCTGGTCTCGTCCGGCCGCACCGACACGGTGGTGCTCGAGCTGCCCGGCCGGATGATCGGTGGGACGACGGGCGAGGTGCTGGCCGCGCTGCTGACCGCCGGCGCGTTCGCGGCGTTCCTGTCGACCTCGTCTGGACTGACGATGTCGATCGCCGGCGTCGTCGGCCAGGGACTCGCCCGCGGCCGCATCTCGACCATCACCGCCCTGCGGCTCGCGGCGGTGGGCTGCGTCGTGGTCCCCCTGGTGCTGGCCCTGTCCGCCCAGCGGATCTCGGTCGCCAACTCGGTCACGTTCGCCTTCGCCCTGGCGGCGTCCACGTTCTGCCCGCTCCTCGTGCTGGGGATCTGGTGGCGCGGGCTGACCGCTGCCGGTGCCATCGCGGGGCTCGTCGGCGGCGGCCTCTGCGCGGGGGTCGCGCCGGTCCTGACCATCGCGACGAGCCCCGAGGGGTGGTTCGGGGTGCTGATGAGCCAGCCCGCGGCGTGGTCGGTGCCCGTCGGCTTCGGCCTGATGCTCGGGGTGTCGCTGGCCACGCGCGGGTCGGTGCCGGCCAACGTGTCCCGCACGATGGTGCGGCTCCACACCCCCGAGCGGCTGGACGTCGACCGCCGGTTCTGACGCGGACGACCACGAGGCGACCGTTCGTCCCGCCGATGCGACCGCTCGTCGCGCCCGGGTGACCGTCCGCCGCACCGCGTCGCCCCGTTCGTCGCAGAGCCGGCCGAGTGATCTGGCTCACACGGGTCGAAGGACCCTACCTTCGGGTCAGGTGGTGCGCCCCGCGCCCCTGCCCCTTTCACGGACGAGGTGACTCACGGTGACCGAGAAGATCTCCACGCAGGCCCAGGAGGCCTACGAACGCATCCATGCGTCGGACGACTTCGCCGAGCTCAAGCGCTCGTACCTGCGATTCGTCGTCCCGCTCACGATCGCCTTCATGGCCTGGTACCTGCTGTACGTCCTGGCCTCGAACTACGCGAACGACTTCATGGGCCACGTCCTGTTCGGCAACATCAACGTCGCCCTCGTCTTCGGCCTGCTGCAGTTCGTGACGACGTTCGGCATCGCGATCTGGTACGCGATGTTCGCCGCCCGTCGCATGGACCCGATCGCGGACCGGCTCCGCGAGGAGTACGAGCAGGAGATCGAGCGATGAGCACCACCGCCACCGTGCTGCGCGCCGCCACCGACGACGACAGCAACCAGCTCCTGACCGGCTCCCTGTTCGTGGTGATCGTGCTGATCACCGTCGCGATCACCTTCTGGGCCAGCCGCAACACCAGGACCGCAGCGGACTACTACGCAGGCGGCCGCAGCTTCTCCGGCGCCCAGAACGGCTTCGCGGTCGCCGGCGACTACATGTCGGCCGCCTCGTTCCTCGGCATCTCCGGTGCGATCGCGCTGTCCGGCTACGACGGCTTCCTCTACTCGATCGGCTTCCTCGTCGCCTGGCTCGTGGCGCTCCTGCTCGTCGCGGAGCTGCTGCGCAACTCCGGCCGGTTCACGATGGCCGACCAGCTCGCGTTCCGCATGCAGCAGCGGCCCGTGCGCACCGCGGCGGCGACCTCGACCGTCGTGGTGTCGATCTTCTACCTGCTGGCCCAGATGGTCGGCGCCGGCGCCCTGGTGGCGCTGCTGCTGGGCGTCTCGCCCGACAACGACACCGCGAAGAACCTCACGATCGCCCTCGTCGGCGCCCTCATGATCTTCTACGTCGTGGTCGGCGGCATGAAGGGCACGACCTGGGTGCAGATCGTCAAGGCCGTCCTGCTGATGGTCGGCACGGTGCTCATCACGGTCCTGGTGCTCGCGAAGTTCGACTTCAACATCAGCGACATGCTCGGCACCGCGGCCGAGGAGAGCGGCGCGGGCCGGGCGTTCCTCGAGCCGGGCCTCAAGTACGGCGTGTCGACCGAGGCGAAGATCGACTTCATCTCGCTGGGCCTCGCGCTCGTCCTGGGCACGGCCGGGCTGCCGCACATCCTGATCCGCTTCTACACGGTCCCGACCGCCCGCCAGGCACGCAAGTCCGTCCTCTGGGCGATCGGCCTGATCGGTGCGTTCTACCTGATGACGCTCGTCCTCGGCTTCGGCGCCGCGGCCCTGGTCAAGGGCGACAAGAAGCAGGACATCGTCGACTCCGGCGGCAACCTCGCCTCGCCGTTGCTGGCCGAGGCGGTCGGAGGTGGTTCCGGGTCGACCGGCGGCGCGGTGCTGCTGGCGCTGATCTCGGCGGTCGCGTTCGCGACGATCCTCGCGGTGGTCGCGGGGCTGACCCTGACCTCGGCGTCGTCCGTCGCCCACGACCTGTACGCGAACGTCTGGAAGAAGGACAAGGTCACCGAGAAGCAGGAGGTCAAGGTCGCCCGCATCGCGGCGTTCGTGATCGGCGGTGTGGCGATCGCGCTGTCGATCCCCGCGCAGAAGCTGAACATCGCGTTCCTCGTGGCGCTGGCGTTCGCGGTCGCTGCGTCGGCCAACCTGCCGTCGCTGCTCTACAACCTGTTCTGGCGCCGGTTCAACACCCGCGGCGCCGTGTGGAGCATCTACGGCGGGCTGATCTCGTGCGTCGGCCTGGTGATCTTCTCGCCGGTCGTGTCCGGATCGGAGACGGCGATGATCACCGGCGCGGACTTCAGCTGGTTCCCGCTGGCCAACCCCGGCATCATCTCGATCCCGCTCGGGTTCTTCTTCGGCTGGCTCGGCACCGTGACGGCCCGCGACGCGGACGCCGAGGCGCGCTACGTCGAGCTGGACGTCCGGTCGATGACCGGCGCCGGGTCCGAGAAGTGATCCCGGACGTCATCCCGTGCGGGCGCTGTGCGGTGCGCGCGGGATGACGTCGTGCCGGGACTCAGGGCAGGAGGCCGTGGCGGCGCGCAGCCGCCACGGCCTCGTGCCGCGACCGGGCGCCGAGCCGGGCCATCGCGCTGCGCAGATAGCTCTTGACCGTCTCGGGACCCAGACCCAGCCGGTCGGCGATCTCGCTGTTGCGGCACCCGGCCGCCACGAGGGAGACGACGTCGAGCTGCCGTGCGGTCAGCGTGACCTCGCCGGGCACGTCGCGCGCCAGCAACGCCTCGAGGCGCTCGCGGGTGCGGGGGTCCGCGGTCTCGCGGGCGATGACCCGCATCTGCGCGTACGCCTCCCGCAGACGCTGCAGCTCGGCGGTCTCGGGACCGGCCGCGGCGACGGACTCGCTCAGGCGTACGCGCCGGTCGACCTCGTCGCGGACCTCCAGCTCGCCGGAGACCTTGCGGGCCTCGGCGACCAGTGCCTCGAGCGCCGTCTCGGGCAGCTGTTCGCTCCCCCGGGTGCCGGCGTAGAGCAGCCCCCGGACGTCGTCGCGCACCACGATCGGCACGACGGCCAGGAACGTGACCCGCTCGCCCAGGATCTGCCGGTCGTACTCGTGCGTGATGTCCAGCGACGTCCCGTAGTCGCGGACGTACGCCGGCCGCCGGCTCACCCACGTCTTGCCACCGAGACCGAGCGACGGCTTGATCGTGATCGTGGACAGGTCGCTGGTGACCTCGCCCAGCGCCAGCCTCACCGGGACGCCCTGGTCGTCGCGCAGGCCGCCGAAGACCAGCGGCACCTCCCAGTCGCGGCGCAGGCGGGCCGCTGCGGCACGCAGCAGGTCGAGGTCGTCGGGACGTACGTCGACCGTCACCGCGTACCCCCTTCCGGGGCTAGACCATCGGCTTCCACCACCCCACGATGTGGGGTAGACCACAGAGTGTGCCACGGGCGCGACGAAGCGCCCGGCCCGTGCCGGACCGCGAGCACCAGGAGATGACATGACCGAGCAGAACATCAGCCACCTGTCCCGCGAGGAGCGGACGTTCGACCCGCCCGCGGAGCTCGCGGCGAACGCGAACGTCAAGGCCGACGTGTACGAGACTGCGGCCGCCGACCCCGTCGCGTTCTGGGGCGAGCAGGCGAAGCGGCTCGACTGGGGCACGCCGTTCACCGACGTGCTGGACTGGTCCAACGCCCCGTTCGCGCAGTGGTTCGTCGGCGGAAAGCTGAACGCCGCGTACAACTGCGTCGACCGTCACGTCGAGGCCGGCAACGGCGACAGGGTCGCGCTGCACTTCGTCGGTGAGCCCGAGGGCGACACCCGTGACATCACGTACGCCGAGCTCAAGGACCTCGTCTCGCAGGCCGCGAACGCCCTGATCGACCTGGGCGTGCAGACCGGCGACCGGGTCGCGATCTACCTGCCGATGATCCCCGAGGCTGTCGTCGCGATGCTGGCCTGCGCCCGTCTCGGCGCACCGCACACCGTCGTCTTCGGCGGCTTCTCCGCGGACGCGCTGTCGAGCCGCATCCTGGACTGCGACGCCAAGGTCGTCATCACCGCGGACGGCGGGTTCCGCCGCGGCGCCCCGTCCGCCCTGAAGCCGGCCGTCGACGAGGCGCTCACCAAGTGCCCCGACGTCACGGGCGTCCTCGTGGTCCGGCGCACCGGCCAGGACGTGGAGTGGACCGAGGGTCGCGACGTCTGGTGGCACGACACCGTCGACCAGGCCTCGACCGAGCACACGCCGGAGATGTTCGACGCCGAGCACCCGCTGTACGTCATGTACACGTCCGGCACGACCGGCTCCCCCAAGGGCATCCTGCACACCACCGGCGGCTACCTCGTGCAGTCGGCCTGGACGTTCTGGGCGGTGTTCGACCACAAGCCCGACGACGTCTACTGGTGCACCGCCGACGTCGGCTGGGTGACCGGCCACTCCTACATCGTCTACGGGCCGCTCGCGAACGGCGCGACGCAGGTCCTCTACGAGGGCACGCCCGACACCCCCCACAAGGGGCGCTGGTGGGAGATCATCCAGGACTACAAGGTCTCGCTGTTCTACACGGCCCCGACCGCGATCCGTACCTGCATGAAGTGGGGCGGTGAGATCCCGGCGAAGTTCGACCTGTCCAGCCTGCGGATCCTCGGCTCGGTCGGCGAGTCCATCAACCCCGAGGCGTACATCTGGTACCGCGAGAACATCGGCGGCGGCCGCACCCCGATCGTCGACACCTGGTGGCAGACCGAGACCGGCGCCCACATGATCAGCCCGCTGCCCGGGGTCACGTCCGGCAAGCCCGGCTCCGCGATGACCGCGATCCCCGGCATCTCGGCCGAGGTCGTCGACGACGCGGGCAACCCGGTCGAGAACGGTGAGGGCGGCTACCTCGTCATCACCCAGCCGTGGCCGTCGATGCTCCGGACCATCTGGGGCGACGACGACCGCTACAAGGAGACCTACTGGTCGCGCTGGCCGCAGTACTACTTCGCCGGCGACGGCGCCCGCAAGGACGAGGACGGCGCGATCTGGCTGCTCGGCCGGGTCGACGACGTCATGAACGTGTCAGGGCACCGGCTCTCGACGACCGAGATCGAGTCCGCGCTCGTGTCGCACCCGAAGGTCGCCGAGGCGGCGGTCGTGGGCGCCACGGACGACACGACGGGCCAGGCGGTCGTCGCGTTCGTCATCCTGCGTGAGTCCGCGGGCGATGGCGGCACGGAGGTGATCACCGAGCTGCGCACGCACGTCGGCAAGGAGATCGGCCCCATCGCGAAGCCCCGGCAGATCATGGTCGTCCCCGAGCTGCCCAAGACCCGTTCGGGCAAGATCATGCGGCGGCTGCTGAGGGACGTCGCGGAGAACCGCGAGGTCGGCAACACCACGACGCTCGCCGACTCCGGCGTCATGGACCTCATCACCAGCGGCATGAAGACCGCCAAGGACGAGGACTAGCCGCCCGGGGGCCGCGATCGTCGGTGTCCACGGACGCTGACCTGCGCACAACCGCGGAACGCTTGTAGGCTCGCCTCCATGAGCTCCCCGGAAGACCCGACGATCGGTCGGCTCGTTGCCGATGCCAGCCGTGACATCTCCGCCCTGGTGCAGGCCGAGATCCAGCTCGCCAAGAGCGAGCTCAAGTTCAGCGCGAAGGCCGGCGGCGTCGGCGCGGCGATGATTGCCGTGGCAGGCTTCTTCGGCCTGCTCATCATCATCCTGCTGTCGATCGCCTTCGCGTACTTCCTGACCTGGACGGGCCTGGACCCCGCGTGGGCGTTCCTCATCGTCGCAGGCGTGTACCTCCTGCTCGCGGCCGTCCTCATCCTCGTGGGCGTCAAGATGCTCAAGAAGATCCGGGCCCCCGAGAAGACGATCGCGACCGCCCGGGAGATCCCCGCGGCACTCAAGGGCCGGACGAGCTAGGGCCGGCGCGCCACCACGGCGACGACCGCACCGACGACCACGGCCGCGGCCCCGCCGATCGCGAGCCACTCCAGCCAGTCGGCCAGCGAGTCGGACGCGCGGTCCACGAGCAGCCGCTGCACGGTGCGCCCGAACGCGTTCTGCTCCTGGACCTCGTCGAGGAGCCGGGGCGTCACGACCGACGTGGCGAAGCGGTCGACCCCGGCGACGACGAGCGCTCCGACCCCGAGACCTGCGAGGGCCAGCGGGCGGCTCCGCGCCGAGAGCAGCGACGTCACCCCGGCCACGACGACGACCAGGAGGCCCAGCAGCCCGAAGGTCGTGGACTGCGAGACGCGTTGCAGCTCGGCGCGCTCCGACGCCGACCCCACCTGGACGGTGAGGCCGTCAGGGACGCGCAGCCTCACCGGGATGCCGTCGCCCACCCGGTCCACGACGAACTGGGCCATGGGGCTGACGTCGACGGTCAGCGGCTCGGTGCCGTCCTGGAACGCCGACCGGTGGAAGCTGCGCTGGGTCGCCTCCCAGGCCTCGACGAACCCCGGCTGGTTGGACGTCTGCCGCGCAGCCGTCGTGAGCGCGGACGCCGCGACGTCCTGCAGACGCCGCGGCAGCACACCGCGCTGCACGTAGTCCTCGGCCAGGTAGTCCGCGAACGCGGCCTGGAGCTGGTCGTCCATCGCCAGCCGGCTGCTGAACTCAACGTAGCCGTCCTCGTCAGCGACGTGGGCGGAGACCCACAGCAGCGGCACGGTCACGATGCCGGCGAGCACTGCGACGAGCCACGCGACGACGGACGAGAAGGACCTCATCAGGCACACTCCCCCGTGGAGACCGGCTGGGTGGCGGCGGCGCCCTTGCGCGCGTCGGCCGCGACCTGGTCGGCCGTGAGGGCGTACCCCGTGGACTTGTCGGAGACCGAGGCCGCGAAGATCACGCCGAGCACCGACCCGTCCGTGGACACGAGCGGTCCGCCGGAGTTGCCCGAGCGGACGAGGCCACGGACCGAGTACGTCTCGCGCACGACCTGGCCGCGGTCGTAGATGTCGGGGCTGCGCAGACGGATCTCGCTGCGGATGCGTGCGGCCCTGGCGTCGAACGGCCCGTTCTGCGGGAAGCCCAGGATCGCCGCCGACTGGCCGGCCTTGCCGCGGGTGTCGAACCTCAGCGGCCGCAGGCCGAGACCGTCCACGGCGAGCACCGCGACGTCGAGCTCGCGGTCGAACAGCACGACCCGTGCCGGCACCCGCCGGTCGTCCAGGACGACCGAGGGCGTGTCGACCCCGGCGACCACGTGCGCGTTCGTCATGATGCGGCCGTCGGCGTACGCGAAGCCCGATCCCTCGATGCCCCGGTCGCACTTCGCCTGCCCGAGGATCTTCACGACGCTCTCGCGCGCCCTCTGCACACCCGGGCGCGCGAGCGTCGCGCTGTCGGGCGCACGGACCTCGGTGATGTCCTCGCTCTCGAACGGGTCGATGTAGCGGGGGAAGAGGTTGGAGTCGAGGACCTCGTTGAACGACCGCAGCACCGAGGTCGCCCGGGCCGGCATGACGCCGTCCACCCGTTCGAGGATCGAGGAGTCCCGCGAGGCGGTCGACAGGTACGGGATCGACGTCCCGCTGACCGAGTAGCCCAGCGCCCACGCGGCACACAGCACCGCGACCATGCTGAGGGCGCTGCCGGCGACCGCGTCGACCCAGCGCAGCGGACGCCAGGTGAGCGTGTCGCGCACGCCGCTGCCCACGAACGTCCCGATCGCCTGCCCGATGGCCGCAGCGCCGATCACGAGGCCCAGCGCGAGCAGGGAGCTGGACAGGGTGGGCGTGCCACCGGACAGGATCCTCGGCACGACCGCCAGGGCGACCAGGCCGCCGACCAGGAGGCCGATCGTCGCGACCAGGTTGACCACGAACCCCTGGACGTACCCCGAGATCGCGTACGCGACGAGGATGACCAGGATGATCAGGTCGAAGGAGTTCATCGCGCCGGCAGATCGGGAAGTGGCCGGGTCACGCTGTCGTCCCACGGCTGCTCCCAGCCGAGCCGCTCGAACAGTCGCGAGATGACGCCCGCGGTGAAGCCCCACAGCGGCATCGGGGTGCCGACCTCGAACGCCGGGCCCATCCACCCCGAGGTGTGCCGGACGCTGAACCGGTTGGCCGGGTCGACCAGGCTGCGGATCGGCTGGTGGATGACGGTGACGACCTCCTGGTCGCTGACCGGGTCCAGCGGCCGCGGCTCGCGCCAGTAGCCGAGCACCGGCGTCACGGCGAAGTTGCTCGGCGGGAGCCACAACGTCGGGAGGGTGCCGAAGACCTCGACCGTGGCCGGGTCCACCCCGACCTCCTCGTGCGCCTCACGCAGCGCGGTCGCCGCGGAGTCCGCGTCCTGGGGATCGGACTTCCCCCCGGGGAACGCGATCTGGCCCGGGTGGTTGCGCATCGTGCTCGCCCGCTCGGTCAGCAGCAGCTCGGGGCCCGCCTCGCCCTCGGAGAACAGCAGCAGGACCGCGGCGGGGCGCGCATCGGGCGGGACGCGCGGGAAATTCGGCGACAGCTGCGCCGCGTCGACCGACCCCGCGAGCTCCTCCAGCGGCCGGAGCCAGTCGGGCAGGCCGTCGGCCGTCATGGCGTCACTCCCAGGTGATCGTCGATCGCGGCCGTCAGCTCGGCATACGAACGGAACTCCTTGCGCTCCGTGGCGACCATTCTTCCCTGCGCGTCCACGAAGATCGTCTGCGGCAGGTTCGCGACCTTCAGCGCCGCGACCGTCTTCTGGTCACGATCCACGAGCTGGGGGTACGTCACCCCGGTCGCCCGCGCCAGCTCGATCGCGTCGTCGGGGGCGGGATCCTTGAAGTCGATGCCGATGAACCGGACCCTGTCGCCGTACGCCTCGTGCGCCCGCGCGAGCAGCGGCATCTCCTGGCGGCACGGGGCGCACCAGCTCGCCCACAGGTTGATGACCGTCGGCTTCCCGCCGAGCGTCGACAGGTCGACCGCCCGGCCGCCGCCGAGGCAGTCCAGCGTGATGTCCGGCAGGTCCGCGGCGCTGCTCGCCGGGGCGGGGCAGTCCTCGATGCCGGCGGCCTTCTTCGCGGCGCTCAGCTCGTCGGGGGCGAAGGTCGGGGCCGGTCCGCCGCCGAAGGTCGGCTTGGTGCTCTCGGGCTCGCTCGACGAGCACGCGGCCACCGCGAGCAGGGCGGCAACCGCCACCAGCACCCGGATCCTCATGCGGCTCCCTGGGTCGTGACGAGCGCGGCGGCCTCGACGGGGTCGGTCGGTCCGGTGCCGTAGGCGGGGCACCAGCGCGCGACCGGGCAGGCCCCGCAGGCCGGCTTCTTGGCGTGGCAGCGTCGGCGCCCGTGCCAGATCAGCCGGTGGCTGAGCATCGTCCAGTCCTTGCGGGGGAAGAGCGCGGCGACCGCGTGCTCGATCTTCACCGGGTCCTTCGCGATCTCCTCGGGCACCCACTCGAACCGCCGGACCAGCCGGGCGAAGTGGGTGTCGACCGTCAGCCCCGGGACGCCGAACGCATTGCCCAGCACCACGTTGGCCGTCTTGCGGCCCACCCCGGGCAGAGTCACCAGGTCGGCGAGGCGCGGGGGCACCTCACCGTCGTACCGCTCGACCAGCGCCGCGGACAGGCCGAGCAGGCTGTCGGTCTTGGCGCGGAAGAACCCGGTCGGCCGGATGATCTCCTCGAGCTCGACCCGGGGCGCGCCCGCCATCGCGGCCGGATCGGGGAACGCCGCGAACAGTGCCGGCGTGATCGCGTTGACCCGGCGATCGGTCGTCTGCGCGGACAGCACCGTCGCGACGAGCAGCTCGAACGGCGTGCGGAAGTCGAGCTCGGGACCGGCGTCGGGATACGTCTCGGCGAGCACGCGGTGCATCTTCCGGGCCCGGCGGACCAGCGCCGTGTCCGGTCGGTTCACGGTGGTCGGCACGTGCTCCAGAGTACGTGCCACGGCGCGCGGCTCGCGGTGAGACGCCCAGATGTGGGAAACTGCGCAAGGGTGCACACACTGTGACCCGAGCGACACGACCGATAGGAAGACCGTGACCGACGACGTTCTGCGCCAGGCACCGCTGTTCTCAGGCCTCGACGACGAGGCTGCCGAGGCGCTCGAGAGCTCGATGTCGTCGAGCTCGTTGCGCCGCGGGGAGATCCTGTTCAACGAGGGCGACGACGGCAACCAGCTGTACGTCGTCACGGACGGCAAGATGAAGCTCGGGCGCACCTCCCCCGACGGCCGCGAGAACCTCCTCGCGATCCTCGGACCGGGACAGATGTTCGGCGAGCTCTCGTTCTTCGACCCCGGACCCCGCTCCGCCACCGCGACCGCCGTCACCGACGTCGAGCTGAAGTCGCTCGGGCACGAGGCGCTCAGCCCCGTCCTGACCGCGCACCCCGACGTCGCCCACGCGCTGCTCAACCAGCTCGCCGGCCGCCTGCGTCGCACCAACGAGGTCGTCGGTGACCTCGTCTTCAGCGACGTCCCCGGCCGTGTCGCCAAGGCCCTGCTCGACCTCGCGTCGCGCTTCGGGCGCCGCGCCGACGACGGCATCCACGTCAACCACGACCTCACGCAGGAGGAGCTCGCCCAGCTGGTCGGCGCCTCCCGCGAGACGGTCAACAAGGCCCTCGCCGACTTCGCCTCCCGCGGCTGGCTGCGCCTGGAGCCCCGCAGCGTCGTGATCCTCGACCTCGAGCGCCTGCAGCGCCGCGCCCGCTGACCCCAGCCAAGATTCGGCGAGTTGAGCCCGCCACATGTCACGGTCCGTGAGATGTGGCGGGCTTTATCGTGCACACCGTGGACGTGCGCCGCGGTAACCACGTTCGGCGAGCGCGTTGTAGACCCGCCACGCCGTGGTCGGGCTAGCGCTTCAGGTAGTCCAGCTGGGCGGCGACGCTGAGCTCGGCGGCGGGCCACAGCGTCTCGTCGACGTCTCGGTAGACGGTCTCGACGACCTCGCGCGCGGTGGTGGCTCCGGCCTCGACCGCGGCACGCACCTGGTCCAGGCGATCCGCCCGGTGCTCGAGGTAGAAGTCGACGACCGCGGCCGGGTCCGTCACGACCGGGCCGTGGCCGGGCAGGATCTGCTGGACCACGCCCTCCTCCACGAGCTCACGGATGCGCGCGAGGGAGTCGAGGTACGGCCCCAGGACGCCGTCCGGGTGGGCGATGACGGTGGTGCCGCGCCCGAGGATCGTGTCGCCGCTGAGCAGGAGGTTCTCGGCACCGACCAGGAAGCACGCCGAGTCGGTCGTGTGCCCGGGAGTGGCCAGCACCTCGATCAGCAGCCCGTCGACGTCGATCGACTCGCCGTCCGCGAGGACGTCCGCATCCCGGGTGAACGTCGGGTCGATCGACCGCGTCGGCGCCCCGGTCAGCTCGACGATCCGCGCGAGCGCCTCGGTGTGGTCGAAGTGACGGTGCGTGAACAGCACCAGCCCGACCTCCCCCGCGGCAGCGAGGACGGCCTGCAGGTGCGCGTCGTCGGCCGGTCCCGGGTCCACGACGACCGACCGGGCCGCGCCCGGCTCCCGCAGGATCCAGGTGTTGGTGCCGTCGAGCGTCATGAGCCCGGGGTTCTCGGCGAGGACGTACGACGCACGGTCCGTGACGGTGACAGCGGTGGCGGTCATGCGGGCCCTCCGTGATTCGTCTCGAGGTACGGCTCGCCGTCGACCAGCACCAGCTCGGGCAGGACCGTGTGGATCGTCCGCTCGGCGGCTGCGGCGACGACCGTGCCGGCGGTCAGCTTCGAGATCTCCTGGCACGCGGTCACGGTGGGCGGCATCATCGCGGCCTCGCCGGCCTCGACGGTACGCAGGACCTCGCTCAGCGGCGCCCAGTCCGCACGATCGGCCTCGCGGCTCATGGTCCCGACCTGCTGACCCTCGGGCAGGGCCGCGACGAAGAACCGGGTGTCGTAGCGGCGGGGCTCGAACGCCGGGGTGATCCAGTGGGCCCACGCACCGAGCAGGTCGGCGCGCAGCACGAGCCCCTCACGGACCAGGAGGTCCGCGAACGCCAGCTCGCCCGCCTCGAGCGACTCACGGGCCGCCTGCATCGCGGCGCCGCTGGTGTCGGCGACGACAGTGCTCGCGTCGGGTCCGGCGAGCAGGATGCCGGTCTCCTCGAACGTCTCGCGCACCGCGGCGACGACGAGCCCGCGCGCCAGGTCCGGGTCGCAGTGGAACCGTCGGCCCCACTCGGCCGCGTCCGGGCCGACCCACGGCGTCTCGAGCTCGACGTCCGAGGCCGCCAGGCCCCCGCCCGGGAAGACGTACATGCCGGCGGCGAACGCCATGGAGGTCTGGCGCCGCATGAGGTACGCCTCGATGCCCTGCTCGCCGTCACGGACGACGACGATCGTGGCCGCGTCCCGCGGCACCGGCGGGACCTCGGGCGGGTTGGCGGCGTGCTCGCGCAGCCGCTCGGGCATCGGGATGCGTACGGTCATCGGACCTCGACGACCAGCTCGACCTCCACGGGAGCGTCCAGCGGCAGCACCGGCACGCCGACGGCGCTGCGGGCGTGCTGCCCGGCTTCGCCGAACGCGGCCCCGAACAGCTCGCTGGCACCGTTGGCGACGCCGGGCTGGCCGGTGAAGTCCGGCGTGCTCGCGACGAAGACCGTCGCCTTGACCACGCGGACGACCTCGTCGAGGTCCACCAGCGACTTGACCGCGGCGATCGCGTTCAGCGCGGACTGCCGTGCGCAGTCGTACGCGGTGTCGGCGCTGACCTCCCCGCCGACCTTGCCGGTGGCGAGCAGCTGACCGTCACGCAGCGGCAGCTGGCCGGACGTGAAGACGTGCGATCCCGATCGCACGGCGGGGACGTACACCGCCACCGGCGCCGGGACGGTCGGGACGGACAGCCCGAGCTCGCCCAGGCGGTCGTCGACGGCGCTCATCAGCCGACCGGGCGCTTGAAGTAGGCGACGAGGTTCTCCGGGTTCATGCCCGGAACGATCTGGACGAGCTCCCAGCCGTCCTGGCCGAAGTTGTCGAGGATCTGCTTCGTGGCGTGCACGAGGACCGGCGCGGTGAGGTACTCCCATTTCGTCATGCAGCGACTGTATCGCTGAGCGTCGTCCGCGCGCGCCCGGCGATAGCGGTCCCGGCCCGTCGGGCCGGCGACCGACGAGCGTTCTGCCGGGTCCTCGGTACGCTCGAACCGTGCCCCAATCCACTCCGCTCCATGTCGTCACCGGCAAGGGCGGCACCGGCAAGACGACCGTGGCCGCAGCCCTGGCCATGTCCCTCGCAGGCAAGGGCAAGAAGGTCCTGCTCTGCGAGGTCGAGGGACGCCAGGGCATCGCCCAGCTGTTCGACGTCCCGCCGCTGCCGTACGAGGAGCGCCAGATCGCCGTCGGCCTCGGCGGCGGTGAGGTCTACGCGCTCGCGATCGACCCGGAGTCCGCGCTGCTGGAGTACCTCGCGATGTACTACCGCCTCGGCCGCGCCGGCAAGGCCCTCGACAAGTTCGGGATCATCGACTTCGCGACCACCATCGCGCCGGGCGTGCGCGACGTCCTGCTGACCGGCAAGGTCTACGAGGCCGCGCGCCGCCGCGACGGCAAGAAGTTCTCGTACGACGCGGTGATCATGGACGCGCCGCCGACCGGACGCATCACCCGGTTCCTCAACGTGAACTCCGAGGTCGCCGGACTGGCGAAGGTCGGCCCGATCCGCCGCCAGGCCGACTCGATCATGGAGATGATGCGCTCGCCGCAGACGCACGTCCACCTCGTGACCGTGCTGGAGGAGATGCCGGTGCAGGAGACGATCGACGGTATCGCCGAGCTGACGTCCGAGCGGCTCCCGGTCGGTCACGTCATCCTCAACCTCGTGCGCCCCTCGCTCGTGTCGGCCGGCACCCGCGACGCCCTCCTGGACGGCAGCCTGACCGCGGCGCAGGTCGAGGCGTCGCTGGGCCGCGTCGGCCTGGAGCCGTCGGCGGCACCGGATCTCATCCAGGGCGGCCTCGCCCACCTGGAGCGCCAACGCCTGCAGGACGCGCAGCGCACCATCCTCCAGGAGTGCGGTGCGCCGCTCGTCGAGCTGCCCCTGCTCGGTGAGGGCGTCGACCTGGGCGCGCTGTTCGAGCTCGCCGAGCAGCTGGGAGGACTGGCATGACCGGCAAGGCACAGACGACCCCGTCGGCCAGGAGGGGACGCACCACCCCTCGCGGCGGCACCCGCACGACCGTGGCCGGCCGGCTCGACGTCGACGCGCTGCTCGACGACCCGACCACCCAGATCGTCGTGTGCTGCGGCTCCGGCGGCGTCGGCAAGACCACCTCGGCCGCGGCGCTCGCCCTCCGTGCGGCGGAGAAGGGCCGCACGGTCTGCGTCCTCACGATCGACCCCGCACGGCGCCTCGCGCAGTCGATGGGCCTGACCGAGCTGGACAACACCCCCCGTCCGGTCAAGGACGTGGACGATAGCCGCGGCGGCTCGCTCGACGCGATGATGCTCGACATGAAGCGGACGTTCGACGAGGTCGTCGAGCAGCACGCGACGCCGGAGAAGGCCCAGCAGATCCTGACCAACCCGTTCTACATCGCCCTGTCCAGCTCGTTCGCGGGCACGCAGGAGTACATGGCGATGGAGAAGCTCGGCCAGCTGCACGCGACCGGCCGCTGGGACCTCATCGTCGTCGACACCCCGCCGTCGCGGTCCGCACTGGACTTCCTCGACGCGCCGGACCGGCTGTCGTCCATGCTGGACGGCCGGTTCATCAAGCTGATGCTCGCGCCGGCGAAGGGCCCGGCCCGGCTCCTGAGCGCGGGCTTCGGCATCGTCACCAGCGCCCTCAACAAGGTGCTGGGCGCCCAGGTGCTCACCGACATGCAGACGTTCATCGCGGCGTTCGACACGCTGTTCGGCGGCTTCCGCCAGCGGGCCGAGGGCACGTACGCGCTGCTTCAGGCGGACGGCACCGCGTTCGTGGTCGTCGCGGCTCCCGAGCCGGCGGCGATGCGCGAGGCGTCCTACTTCGTCGAGCGCCTCGGCGGCGAGAACATGCCGCTGGCGGGCCTGGTGGTCAACCGGGTCCACGAGAACGGCGCCGACGGCATCAGCGCAGCCGACGCGGAGTCCGCAGGCCACCGGCTCGCGGCCGGCGACGAGGTCGACCGGATGACCGCCGAGCTGCTGGCGATCCACGCCGACCGGATGCGGGTGGACGCTCGCGAGTCCCACCTCAAGAAGCGGTTCAGCGCGGCGCACCCGGCGGTTCCGACGGTGTCGGTGGCCGCCCTGGCCGGTGACGTCCACGACCTGGACGGCCTGCGGAAGATCGGCGACCTGCTGAGCGGCACCGACCACAAGGCCTGACGGCCGATGGTCGTACGGACTAGACCGCGACCTGGAGGACGCTGCGCCAGGCGGTGACGTTCGGGCGACGACGCAGCAGCGCACGACGCTCACGCTCGGTCATGCCGCCCCAGACGCCCCACTCGATGCGGTTGTCGAGGGCCTCGGCGAGGCACTCGGCGCGGACGTGGCACGTCCCGCAGACCTGCTTCGCGCGGTTCTGCTCCGCACCCTTGACGAACAGGGCATCGGACTTGCCTCGACAGGCGGCTTCAGCCGCCCAGTTCTCATTCCACATTCTGTACCTCCCCCGAGACCGGTCGGGAATGACCGGAAGTTGGTAGGTACCAACCTAGGAACTCCTCCCGTCCGGCATCAGACCGAAGCGGGTCATCTTTCACTAGCCCCAAAGGACTAGACACGTTGTCGCGTCATGGAGGGCTTGGCGCGCGTCACGTACGCTGTCCTTCATGGCTCTGGACGACTTCCGCACCCTGCTACGCCACGCTGCCCAGACCGAGCCGCGCACCAACCGGCGAGGCGGCCGCATCGGCGTGATGGCGGGGCTCTCGGCGTTCGCCGGCCTGCTGATCGCCCTCATGATGATCCCGGCGACCGCGCTGGTCGCCGTGACGTTCAACGACGTGACCAAGGACGTCGTCGAGATGCCGCTGGACCTCGAGGACCAGCCCAACGCCCAGACGACCCGTCTCCTGGCCTCCAACGGCGACCTGATCGCGTACTTCTACAAGGAGAACCGGCAGGACGTCCCGCTGAAGGACATCGCCCCGGTCATGCAGGACGCGCTGATCTCGATCGAGGACAACCGTTTCTACGAGCACGGCGCCCTGGACCTCAAGGGGACACTGCGCGCGCTGGTCAACAACGCGTCCGAGGGCCAGACCCAGGGCGGGTCCTCGATCACCCAGCAGCTCGTGAAGCTCACGCTCGTGTCGCAGGCGACCACCAAGGAGCAGGTCAAGGCCGCGACCGAGAAGTCGACGGCGCGCAAGATCCGGGAGCTCAAGCTCGCGATCGACTACGAGTCCAAGCACACCAAGAAGGAGATCCTGGAGAGCTACCTGAACCTGGCGTACTTCGGTGACGGTGCCTACGGCATCAGCGCGGCCTCGTTCCACTACTTCTCCCGCAGCCCCGACCAGCTCAACGTCCGGCAGGCCGCCACCCTGGCCGGCCTGGTGAAGAACCCCGTCGAGTTCGACCCCAACGTCTACCCCGAGAAGGCGCTGCAGCGTCGCAACACGGTGCTCGCGGTCATGGCGCGCCTGGGCAAGATCACCCCCGAGCAGGCGACGAAGTACCAGGCCGCCCCGCTGGCGCTCAAGATCACCGAGTTCCCCAACGGCTGTGTCAGCTCGACCGCCGAGTTCTCCTGCGACTACGTGCGCCGCTGGCTGCTGACCCAGCCCGCCCTCGGCAGCACCGTCACGGAACGCCAGACACGTCTCGAGCGCGGCGGCCTGACGATCAAGTCCAACATCGACCCGCGCATGCAGGAGGCGACCGACAAGGCCGTCAAGTCGACCGTGAAGCCCACCGACAACGAGGCCATCGCGGCCCTCGCCTCCGTGGAGCCCGGCACCGGCAAGGTCCGCGCCCTCTCGCAGTCGCGTCCCATGGGCCGCAGCAAGAAGAAGGGCCAGTCCTTCATCAACTTCGTCGTGCCGCGGCGCTACGGCGACTCCGGCGGATTCCCCGCCGGGTCGACGTTCAAGCTCTTCACCGTCGCCGCAGCGCTCAAGAAGGGCATCGACGTCGGGCAGACGTTCAGCTCGCCGCCCAGCCTCACCATCGGCGGCGGCTCGTTCAAGACGTGCGACGGCCTGAACATCACTGACCCCTGGCCGGTCAAGAACTCCACGACGTCCGGCAGCAAGAACATGTACACCGGCACCCGCGAGTCGGTGAACACCTACTTCGCCCAGCTGGAGAAGATGGCCGGCCTCTGCAACGTGGTGAAGGCCGCCGAGTCGATGGGCATCACGGTCCTGGACAACCAGCAGGTCGGACCGTTCACCCTCGGCGTGACCAACGTCAGCCCGCTCGACATGGCCGCGGCCTACGCGACGTTCGCCTCGGGCGGCCAGTACTGCAAGCCGCGTCCGGTCACCGAGATCCTCGACAACAAGGGCAACACGCTCAAGAAGTACAAGCCGGTCTGCACCGAGGTCATGTCCAAGGACGAGGCGGCACAGATCAACGACATCCTGCGCGGCGTCCAGGAGCGCGGTGGCTTCGGGTTCAACAACGGGACCGGCCTGAAGATCCCGTCGGCCGCCAAGACCGGAACGGCCCAGGACAACCAGTCCGTCTGGTACGTCGGCTACACCCCCGAGCTCGCCACCGCCTCGATGATCGCGGGCGTGAAGAAGAACGGCAGCCCCCGTTCGCTGGCCGGCGTCAAGATCAACGGCGCCTTCCTCAACTTCAGCGCGGTCGGCGGCTCGTCGCTCGCCGGCCCGATGTGGGCCAAGGCAATGCAGAAGATCCAGGACTACCTGACGCCGGTCAAGTTCGACGACCCGCCCAAGCGCCAGCCGGCGGCCAAGAAGGCCGCTAAGAGCGGCGGCGGGGGCGACGACCGGGCCAAGAAGCCCAAGCGCGGCGGCCGTGGCGGCCGCGACCGCGCCTGACCCACCCACCACCCCAGCCCAGATCTGCGGGCTTCTGCACCGAATCCCCGGCGGGAGGACGTGCAGAGCTCCGCAGATCTGGGCTGGGTGGTCTCAGGCGCCGAGCTGGCGCTTGACCTCGGCGGCGACCGCGCCGCCGTCGGCCTTGCCCTTGACCTGGGGGGAGACGATGCCCATGACCTTGCCCATCGCCTTCATGCCCTCGCCGGCCGCACCGGCGGACTCGACGGCCGCCGACACGATGACGGCGATCTCCTCGGCCGACAGCTGGGCGGGGAGGTACTCGGCGAGGATCGCCGCCTCGGCCTTCTCCTTCTCCGCGAGCTCGGGACGGTTGCCGTCCGCGAACGCCTGGGCCGCCTCGCGGCGCTTCTTGGCCTCACGCTCGAGGACCGTCAGGACGTCCTCGTCGGAGAGCTCCTGGGCCTCCTTGCCGGACACCTCGGCGTTGGTGATCGCGGTGAGCACCATGCGGAGGGTCGACGTGCGCAGGGCGTCGCGCGCCTTCATCGAGGTGGTGAGGTCGGAGTGGAGCTGGTCCTTGAGAGCTGACATGCCCCCATTGTCCCACTGCCGCCGGACGCCCCCTGCGCGCGAAGCAACCACCGAGGTGACACGCTGAGCCTCATGCGTCCTGCTCTCTGGCCTGTGGCCGCCGCGGCGGCCGGGCTGACGTACGCCGTGGCGGAGACCCGCGCGTTCACGCTCCGCCGGGTGACCGTGCCGGTGCTGGCCGCCGGATCCGCCCCGCTGCGTGTCCTGCACCTGTCCGACACCCACATGACTCCCGGCCAGCGCCGCAAGCAGGCGTGGCTGCGGGGTCTGGCCGAGCTCGAGCCCGATCTCGTGGTCAACACGGGCGACAACCTGGCCCATCTCGACGCCGTGCCGTCCGTGCTCGACGCGTACGGCGACCTGCTCGACCTGCCGGGCGTCTTCGTCTTCGGCTCGAACGACTACTTCTCCCCCGTCCGCAAGAGCCCCACCGGCTATCTCACCGGCGGGACCGGCGTCGCCAGCAAGGGCGCCTGGGAGCGGCAGAAGGACCTGCCCTTCGAGGAGCTGCGCTCGGCGTTCAGGCAGCGCGGGTGGGTCGATCTCGACAACCGGCACGCCGACCTGGAGGTCGCCGGCCGGCGGCTGGCGTTCGTCGGCGTGGACGACCCACACCTCGGCTACGACGTCCTCGACGACGAGCCGGCGGACCGTACGGCCGACCTGGCCGTCGGCGTGGCCCACGCGCCGTACCTGCGCGTCCTCGACCGGTGGAACGCCCTCGGCTACCCGCTGATCCTCGCGGGGCACACCCACGGTGGCCAGCTGCGCGTGCCGTTCTACGGCGCGCTGGTGACCAACTGCGACCTCGATCGGGCCCGTGCTCGCGGGCTGCATCAGCACCGGACACCCGGTCACGAGCCGTCCTGGCTGCACGTCTCGGCGGGCCTCGGGACGTCCCCGTACACGCCCGTACGGTTCGCATGCCGCCCCGAGGCAACACTGCTCACCCTCACTGGGATAGACTCTTCCGGTCCCCACTAGTTGGGGGCGTCGGGCTGTGGCGCAGCTTGGTAGCGCGCGTCGTTCGGGACGACGAGGCCGCAGGTTCAAATCCTGTCAGCCCGACCATCTGACGAAGGCCGGTCCACCACCAGGTGGGCCGGCCTTCGCCGTTCTCGCAGCCTGCGAGGTCGCCGTGAGGCGGGTGTGACCTGACGCACCATGTGACAAACTGACCCCATGGTCGACGAGCAGGAGCCCCCGAAGCGGGTGGTCAAGCGGGTGGTCAAGAAGACCGTCGTGCGTCCGACCGCCGCGGGTGGGACGAAGCCGCAGGTCCGGTACGGCCGCCCCGTCGCCACCGCCACCAAGCCGCAGGCCAAGGTCGCGTCCCGGCCCGCAGCCAAGGGCGGTCCCGCAGGCAAGGGCGCGACCCGTCCCCAGCGTCCGCCCCGTGACCTCGCGCTGGGTGCGAAGGTCACCGCCGCCGGACACCGGGTCGGTGACGCCTGGTGGGCCGTCGCGGACCGCACCGGATCCGCCGCGCGGACGTCCGGCACCGTCCTCACGACGCGGGCCCGATCCGTGGCGGCCTGGCGGCTGCCGCACATCAACCTCTACCTGGCCTCGGTCATCACCGGCGCCGTGGCCGGGGTCGTCGCCGTGCTGCTGGGCGTCGTCAGCCTGCGGATCTTCGAGGCGGCACGCGGCGTCTCGGCCGGCGGCGGGCTCTGGGGCGGCCTCGCCTTCATCGTCATCGCGGTCCTGACCGTCTACGTCGGTCAGGCGCTGCTGCGCGGCTTCGGCTCCGCAGCAGCACGCCTGACGAGCCTGCTCGGCGTGATCCTGACGATCGTCGCGATGCTCGGCCTGTTCCTCGACATGATCGACCAGGAGCCGTCCACGGCTCTGTTCATCGTCCCGGCCCTCGGCGCCGTGACCTTCGTGGCCTCGCACTGGCTGATCGACGTCGCCGAGAAGAACCCCAGCCTCGTCGAGTGACCGACGTCCTGTGGGAGCCGGCGCTCGACGGGTCCTCACGCGTCGAGCGGTTCATACGCGGGGTCGAGCACGGCGGCGGCCCCACCGCCCAGCTCGCGTCCATCTCCGGCGGCACGGACGTGTGCTCGGGCTTCTTGGGCGCCTCGCCGATCCTCCCGGTGCACGCCGGGGAGATCTCCTGCCGCATGCTCGGCTGCGCCGTGGAGTCGTACGACGAGCAGGGCCGCCCGGTCGTGGGCTCGCTCGGGGAGCTGGTCATCACCGGCCCGATGCCCTCGATGCCGGTCGGCTTCTGGAACGACACGGACGGCGCCCGCTACCGCGCTGCGTACTTCGAGGACATCCCCGGCGTCTGGCGGCACGGCGACTGGATCACGATCACCGACCGCGGCACCTGCACGATCACCGGCCGCAGCGACGCGACGCTCAACCGCGGCGGCGTACGACTGGGGACGTCGGAGTTCTACTCGGTCGTCGAGGCCCTGCCCGAGGTGGCCGAGAGCCTCGTCGTGCACCTCGAGGACGAGGAGGGCGGCGCCGGCACGTTGATCCTGTTCGTCGTCGTGGCCGATGAAGCGGCGCTGGACGACGAGCTGACCCGTCGGGTCGCCACGGAGCTGCGCAAGCGCCTGTCACCCCGTCACGTGCCGGACGTGGTGCGTCAGGTGCCGCAGCTCCCCCGCACGTTGTCGGGAAAGAAGCTCGAGGTGCCGGTCAAGAAGATCCTGCAGGGAGCCGCGATCGAGGACGCCGCCGCCAAGGGGGCGCTGACCGACGCCTCGGCGCTCGACGTCTTCGTCGACGTCCGCGCGGAGCTGCGCTGACGTTGCGTCATCCCGGCTGAGGGTCAGGACCCCCGCGCGGGATGACGCAACGGCGTCAGACGAGCAGCTCGGCGATCTGGATCGTGTTGAGCGCGGCACCCTTGCGAAGGTTGTCGCCGCTGACGAACAGCGCGAGCCCGCGGTTGCCCGGGGCGCTCTGGTCCTGGCGGATGCGGCCGACGAGGCTCGGGTCGGTGCCGGCCGCCTGCAGCGGGGTGGGCACGTCGACGAGACGGACGCCCGCGGCGCTGCCGAGCAGCTCGGTGGCCCGGGCCACGGTCAGGTCGTTCTCGAACTCGGCGTTGATCGACAGCGAGTGCCCCGTGAAGACCGGGACGCGCACGCACGTGCCCGAGACCCGCAGGTCGGGCAGGTGCAGGATCTTGCGGCTCTCGTTGCGGAGCTTCTGCTCCTCGTCGGTCTCGAACGAGCCGTCGTCGACGACCGAGCCGGCCATCGGCAGGACGTTGAACGCGATCGGCGCGACGTAGACGTCCGGGTCGGGGAAGCCGACCGCCGAGCCGTCGTACGCGAGCTCGTCGGCCTTCTCGATGACGGCGGACGCCTGGCCGTGCAGCTCGCGGACGCCAGCGATGCCGGACCCGGAGACGGCCTGGTAGGTGCTGACCACGAGCCGGACCAGGCCGGCCTCGTCGTGCAGGGGCTTCAGGACGGGCATCGCGGCCATCGTCGTGCAGTTGGGGTTCGCGATGATGCGGCGGTGGGCCTTCGCGATGTCCTCGGGGTTGACCTCGCTGACGATCAGCGGGATCTCGGGGTCCTTGCGGAACGCCGAGGAGTTGTCGATGACCATCGCGCCGGCCTCGGCGAACCGGGGCACCTGGACGCGGGACGTCGAGGCGCCGGCCGAGAACAGGGCGATGTCGATGCCCGAGACGTCCGCGGTCGCGGCGTCCTCGACGACGATCTCCTCGCCGCGGAACGGCAGCGTCTTGCCGGCGGACCGGGCCGAGGCGAAGAACCGCACCCGGTCGGCGGGGAAGCCCCGCTCCTCGAGGATCGCGCGCATGGCGACGCCCACCTGGCCGGTGGCGCCGACGACAGCAAGCGTGGTCATCGTCCGGTACCTCCGTAGACCACGGCCTCGACCTCGTCGGTGCCGAGGTCGAACGCGGCGTGGGCGGCGTTGACCGCCGCGTCGATCTGGTTCTCCATCACGATGACCGAGATCCGGATCTCCGAGGTCGAGATCATCTCGATGTTGACCCCGGCGTCGGCCAGCGAGCGGAAGAACTTCGCGGTGATGCCCGGTGACGAACGCATGCCGGCGCCGACGATCGAGACCTTGCCGACGCCGTCGTCGTACTGCAGCCGCTCGTAGCCGACCTCGTCCTTGAGCCGGGCGAGCGCGGTCATCGCGGTCTGCCCGTCGGCGCGAGGCAGCGTGAACGAGATGTCGGTCAGGGCCGTCGCCGCGGCGGAGACGTTCTGGACGACCATGTCGATGTTGATCTGCGCGTCGGCGAGCGCCTGCAGGATCGCGGCGGCGAAGCCCACCTTGTCGGGCACGCCGACGACGGTGATCTTGGACTCGCTGCGGTCGTGCGCGACGCCGGAGATGATCGCTTGCTCCATGTGGCCCTCTTCGTTGGTGCTGTCCTCGGGGGTGACGTCCTCGGTCTTGACGACCCACGTGCCGACCTTGTCGGAGAAGGACGAGCGGACGTGGATCGGCATGTCGTTGCGGCGGGCGTACTCGACGCACCGCAGGTGCAGGATCTTGGCGCCGTTGGCCGCCATCTCCAGCATCTCCTCGTACGAGATCCGCGGGATCTGGCGGGCGTTCGGCACGATGCGGGGATCGGCGCTGAAGATGCCGTCGACGTCGGTGTAGATCTCGCACACGTCGGCGTCGAGGGCCGCCGCCAGCGCGACGGCGGTGGTGTCGGAGCCGCCACGGCCCAGCGTGGTGATGTCCTTGGTCGTCTGCGAGACGCCCTGGAACCCGGCCACGATCGCGATCGCACCCTCGGCCAGCGCGGCCTCGATGCGGCCCGGGGTGACGTCGATGATCTTGGCGCGGCCGTGCTCGGAGTCGGTGATGACGCCGGCCTGCGAGCCGGTGAACGAGCGCGCTTCCTGGCCGAGGTTGCCGATCGCCATCGCGAGGACGGCCATGCTGATGCGCTCGCCGGCGGTCAGCAGCATGTCGAGCTCACGGCCCGGCGGGAGCGGGGAGACCTGGTTGGCCAGGTCGATCAGCTCGTCGGTGGTGTCGCCCATGGCCGAGACCACGACGACGACGTCGTGACCGGCCTTCTTGGTCGCGACGATGCGTTGGGCGACCCTCTTGATGCTGGTTGCGTCGGCAACCGAGGAGCCGCCGTACTTCTGGACGACAATGCCCACGGGACTGTCCTACCTGGAGGAGAGGTACGGGATGCGCGACGCTGCGCAGCGACGAGTCTACCGGTTGCCTCCGAGGCGCCGGAGCGGGTTCCAGGGATGAGACGGCCCGCGCCCGGGCGGGGTCAGCCGATGGTCGTGCGGCCCTCGAACGCCCGGCCGAGGGTGAGCTCGTCGGCGTACTCCAGGTCGCCGCCGACCGGCAGCCCGCTCGCGAGCTTGCTGACCCGCAGCCCGTAGGTGGAGAGCATGCGGATGAGGTAGGTCGCGGTGGCCTCGCCCTCGAGGTTGGGATCGGTGGCGATGATGACCTCGGTGACGACGGCGTCCTGCAGGCGTCCCAGGAGCTCCTTGATGCGCAGCTGGTCCGGCCCGATGCCCGCGATGGGCGAGATCGCGCCGCCCAGCACGTGGTAGCGGCCACGGAACTCCCGCGTCCGCTCGATCGCGATGACGTCCTTGGACTCCTCGACCACGCACAGCACGCTGGGGTCGCGGCGCGGGTCCGCGCAGATGCGGCACTCGGTGTCGACCGTGACGTTGCCGCAGATCGAGCAGAAGTGGACCTTGGCCTTCACCTCGACCAGGGTCGCGGCGAACCGGCGGACGTCCTCGGGGTCGGCGTCGAGCAGGTGGAACGCGATGCGTTGCGCACTCTTGGGACCGATGCCGGGCAGCTGCCCGAGCTCATCGATCAGGTCCTGGACCACGCCGTCATACATAGGTGTTCAGGGTATGCGGTCAGCCCTGAGCGCCGTCACCCGACTCGCGGTCGAACAGCGGCTCACCTGCGAGGATGCGCACGAGCTGGATCACGCGCAGGTCCTCACGGGCGGTGTCGACGTGGACGGTGGCGGTCAGCGCCTCGCCGTCGAGCATGTGGACGATGCCGATGACGATCGTGTCGAGCTCGTCCGACGGCATTTCGGCGGCGATCGGCAGCGCCCGGCCCATCTCGATGATCTCGCGGTGGTAGCGGTCCGCGAGGAGGGACAGGCGGGCCCGCAGGTCGGGGTCGGTGCGCGCCGCGACGAGCAGCTCGTACCAGGCGGCGTTGACCGGTGCCCGGGTCGCGCGCCGCAGCAGGCGGACGACCGCGGCGACGTCGAACTCCGTCAACGCGCCGAGGCCGGCCCGGAAGTCGACGAACTGCCGGGCTCGGACCGCGTCCGCTGCGGCGAGGATGACGTCGAGGCGCGAGTCGAAGTGGCGGAACAGCCCACCCTGGGAGACGCCGGCCCGGCGGGCGATCTCGGTGGTCGTGGTGCGGGCGTACCCGACCTCGCCCAGAGCCTCGACCGCGGCGTCGACGATCGCCGCGATGGTGCCCTCCCGGCGCTCGGCCTGCGTGCGTCGGGGGGTCGCGGTCACGGCCCCTACTGTGCCACCACCGGCTCGGGGCGGCGGACGGGCGCCACGGTGCCGCGGGGCTCGCCGGCACGCAGGAACCGGCCGGTGCCGAGCGTGCGTCCGTACCCCTCGACGAACTCGCCGCGCTCGAACACCACCTCACCGGACACGACGGTCGCCGAGACCGCGGCGTCGTTGCGGTTGACCATGCGGCTCATGTTGCCGAACTCCGGCATCAGGGCCTCGTGGTAGCTGTCGACCTCGTCGCTGAGCCCGGCCGGGTCCACGACGACGAAGTCGGCGCGGTCCCCGACCCGGATGCGACCCGCGTCGATGCCGTAGAAGTCGCCGAGCTCGCCGGTCAGCTTGAAGATCGCCTTCTCCACGGTCATGAACGGGTGGCGCCCCGACTGCGCCTGGTGGACACGGTTGAGCAGCCGGATGCCGAAGTTGTAGAACGCCATGTTCCGCAGGTGCGCCCCGGCGTCCGAGAAGCCGATCGTGATGCCGTAGCGGTTGATCAGCTCGTCCTGGACCTCCGGACGGGTGTTGGCGATGTTGGTCTTCCAGCGCAGCGCGGTGCCGTGCTCGACCACGAGGTCGAGGTAGCAGTCGACCGGGTGGATGCCCCGCTGCCGTGCGACGTCGCCGATCATCATGCCGACGAGGGCGGGGTCGGGGCACTCGGTGATCTCGGCGTCGTCGAAGTCGCGGTGCCACACGCGCGGCGAGAAGCGCTTGTCGAAGTCGCGGCGGAACCAGCGGCGGTACGCCTCGTCGGTCAGCAGCTCGTTGCGGCCCATCTCCTCGCGCAGGTGCAGGGCCTCCCGGCCGGAGCCGAACTCCTCGAAGACGACCAGGTCGATCCCGTCGGCCCACACCCGGAACGTCGTGGGCAGGTGCTGCCAGGTGAACCTGCCTCGACCGATCTTGTTGGCGAGGAACGCGAGCGGCTCGAAGATGCGCTGCACCCACGGCTCGGCCTTGGTGTCGGCGGCAGCGAGCAGGGAGACCTTGAGCGGCTTGCGGAACAGCCCCGTCGCGGTCGCGAGGTAGAACGCGATGTCGTACTTCTTGTTGAGGTTCGGGACGCCCTGCAGCACCCGGTCGCGACGGCGGAGCACCCGGCTCAGGCCGCGGAACTCCTTCCAGCTGGAGTACGTCGAGGGCAGCGAGCGCGAGCGGTAGCGGTCGCCGTCGAGCTTGTCCCACGGGTTCGTCATCGTCGAGATGCCCAGGAACCCGGCGTCGAGGGCGTCCTCGAGGCGGCGCTCGATCTCGCGCTGCTCGCCGCGGGTCGCCTTCTGCGCCGGGTCCGTGGAGCGGCCCATGCCCATGACGCTCGCGCGGACGTCGGAGTGGCCCAGGAACGACGCGACGTGGGGACCGAGCGGCAGCGACTCCAGCGCGTCGACCCAGCCCTGCGGCGTCGACCAGGTCTTTGCGTCCTCCAACGAGCCCAGCACGTGCGTGCGCGGCAGCGCCTCGACCCGGCTGAACAGGTCGGCGATGTCCAGCGGCGAGGAGTAGACCGTCGACAGGGAGCAGTTGCCGACCAGCACCGTGGTGACCCCGTGGCGTACGGACTCGTTGAGCCCGGGCGCGACCTGGACCTCCGCGTCGTAGTGGGTGTGCGCGTCGACGAACCCGGGCATGACCCATTGGCCCGCTGCCTCGACGACCGTGGTGTCCGGCCCCACGGGGAGCGGGTCGGGCGAGACCGCGGCGACGCGGCCGTCCTTGATGCTGACGTTCGCGACGACGCCGGGCGCCCCCGTGCCGTCGAAGTACGTGCCGCCGTTGATCACCAGGTCGAGCTCGTTCATGTGGCCTCCGTCACAGTCAGGTGACGAAACATAGCGAGTAACCACTCGCTATGTCTACGTTTTCCGCCGACTGGCGCACTCCGATCCCCGACCGGCGCAGAAGTGGACGACTCGCCGTCTCATTTTCTTCACCTTGCGCCACTCCCCCGCAAGCGGGAGGTGCCCCCAGCGGATCAGGAGTCGCGGATCAGGAGGTGAGGAAGGTCTGGAGCATGTCGTGGCCGTGGGCGGTGAGGATCGACTCGGGGTGCATCTGGACGCCCTCGACGGGGTGCGTGCGGTGGCGGACGCCCATCACGACGCCGGACGCGGTGCGGGCCGTGACCTCGAGCTCGTCGGGCACGCTCCCGGGGTCGATGACGAGCGAGTGGTAGCGGGCGCACACCAGCGGGGACGGGAGGCCGGCGCAGACCCCGGTGCCGTCGTGGTGGACCAGCGACGGCTTGCCGTGGACGACCTCCGGGGCGCGGACGACCCGCGCGCCGTAGACCTCGCCGATCGCCTGGTGCCCCAGGCACACCCCGAGCGTCGGCGTCGACGCCCCGAGGCGGCGGATCGCCTCCAGGCTGATGCCGGCGTCGGCGGGCGTCCCGGGCCCCGGGGAGACGATCAGGTGGGTGAAGTCACCGCGACGGCGCGCCGCGACGAGATCGTCCACCGTCACCGCGTCGTTGCGGACGACCTCGGCGGACGCGCCGAGCTCCCCGACGTACTGGACGAGGTTGTAGACGAACGAGTCGTAGTTGTCGATGAACAGGACCTTGGCCCGGGGGGCGGCACGCGGCCCACCTCGGTGGGCGCGGTGGCCGACGGCGCGCCGTGGGACCCGGCGGCCCACACGCGCCAGAGCTCGTCGCGCAGCCAGGTGGTCGTCCGGCCCACCGCCCACTCGCCGACACCCTCCACCGCGGCGACCGGCACCACGCCGCGCAGGGCGTTGGTGACGAAGACCTCCGTCGCGATGCGCAGGTCCTGGGTCGTCAGACGTCGCTGGAACACCGGGACCGCCGCGGCCCGCAGGATCTCCACGACGCGGGCGCGGGCCGTGCCGGGCAGGATCCGGCCGTCGGTCGGTGGCGTGTGGACGCCGTCGTCGTGCACCACGAACAGGTTGGCCCGGGCCGTCTCCAGGACGGCTCCGTCGTCGGAGGTCAGCAGCAGGTCGTGCTGGGGCCCCCGGTCGTCCGCGAGGCCGCGCCGATCGACCCACTTGTGCTGCCCCCAGCCGTCGCCGACCGTGCGCGGGGTCAGCGTCCACGGCCCGGTCGTGGGGTCGAGCGGCGCCGCGGTCATCGTGACCACCACGCCGTCGTCCCGCGGCACCGCATCGATGCGCAGGCGCTGTCGCCCGGTCAGCTCGGCCGCGCGGCGCACGACCTCGTCGTCGAGCCCGGCACGGAGCGTGGCCCCGCTGACTGCGCGGACGCTCGCGCCGAGGCGCGCCAGGTGCGCGTCGAGATCGACCGCGTGCCCGTCCTGGACCAGCAGCGTGTCGAAGACGCCGAGCGACTCGTCGACGGCGCCGGCCGGAGCCGGCTCGGTGACCGCGACCGGCAGCTCGTCGGCGAAGTCGTGGGCGACCAGGTCGAGACGGCCGCCGATCGCGTCGATCAACGGCCGCGCCTTGACCAGGCACTCCGCGTACTCGCCCTCAGGGGTGGAGTCCGCGACGACTCCGCCGCCGACGCCCAGCCAGATCGTGTCGCCGGCGATCTCGAACGTCCGGATCACCACGTTGAGCTCGAGCCCCGCGGCAGGGCTGACGTGCCCGATCGCGCCGGTGTACGCCTCGCGGCCGGTCGCCTCGAGCGCGTTGATGATCTCCATCGCCCGCACCTTGGGCGCACCGGTGACCGATCCTGGTGGGAAGGTCGCGCGCAGCAGGTCGGAGTCGCGCACCCCCCGCCCGGCGTGACCGACCACGTCCGACACCAGGTGCCACACCGAGTGGCGCTCGGCCCGGGTGATCGCCGGCACGCGCACCGAGCCGGGCAGGCTCACCCGGCCCAGGTCGTTGCGCATGAGGTCGACGATCATGACGTTCTCGGCCCGGTTCTTGGCAGAGGCGACGAGCTCGTCCGGGTCGCTGTCGAGCGGTGCCGTGCCCTTGATCGGCGAGCTCAGCAGCTCGTCGCCCGTGCGCCGCAGGAACAGCTCGGGCGACAGGCTCACAAGCGCTCCCTCGGGGCTGGACACGTACGCGGCGTAGGCCGGGTGCAGCCGCTCGACGCCGGCGCAGAAGACGTCGAGCGGATCGCCCGCGAACGGGGCCTCGAGCCGGGTGCAGAGATTGGCCTGGAAGATGTCGCCCGCCGCGACGTGGTCGAGCACGGTCGCCAGCGCGGACCGGTGCTCGTCCGGCGACGGGGTCATCGCGAACGTCCCGACGTCGTACGCCCGCGGATCCGGCGCGGACCCGTCGAGGACGGCCAGCACCCGGGAGTCGCGCTCGTCGTCACGCGTCAGCGACTCGAGCCACCACGCGCCGTCGCTGAGCCGCAGGACGTGGTCGTAGAACGCGATGCGGTGGTCCGGCTGCGGGATCGGCCGGTGCGGTGCGGGCGGCAGCTCCTCGACGAGACGACCGAGCTGATATCCCCAGGCGCCGATCCAGCCGCCGCCGAACCCGGCCACGTCGGACGGCAGCGGGTCGAGGTCGATCCCACCGAACGGGTCACCCTCGAGCACCTCGACGGGGTCGAACGCGATGAGCGCCTCACCCTGGTGCCAGGCACCGAGCAGGGCGACGAGACGGTCACGACCACGGAAGCGGCGCAGGACGTCGAGCGGGTGCGCCTCGAGGTCGAGGCGCCTCCGGACGAGCTCAGTCCGCGTGCTCGTCAATGACCTTGGCCCCCAGCTCCCGGCTCAGCAGGAGCTCGGGATCGAGGATCTCGTGGTCGACGACGGGGTCGTTGCGGTCGGCCGACGCGTCCGGGTCCTCGCGCGTCTGGGGGCTGTGCTGCTCCCGCATCGCCTGACGGACCGAGTCGGGCACGGCCACGGGCGGGGTGGAGGGCGCCGACGACGGGGCGGGCGCGGGCCGCGACGAGCCGTCGTCGTAGTCGTCGACCACGCCGGGACGGGTGCCCGGGTCGACGATCGCCTCGATCCGCCAGGTGACACCGAGGACCTGGTGCAGGGCCTTCTGGACGTACTCGGCCGATCCGCTGTTGATGAAGGAGTCCCGCGCGCCGGCATTGACCAGGGCGATCGTCAGGACCTGGCCGTCCAGGCCCATGACCTGGGCGTTCTGGCTCAGCATGATCCAGGCGAAACGACGCATGTCGCGGATCCGGTCGAGGATCTCGGGCCACAGGCGGCGCACGTCGGCGATCGTGAGCGTGCCGGCCGGGGCCTCCTCGGGCTGCGCCGCGACGGGGGCCGCCGCCACGGGCTGCGGCTGGGGCTCGGCCACGGGGGCCGGCTGTTGCGCGACGGGAGGCGCGGCCGGTGCGGGCTCGGCCTCGACGGGACGGGCGACCGGGGGCCGGGACGCCTCGACCGGCGCGGCCGGCGGGGCCGGCGCAACAGGTGTCGGCGCAGCAGGTGTCGGCGCAGCAGGTGTCGGCGCGGGCGCCGGTGCAGCCGGCTGCGTCGCGGCAGGCGGGGCCGTCACGGGCGTGGGCGCCGCAGTCGCCGGTGCAGCAGCAGGGTGCGCGGCTGCGGGCGCGGGCGCGCCGCCGTCCATCGACAACCGGCGCTCGACCCGGTCGAGCCGCGCCTGGAAGCCCTGCGTGGAGTTGTCCGCGCCCGGCACCAGGATGCGGGCGCACATCAGCTCGAGCAGCAGGCGCGGGGCGGTGGCGCCGCGGAACTCCATCAGCGCGGCGTTGACGATGTCGGCCGCCCGGGTCAGCTCGGACGGACCGAAGCCGTTGGACTGGGTGATCAGCCGCTCGGCGCGGTCGCCCGGCACGTCGAGCAGGCCCTTGTCGAGAGCATCGGGCACGGCGGCGACGATCACGAGGTCGCGCAGCCGCTGCAGCAGGTCCTCGGCGAACCGGCGCGGGTCCTGACCGGTCTCGATGACCTTGTCGACGACGCCGAACACGGTCGACCCGTCGCTCGCGGCGAACGCGTCGATCGCCTCGTCGAGCAGGGAGTCGGGGGTGTAGCCGAGCAGCTGGACCGCGAGGTCGTACGTCACGCCGTCGGGGCCGGCGCCGCCGAGCAGCTGGTCGAGCACGCTGAGCGTGTCGCGCACCGATCCCTGGCCGGCCCGGACCACGAGGGGCAGGGCGGTCGGAGCCAGGGCGACGCCCTCGGCCTCGCACAGCTGCATGAGGTAGTCGCCGAGCGCCTTCGGCGGCACGAGCCGGAACGGGTAGTGGTGCGTGCGGGAGCGGATCGTGCCGATGACCTTGTCGGGCTCGGTCGTCGCGAAGATGAACTTCAGGTGCGGCGGGGGCTCCTCGACGAGCTTGAGCAGCGCGTTGAATCCCTGCGGCGAGACCATGTGGGCCTCGTCGATGATGTAGACCTTGTAGCGGCTGCTGACCGGGGCGAAGAACGCCCGCTCCCGCAGGTCGCGCGCATCGTCCACACCGCCGTGGCTGGCGGCGTCGATCTCGATGACGTCGATGCTGCCGGGCCCGCCGCGCGCGAGGTCGCGGCAGCTCTGGCACTCGCCGCACGGATCGGCGATGGGAGCCTTCTCGCAGTTGAGGGCGCGGGCCAGGATGCGGGCGCTGGTGGTCTTGCCGCAGCCGCGCGGGCCGGAGAACAGGTAGGCGTGGTTGACCTTGTTGGCGGCGAGCGCGTGCCGCAGCGGACCGGTCACGTGCTCCTGCCCGATCACCTCCGCAAACGTCTCGGGCCGGTAGCGGCGGTACAGCGCGAGGGGGGCATCCACACCTAGAGACTAACGACCGCTCCTGACACTGGCGACCACCGCACGCCGCAACCCAGATTTGCAGGGGGTTGCACCGAATCCGGGCCGCCAGACCGTGCAGCACCCCGCAGATCGGGGACCGGGTCAGCCGGCGATGTCGTGGCTGCCCAGCCAGCGGTCGACCGTGGCGTACGCGGCCTTGCGCGCCTCCTCCTTGGAGATGAACACGTCGTGCCGGGCGCCCTCGATCGGCACCACGCTCACCGCGTCCCCGAGGCAGCCCGACCAGCGGGCGATCTGCCGGACGTCCAGCACCGCGTCGGCGTCGTCGACCTCCGGCGAGTACTCCCGGGCGAACTTCGTCCTGGTCGAGCGCAGCACCAGCGACGGCACGCCCACGTCCAGTCCCCGGTGCAGCCGCGCCTGGCCGCGGCGGACCGCCGTCAGCCAGCCGTACGACACGGGGAAGCCCTCGAGCGGCTTGTAGACCGTGTTGAAGTCCCACTCGCCGTGCGCGGTCACGTGCAGGCTCGTGCCGTACGCGTTGGTGGGCGGCAGCTTGATGATGTCCTTCGGCCGGACCTTCGCGACCAGGCCGATGGCCTGCGTGCCCACCGTGCGCATCCACGGCTTGCCCTGGAGGTCGAACCACGGGCTGTTGAGGATCAGCCCCGCGACACCGGCGCCCTTGGTGCCGCCCGGGCGGCGGTTGAGCCGGTCCAGCCACAGCGGCACGATCAGGCCGCCGGTCGAGTGGCCCGAGGCCACCACGGGCTTGCCGCCGGTCTCGTCCCGGATGATCGCGAGCGACGCGTCGAGCTCGCGGTCGTACATCTGCAGGTCCGACACGTAGTGGCCGGTCTGCCCCTCGCGGCGGGACCGGCCGCACTTGCGCAGGTCGAGGGCGTAGAAGGCGTAGCCGCGGTCGGTGAAGAACTCGGCCATCTCCTTCTGGAAGAAGTAGTCGCTGAAGCCGTGGACGTACAGCACGGCGGCCCGCGTGTCCTGGGGAGGCGTGTGACGCACCAGCGTGGCCTCGATCGCGCCCTCCCCGTCGGGGTCGTCCCCGAGGGGGATCGTGCGCTGCTCGTAGCCGTCGCCGAGCTCGTCGGGCTTCCAGGTGCTCATCTGACTCCTCGTTTTGGACTCGGCCGTTCGCGTCCAACAGTATGGGTGCCGTGAGTGACCCCCGCCAGATCCAGCGCACCCTCGACCTCGCCCTCCGGGTGGGCGAGATGCTCCTGTCCAACGGTGCGGGCGCCGCCGACGTCACCGCGACGATGTCCTCGATCGCCCACCACCTCGGCCTGCGGCAGGCCCTGGTCGACGTGACGTTCACGACGTTGGAGATCTCCTACCAGCCGGCGTTCGACGAGCCGGCCTTCTCCCTGACCCGGCACGTCACCCACCGGGAGACCGACTTCGAGGACCTCACGGACGTCGACCAGGTCGTCACCGACCTCCTCAGCGACACGATCGACCTGGACGAGGCGCGGGCGCGGGTGGCCCGCATCGCCTCGACCGGCCACCACATCTCGCGCTGGGCGGTGACCGCCTCGTACGCGTTCATCGGCGGCGGCGTCGCACTGCTGATCGGCGGCGACTGGCTCGTCACACTCATCGCGGCCGTCGCCGCGAGCGGCATCGAGGTGCTGCAGCGCTACCTGTCGCGGCTGCGGCTGCCGTTCTTCTACGCCCAGGTGGCGGGCGGGCTGTTCGCGACGCTGCTGGCGGTGCTGGCGCGCGCGGTCGACCTCAAGGTCGACCCGTCCCTCGTCATCACCGCGAGCATCGTGATGCTGCTGGCCGGGCTGGGGTTCATCGGCGCGCTCCAGGACGCGCTCACCGGCTTCTACGTCACGGCCGTCGCCCGCATCCTGGAGGTCATGATGTCGACGGTCGGCGTCATCGTCGGGGTCAGCGGCGGCCTGACCGTCGGTGGCCTGCTCGGCGTCGACATCACCCTGGACCCCGGCGCCGCGGGACTGTCCCGTCTGCCCCTGATGGTCACGGGCGCCGCGGTCGCCGCAGCGGCCTTCGCGTACTCCGCGTACGCCCCCGGCCGCAGCATCGTCCCGATCGCCGCTGTGGGCGGGGTCGCCGCGGCCATCTACCTGGTCCTCGCCGAGCACGATCTGGGCCGGGCCTGGCCCGCCGGCATCGCCGCGCTCTTCATCGGCCTGGTCGGGTTCACGGTCGCCTCCTGGTGCCGGGTGCCCCCGCTCGTCGTGGTCGTCGCCGCGATCGTCCCCCTGCTGCCGGGCCTGTCGATCTACCGCGGCCTCTCGCTGCTGGCCGCGGACGACTACGCCGGCATCCTCGCCATGATCACCGCGGCGGCGATCGCCATCTCGCTGGCCGCCGGCGTCATCCTGGGTGAGTACGTCGCGCAGCCGGTACGGCGCGAGGCGAGGCGGCTCGAGCAGCGCCTCGCGGGACCCCGTCTGGTCGGCCCGCTCAGGGCCCGCGCCAAGCGCAGGTGACCATCCGGATGGTATGAAAGTTACGCGCCAGTAGGCACCCCCGGAGGAGACCCATGAGACTTCAGCTGTCAGACGAGGACGTCGCGTTCCGCAAGGAGATGCGAGAGTTCTTCACCACCCAGATCCCCCAGGACATCCGGGACACCGTCGCCGCTCGCCGCGAGCTGACGAAGGACCAGATCGTCCGCTCGATGCAGGCGATGAACGCCGCCGGCATCGCCGTGCCCAACTGGCCCGTCGAGTGGGGCGGCAAGGACTGGACGCCGCTGCAGCGCCACATCTGGCACGAGGAGATGCAGCTGGCCGGCGTCATGCCGCCGCTGGCGTTCAACGCCTCGATGGTCGGACCGGTCATCGCGACGTTCGGCTCGCAGGAGATCAAGGAGCGCTTCCTGCCCAAGACGGCCAACCTCGACATCTGGTGGTCGCAGGGCTTCTCCGAGCCCGACGCGGGCTCCGACCTCGCCTCGCTGCGGACCACCGCGGTCCGTGAGGGCGACGAGTACGTCGTCAACGGCCAGAAGACGTGGACGACCCTCGGCCAGTACGGCGACTGGATCTTCACGCTCGTCCGGACCGATCCCGCCGCCAAGAAGCAGGCCGGCATCTCGTTCCTGCTGATCGACATGACCTCCCCGGGCCTCACGGTCCGCCCGATCGAGCTCATCGACGGCGGCCACGAGGTCAACGAGGTGTTCTTCGACAACGTCCGCGTGCCGGTCTCGAACCTCGTCGGCGAGGAGAACAAGGGCTGGGACTACGCGAAGTTCCTGCTCGGCAACGAGCGCGTCGGCGTCGCCCCGGTCGGGTCGACCAAGCGCACGCTGGCCCAGGCCAAGGAGTATGCCAAGACGGCCGGCCCCGGCGGCACCTCGCTGCTCGAGGACCCGCTGTTCGCGGCCGAGATCGCGGAGCTGGAGAACGACCTCCTGGCCCTCGAGCTCACCGCGCTGCGCGTCGTCGCGCACTCCGCCGACGGCAAGCCGCACCCGGCATCGTCCGTCCTCAAGCTGCAGGGCACCGTGCTGCAGCAGGCCGTGACCGAGCTGTGGGTCGACCTGGTCGGCCCCGACGCGCTGGCCACCGGCGCCGGGGAGGGCTCGGACGTCCCGGCTCTCGCCCGCACCGCGACGCCCAACTACCTCAACTACCGCAAGGCGTCGATCTACGGCGGTTCCAACGAGGTGCAACGACAGATCATCGCCGGCACGATCCTGGGACTGAGGGGCTGACATGGACTTCACACTCGACTCCGAGCAGACAGCACTGCGCGACGCCGTCCGCGGCCTGCTCTCCAAGGCCTACGACTCGTCCGAGACCCGTCGCCAGGTGACCAAGACCGATCCGGGGTGGGACGAGAAGACCTGGTCGCGACTCGCCGAGATGGGCGCCCTCGGGCTGCCCTTCGCGGAGGAGGACGGCGGCTTCGGCGCCGGACCCGTCGAGGTCTCGATCGTCGCCGAGGAGATCGGACGGGTCATCGCCCCCGAGCCGTACGTCGAGGCGGTCGTCCTCGCGGGCGGCCTCGTCGCCGCGGCCGGGACGCCCGAGCAGCGTGCGGAGATCATCGGCGCCCTCGCCGAGGGATCGCTCGTCCCCGCGTTCGCGCACACCGAGCCGGGTGCCCGGTACAGCGAGGACGCCAGGGGCGTCACCGCGACGGCGTCCGGGGACGGCTGGACCCTCACCGGCGTCAAGGAGCCCGTCCTGGGCGGCGGGCGGGCGGACCTGCTGGTCGTCAGCGCCTCGATCGACGGCGGGACGGGACTGTTCCTCGTCCAGCCCGACGCGACCGGCCTGACCCGGACCTCCTACACCACGTTCGACGGCGGTCGCGCCGCGCACATCGCGTTCGCGGGCACGCCGGCCACGCCGCTGGGCGAGGCCGGCGCCGACCAGTCGGCGGCCATCACGGCCTCGATCGCGGCGGCGCAGATCGCGTACGGCCACGAGGCGATCGGTGCCATGGCGACCGCGCTGGAGGAGACCACGGCGTACCTCAAGACGCGCAAGCAGTTCGGCGTGCCTCTGATGACGTTCCAGGCGCTGACGTTCCGCGCGGCCGACATGTACGTGTCGCTCGAGCTGGCCCGCAGCACCGTTACGTGGGCGACCCTCGTCCTGCTCGACGGCGGCGACACGGTAGACGCACTCGAGGCGGCGTCACGCGCCAAGCTGCAGGTCAGCAAGGCGGGTCGCCACATCGGCAAGGAGGCCATCCAGCTGCACGGCGGCATCGGCATGACGGCCGAGTACAGCGTCGGTCACTACATGTCGCGCCTCACCGCGATCGACCACGCCCTCGGCGACGGCCGGCACCACCTGGCCGCTCTCTCGGCGACCCTGGACGACCACGGCATCGTCGATCCCCTGCCGTGACCCCGCGGCGGTGACCTGATCGCCTGACGCACCACCTGGGCGGTGACTCGCTCGCCCTTCCGAGACCGGAAGGACGACTGGGTCACCGCCCTCGGTGCGTCCGGGGTTGCTCAGGACCGGGCGAGGGCGCGCAGGTCGACCATGACGCCGTTGACGAAGATGTCGATCGCGTCGCCGTAGTAGCCCGCGGCGTCCGCGCAGTCCACGAACGAGGGCGCCGCGGCCCGAAGTCGCGGGTAGCGGTCGTCGGGCAGCGACTGCAGGATCGCGAGCTTCGCCGCGACGGCCTCCTCGCGCTCGGCGGGCTTCACCGTCACGTCCGCGCCGGGCTGGCCGCTCACCAGGCTCATCGAGATCATCAGGGCGTAGTGCGCGATCGACGCGGCCTTCTGCGCGTCGCAGCCGGCCGACATCAGCTTGTCGAGCGTCGCCTCGGTGATGTCGCGACCGACCTGGTTGGTCAGCATCCGGGTGAGCAGCAACGGGGTCGCGCCCGGGTGAGAGCGCATCGCCTCGACGAGCGCCCCCATCGCCTCCCGCAGGTAGTCCTCCAGCGGGAGCTTCGGATCGGGCTCGCGGACCGTGGAGACCACGAGGTCGCCGACGGCGTCGAGCAGCGCCTCCTTGTTGGAGAAGTGCCAGTACAGCGCCATCGGCGTCACGCCGAACTCGTCGGCGACCTTGCGCACCGTGAGCGCCTCGAGTCCCTGCTCGTCGACGATGCGCAGCGCGCTCTCGACGACCAGCGCGGGGTTGAGGGAGTTCTTGGCCTTCATGTTGACAACTATACGCCATATATGTTGTGCTCCTATACGACGTACATTTACAACGTAAAGGAGTGGTCATGAACGACCGCCGCAACATCTGGGCCCTCGTGGCCGTCGCGCTGGCGACGTTCATGACGTACCTGGACAACAACATCATCAACGTCGCCGTGCCGGTCATCCAGGACGATCTCGACCTGGGCACCGCCGGCATCGAGTGGGTCGTGAGCTCGTACATCCTGACGTTCGCGGGCCTCATGCTCATCGGTGGACGGCTCGCCGACCTGCTCGGCCGGCGCCGCATCTTCCTGATCGGCCTCGGCGTCTTCACCCTCGCGTCGTTCGCAGCGGGGCTGTCGGGCAACGTCGAGTCCCTCATCGCGAGTCGCGCGGTCCAAGGAGCCGGCGCCGCCCTGCTGACGCCGACCACGCTCGCGATCATCTCCGCGACGTTCACCGACAAGCGCGAGCGCAACGTCGCGGTCGGCATCTGGGGCGCGGTCGGCGCGCTCGCCCTGGCAGCCGGTCCGCTGCTCGGCGGAGTCCTCAGCGAGCACGTCGCGTGGGAGTGGATCTTCTTCATCAACGTCCCGCTCGGCCTCGTCACGGCCGCCCTGGCCATGTGGGCCATCACCGAGTCCCGCGACCCGGTCCAGCGCCGCCTCGACGGGTGGGGCCTGGTCGCCTCGACGATCTCGCTGTCGACCCTCACGTTCGCCCTGATCGAGGGCACCAGCCGGGGCTGGACCTCCCCGGAGATCCTGGCGTCCTTCGCGGTCGCCGCGGTCACCGCCGCCTGGTTCGTCGCGGTCGAGCTCTCGGTGGAGGACCCCATGGTGGACCTCGGGCTGTTCCGCGACCGCGTCTTCTCGGGGGCGCTCCTGTCGCTGATGCTGTGGGCGTTCGGCCTGTTCGGGATCTACTTCTTCACCTCGCTGTACCTGCAGGGCGTGCTCGGCTTCTCCCCCACCAAGGCGGGTCTCACGTTCGTGCCGATGGCCCTGTTCATGGCCGTCTCCGCCGCGGGCTCCGAAGCCGTCGCGCACCGGTTCGGCGCCCACCGCTCGGTCACCTTCGGCATGGCGCTGATGGGTGTCGCGATCGCGTCGGTCGCACTCTTCGGCCAGGACGCGTCGATGCTCGACCTCATGCCGAGCTTCATCGCGATCGGCATCGGCGGCGGCCTCACGATCCCCCTGACCGCCACGGTCCTCGGGATCATGCCGCAGGACCAGGCCGGCGTGGCCTCGGGCGTCTTCAACACGTCGCGCGAGCTGGCCGGCCTCCTCGGCATCACGGTGATCGGGGTGATCCTCACCAGCCGCGAGGACTCGGTGCTCGACGGCGGCGGGCTGCCCATGGACGCGTTCCTGAGCGGCTACCGTCTCGGCCTGCTCGTGGCCGGTGCGCTCGTCTTCGCCGGGGCCGTCGCCGCCTGGGCAGCGCTGCGCAAGGCCGAGGACGAGCCCGTCCTCACCGAGGACGCCGTCCTGGTGGGCTGAGCACGACGGCGCCAACCCCATGACCGGGGCGGTGCCCGGCTCGCGCATCGGCTCCCTCCCTGCGCGGTCCGGCGCCGCCCCTTGGCGCGTCCGGGCATGAAGGACCCCTCGCGTACCCGACAGAGGTCACTGACCCTTGCTGCCTTCCGGCCCTGGGGGAGTTGGGTGATGTGTCGCCACGCGAGGGGCTGCCCCCATCATACGGATGCCCCGGCCACCACCCCAATCCGGGACCGCGCACCGCGGGAGGCCCCCAGAACCTAGGGTGGTGCGCGTGAGGAAGTGGCTGCTGCTGGGCAGCGCGATCGCGTTCGAGGTCAGCGCCTCCCTCAGCCTGAAGGGCGCACTGGACCGCCCGCTCCTGTACGCCGTGGTGGTGGTCGGGTACGTGGCCTCGTTCGTGCTCCTGAGCCGGGTGCTGGTCGCCGGTCTGCCGCTCGGCGTGACGTACGGCATCTGGGGCGCCGTCGGGGTCGCCGCCACCGCCGTGCTGTCGGCCTGGATCTTCGACGAGCGGCTGACGGCCCTGATGCTGGGCGGCATCACCCTGGTCATCGCCGGCGTGCTGCTGGTCGAGATCGGGTCCCAGCGGGCCCGGAGCCGGCAGGAGGCCGTCTAGTGCAGTGGTTCCTCCTCGGCCTGGCGATCACCGTGGAGGTGGTCGCAACCCTGTCGCTGAAGGTCGCGACCGGCGGGCGCCCGCGCTGGTACGCCGGCGTCGCGGCCGGGTACGTCACCGCCCTCGTCCTGCTGTCGCTCGCCCTGGACGCGGGGCTCGGGCTCGGCGTCGCGTACGGCATCTGGACGGCCACCGGCGTCGCGGCGACCGCGATCTTGTCCCGCGTGCTGTTCAAGGAGCCCCTCACGCTGCTCATGACCGCCGGCATCGGCCTCATCGTTGCGGGTGTTCTGCTGATCGAGCTGGGCGCCAGCCACTGAAAGGACGAGCCCGATTGGTCGGGACGGATGACCGACCGGTAACCTCGTCGACGGAGGATTCGCATAGTGGCCTAGTGCGCTCGCTTGGAAAGCGGGTTGAGTGAAAGCTCTCAGGGGTTCGAATCCCCTATCCTCCGCCACCAGGACGCAACGACACCCCGCCCGGGCCCACGCCCGGGGCGGGGTTCGTCCGTTCAGGCGCCGTCGCGGAGGGTGACCGGGTCGGCGAACGTGAACGTCTCGAAGACGACCGCGTGCGGTCAGGACGCGACAGACAGGCCAAGGTCGTCACGCGGCTGGCCGGCGAGCTTGCGCACGGCATCCTCGGACCCGTCCACGCACCGGCTGCTGATCGACAGGTGGATGCGCCGCCGTGGTACGGGCCCGGAGCTCCAGCCCGTCCTGGGACGCCTCCACGACCTCCTGCGCGCTCTGCTCGATCGTCCAGCCGTCCGACCTCAGCGCGGACTCGATGCTGTCGGGGTGGTCCGAGGCCGGGGTGTCGGTCTGGGTGATCGCAACCTCCGCGACGTACCGGGCGCCGGACGGGCGCGGCTCCATACCGCAGGTCGCCCACCCGCCCGAGCCGGAGCTGGAGTAGCTCACCGCCTTAACCGCGTCCCCGACGAGGGGGAACGCCTCGCCGGCCGCGACCCGCGTGGCACCGGCCCGCTGCGCTGCGCGGTCGCCGGACTCGCCGGACCCGCCGCACCCGGCCAGGGGAGCCGATCATCAGCGCCACCACCGCGACGCCCGGGCGCCTCATGTCGCTCCCTCATCAGGCGTGAACCGGCCGTACCGCGACCGCCGCGGCTATGCCCGGACGCTTCTGCGGCGCATCCGCTCGGCGCCAGCATGTGACGAGGCAGCGGATGACTTACAGGATCACCTCGAACAACCCTGCGGCACCCATGCCACCACCGATGCACATGCTCACCACGACATGGCGCGCTCCACGCCTTCTGCCCTCGATCAGCGCGTGGCCCACGAGTCGCGAGCCCGTCATCCCGTATGGGTGGCCCACGGAGATCGCGCCACCGTTGACATTGAACACCTCCGGGTCAATGCCCAAGACGTCGCGGCAGTGGACGGCCTGCGAGGCGAACGCCTCGTTGAGCTCCCACAGACCGATGTCGTCAATCGCGAGGCCGTGAGCGTTCAGCAGTCGGGGAATCGCTGCCACCGGCCCGATCCCCATCTCTTCGGGCCCGCAACCGGTAACCGCGATCCCGCGGTAGATGCCGAGGGGGGTGATGCCCCGACGTTCGGCCTCGGCCGACTCCATCAGCACATTGACCGAGGCGCCATCGGAGAGCTGGGAGGCATTGCCGGCGGTGACCGTCGGCATGGCCACCACCTCACTGTCCCGGAGCACGGTTTTGAGCCCCGCGAGGCTTGACAGCGTCGTCGACGGGCGGTTGCCCTCGTCCTCGGAGATCGTGACCGCCCGCCGCGCGGTCGTGCCGGTCTCGCTGTCTGTAACGACCTGGGTGGCGCGCGTCTCCAGGATCTCCATCTCGAACCGGCCGTCCACCTGGGCCTGCGCGGTCCGCTCCTGTGACATGGCAGCGAACTCGTCCTGCCGATCACGGCTTACGCCGTATCGCTCCGCGACGACCTCCGCAGTGTGCAGCATGGACATGTAGATGCCCGGCTTGTGCTCCCCGAGCCAGGGGTCGACCTTGCGGTATGCGTTAGCGTGGTCGTTCTGCACTAGTGAGATTGACTCAACGCCACCGCCGATGGCAACCTGCATCGAGTCGCACACGATCTGCTTCGCGGCGGTGGCAACCGCCATGAGGCCGGATGCGCACTGCCGGTCGACCGACATGGCCGGGACGGTGTCGGGAAACCCAGCTCGTAGGACGGCCTGACGTGCGACGTTGAAGCCCGACGCGCCCTCCTGCATCGCGCAGCCCAGAACGACGTCCTCTACCTCGGCCGGATCAACACCGGCTCGCGCCAGCGCACCCACCAGCACACGGGCGGCGAGCTCCACCGGCTGGGTGTCGTTGAAGGCGCCCCGGTAGGCCTTGCCGATGGGAGTCCGTGCCGTTGACACGACGACTGCTTGCCTCACGACGATAACTTCCGTTCTATTGTCTGGAATCCACAGGAGCTGAGCGTCACTTCGGCAGGCCCAACACGCGTTCGGCGATGATGTTGCGTTGGATCTCGGACGTGCCGGTGTAGATCGTCGAGGCGAACGCGTTCAGGTAGGTGCCGACCCAGGACCCGCTGTCGTTGGGAGCACCGTGAAGATCCGGGCCGTCGGCACTCGGAGGGCGCTGGACCGTCGGGGCGATGGCCTCGGCACCGAGGACATCGACCGCTAGCGCGCTGACCGACTGCCAGTACTCCGACCAGTAGAGCTTCACGATGGCCGCTTCAGGTCCCGGTGGCTCCCCGGAGAGGAATGTGGTCAGCGAGCGCATGGCGAGAAGGCGGACCACCTGCAGACGGGTGTAACACCGGGCCAGCCGCGCACGCACCTGTGGATCATCGCCTCGGCCACGCGAGTTGACGAGGTCGACCAGCCGGTCGAACTCGGCCTGGAAGCGCAGAGCCATGGCAGTCGCGTTCTCGCCGCGTTCGAAGCCGAGAGTCATCATGGCGACGCCCCACCCGCCGTTGACCTCGCCGATGACGTTCTCCGCCGACGTGCGCGCGTCGGTGAAGAAGACCTCGTTGAACTCTGGGTTGCCGTTGATCTGGGAGATCGGGCGCACCTCGATTCCCGGCTGGTCCATCGGGATCAGCAGGAAGGTGAGGCCGCGGTGCTTGGGGGCCTCGGTGTCGGTGCGGACCAAGGCGAACATCCAGTTGGCCAGGTGACCGGCAGAGGTCCAGATCTTCTGCCCGTTGATGACCCACTCGTCGCCCTCACGCACCGCACGCGTCGCGACCGACGCGAGGTCGGAGCCGGCACCTGGCTCGGAGAATCCCTGGCACCACAGGTGCTCGCCGGAGATGACCCGCGGCAGGAAGTGGCTCTTCTGCTCCGGAGTGCCGAGGGCCAGCACGATGTTGCCGAGGAGCTGGAAACCTGAGGCGTCGTTGTCGGTCAGCATGAGGGGCACGCCGGCCTTGGTGAACTCCTCGTTGAGGACGGCCCGCTCCGAGTTGGAGAGGCCTCCGCCACCGTGCTCGGTCGGCCAGTGCGGTGCGAGTAGTCGGTGCTCGAGCAGCACGTTGCGCCACTCGCGAAGGAAAGTCCCGCGCTCCCCCGGGTCGAGTGCCCCGAGCCCATGCCACCCCTCCGGCAGGGTGCTGCCGAGCAGCGAGGTGATGTGCGCCCGGTACTTCTCAGCGTCTTCGCTGTATCGCAGGTCCATGTCAGCCTCCCTGGCCAATCCCCGCGCCATCCAGCAAGCGTGTGGCGAGCGGATCGAGCTCCTGGTTCCAGTCACCCAGCAGGAGTGCCGAGGACTTTGCGCGCTTCACGAACAAGTGCGCGTCGTGCTCCCACGTGAATCCGATCCCACCGTGAATCTGCAGGTTCGACGCCGTGGAGAGTTCGACCTGCTCGCAGGACACGAGCCGTGCCACGACAGCGGCGTCCGCGAACGAGTCCGGCACCGCCTGCTCGACCCAGGCGGCGTAGTACGTGGCGGAGCGCGACGTCTCCAGCGCGACGAACATGTCGGAGCAGCGATGCTTGATGGCCTGGAAGCTGCCGATCGGACGGCCGAATTGATGCCGCATCTTGGCGTAGTCCACGCTCATGTCGAGCACGGCCTGCATGACACCGACCTGCTCGGCCGCGAGCAGCACCGCCGTCAGCGATCGTGCGGTCCGGAGAATCAGGCCCGCAGAAGCCGCGTCACCGAGCACCGTCGCCGGCGCCCCGTCGACGGACAGCTGCGCGACGTTGCGAGTGGGGTCGAGCCCGTCGAGGCGATCTCGTACGGCGCCGGCGAGGTCGATGACCACCACCACCTCAACACCGTCGAGCAACGCGGGAGCGATCACGATGTCCGCCACGTGCCCGTCGAGCACGATGCCGAGATCGCCGGTCACGATCAGGCCGGAGGAAGCATTGGTGGCGACGGGTCGAGCAGCCTCCTGCGCCGGGTGCGAGACCGTGGCGATGCGGGTTCCCTCGGCGATGCCGGGCAGGATCTGAGCCCGTATCTCCTCGGAGCCAAAGCGCTCCACCAGGAGGCCGGCCACCGACGTGGAGAGGAACGGTCCCGAGTAGAGCCGCTTGCCCATCTCCTCGGCCACCACGACCAGCTCGAGGAGTGTCTCCCTCGAGCCTCCGTATGCCTCCGAGACGCTGAGACCCGTCACCCCGAGGTCGTGGGAGATCCGGGTCCATGCCGCACGGTCGAAGTTGTCGTCGGTGTCCATCAGCGCGCGCACCTTGTCCATCGAGCACGCCTTGGCCAGGAAGGCGGAGGTTACCGCAGCGAGTGCACGCTGCTCCTCCGTCAACGAGAAGTCCACGTCGATGCTCCGATCGGATTGGCGGTGTCCTGCATGTCAGATTCCTACCTCGTCTGCCACGTCGTGGGCTCGTTGGATGATGCTCTTGACCGATCCCTCTAGCTGCGGAGCGCCCCGCGCCCGGTTGCGCGGCTCGTCGACAGTCCGACGGAGCACCCCTTGCGTGATGATCGCGAGCTTCCACAGGCCCAACGAATGCCAGAAGCCGAGCGCCGAGGTGTCTCGGCCGGACTCGGCGACGTAGCGGTCGACCATGTCGCGGCGCGACACGAAGCCGGGCAGGGCGGGCGCCTGGAAGATCGGGGTGTCCCGATCGCCCGGCTGGGGCCAGTAGGCCAGCAGGGTCCCGAGGTCGGCGATCGGGTCGCCCAACGTCGAAAGCTCCCAGTCGAGAACTGCGCGCACGGCTCCGTCCTCAGGCGAGAGAATCACGTTCCTGATGTGGAAGTCGCCGTGCACGAGCGTGAGCTCCTCACGTGCCGGTGCGGCAGCCCGGAGCCGCGCCGTAAGCATGTCTACCTCACGCAGCTCGCCGATCCTGGACTGCTCCCACTGCGCCGACCATCGGCGAAGCTGGCGTTGGGCGTAGGACCCGTGGCTCGCCAACGAGGCCAGTCCGGCTTGTTCGAGGTCCACCGCGTGGATGGCTGCGAGCGTGCGGGCCATGTCGCCCCCCACGCGCCTCCGTACGGAGGCGGAGGTCGCAGCAGCGGCCTCCATGTCGTCGATGACCAGGCCATCGACGTGCCCCATGACCAGGACTGGAGGTTCGAGCGAGGTCCGCAGACCCAGCACGTGGGGCGACGGCACAGCGGTCGGCCCCAAGGCGTTGAGGATGCGCGCCTCCCGGCCTACGTCGTGGGCCGAGTGGAGCAGGGCGCCGAGCGGCGGCCGACGCAGGATCCACTGCCGGCCATCGCCATCGGTCACCGCAAAGGTCAGGTTGGACTGCCCTTTGCCCACACGCTCGTACCGCAGGGGCTCGGTGTGCTCGATGTCCAGGTCGACGAAGACCTCGGTGACCCCGACGTCCTCGACGCCGACGCCCTGACTCTCGACGTGGGGGTGCACCGATCAGCTCCGGTCCGCTGCCGGCGGCGCTTCCTCGATCTTGCCGAGGATCTGTCCGCCGTCGATGACCGTCGTCGTGCCGGTGATCCAGCTGCTGGCGTCGGACGCCAAGAAGGAGACGGCCGCGCTGACGTCCTCCGGCTCGCCGATACGACCCAAGGGGGTCCCCTGGGCGACCTCATCCTCGCGCTCCTGCCACAACGCCTCGGACAGCTTCGTCCGCACGACACCGGGAGCGACGGCGTTGACCCGGACCTTCGGGCCCAGCTCGAAGGCCAGCTGCTTCGTCAGATGGATCAACGCGGCCTTTGACACGTGGTAGACGCCCAGGTCCGGGCCGACGGCGAGACCACCGACGGACGAGGTGTTGATGATGGAGCCACCGTGCTCGCCCATCCAGGACTTGACCACCAGCGACGTCCAGAGCACGGGTGCCCAGAGGTTGACCTCCAGCGTCTTGCTGAAGCGTCCGTAGTCCTGGTCGATGACAGGGCCGTACGCCGGGTTCGTGCCGGCGTTGTTCACTAGGATGTCGATGCTGCCGAACTTGGCCAGCGTCTCGTCGACGCAGGCGCAGGCGCGCTCCTGGGACGTCGCGTGCGCCTCGAAGCCCATGGCACGCTCGCCGACGCCCTCCGCTGCCGCCTCCGCGGAAGCGGCCGTGCGCGAGGTGAGGACCACATTGGCGCCGAGGTCGTGGAACGAGCGCGCGATCGCCAGCCCGATGCCTCGGGACGCACCCGTGACGATCGCGGTCTTCCCCTCGAGGGACAGGCTCCGAGGGTTGCTCATGCGTTCGCCTTGTCCCGACGCCGCATCTCCTGGCGGGCGATCACGCGCTTGTGCACCTCGTCCGGACCGTCCGCGAAGCGCAGCGTGCGCTGCTGGGCAAACATCTCGGCCAGGGGGAAGTCGTCGGAGAGCCCGCCACCACCGTGCACCTGGATCGCCCGGTCGATGACTTTCAAGGCCATCGACGGCGCGGCGACCTTGATCGCCGCGATCTCGACCCGCGCGTGCTTGTTGCCGACTGTGTCCATGAGCCAAGCCGCTTTCATCGTCAGCAGGCGCACCATCTCGATCTCGACCCGCGACTCGGCGATCCAGTCCTGGATGTTCGCGCGGTCGGCCAGCGGGGCACCGAAGGTCGAGCGCGACTTGGCCCGATCGATCATCAGGTCAAGGGCGCGCTCGGCTGCACCGATTGAGCGCATGCAGTGGTGGATCCGGCCTGGCCCCAGCCGCGACTGGCTGATCAGGAAGCCGTCACCCTCGTTCGCCAGGAGCGCCGTCGCCGGGACGCGCACGTTCTCGAACAGTACCTCCGCATGCCCCTCGCGGTCCTGATAGCCGAAGATCGGCAGGGAGCGGACGATCGTGACGCCGGGGGTGTCGATCGGGACGACCATCATGCTCTGCTGACGGTAGGACTCAGCCGAGGGGTCGGTCTTGCCCATGACGATCAGGACCTTGCAGTTCCGGTGCAGGGCGTTCGACGTCCACCACTTGCGTCCGTTCAGGATGTAGTCGTCGCCATCGCGCTCCATCCGCATCTGGATATTGGTCGCGTCGGAGCTGGCCACGGCCGGCTCGGTCATCGCGAACGCCGACCGGATCTCGCCGTCCAGGAGTGGGCGCAGCCACTTCTCCTTGTGCTCGTCAGTCCCGAACAGCGTCAGGACCTCCATGTTGCCGGTGTCGGGCGCTCCGCAGTTCGTCGCCTCTGGGGCGAGGTGGAGGCTGCGACCCATGATCTCGGCGAGCGGGGCGTATTCCAGGTTCGTCAGACCGGGACCGGTTTCGGGGTGCGGGCTGAAGAGGTTCCAGAGGCCTCGCGCCTTCGCCTCCTTCTTGAGCTCGTCGAGAACGGGCGGATAGAAGTGCGGGTCACCGGAGTCGCGCATCTGCTGGGCGTAGACCGGCTCGGCCGGGTAGATCTCCTCGTCCATGAAGGCTTGCAGCAGCTCTGCGTACTTCGTACCTCGGTCGGACTTCTCGAACTGCATGTTTCCTCCATGACCAGGACCGCGCCTGATACGTAGTTGATGTTGAGGTCGGATTCAACTTAGCGGAGCTAGGTATCCACTTCAATGGCCTCGGTCGATTTGGTGGGCATATTTCGGACGAATTGACGTCCGGCTCAGATCAGCAGGCGTTTGACGAGCTTGCCGGTGGCACTTCGCGGTAGATGGGGCAGGAATTCGATCGTGCGCGGGCACTTGTATCCCGCCAGCCGTTTCCGGCAAAAGGCGAGCAACTCCTCGGCCAGCTCGCTTCCGGCCTCGTCGCCCGGCGTGGGCTCGATGACCGCGACGACCCGCTGTCCGTAGTCGGCGTCGTCGCGACCAATGACCGCGACATCCCGCACTCTGGGGTGCTCGACGAGCAAGTTCTCCACCTCCAGCGGGTAGACGTTCTCCCCGCCGGTGATAATCATGTGGGCGGCTCGGTCGGTGATGAACAGGTAGCCGTCCTCGTCGATGTAGCCCATGTCGCCGACGGTGCACCAACCCCGGTGGTCGCGCGACGCGGCGGTCTTGACTGGGTCGTGGTGATACTCAAACGGCTTGTTGCCCGACCAGTAGAAATAGCCGACCTCACCGGGCGGGAGCTCACGCTCCTGCTCGTCGAGAACGTGCGCCACCCCGGAGATGGGACGCCCGATGGACCCCTTCTTGAGTGGCCACTCATCCGGTCCGATCATCGTGAGACCGGGGCGCTCGGTCGCGCCCCAGCAGTCGTAGACGATCGGACCAAGCCACTCTAGGGAACGGTCCTTGATCGAGACCGGACACGGCGCCCCACCGTGGCCCACAAAGACCAGGCTGCTGAGGTCGTGCTGCGCCCGACTCTCCTCGGGCACCTCGAGCAGGCGGCTGAGAATCGTGGGGACGACCATCGTGTGGGTGACGCCGAAGGTCTCCACCGCGCTGAGGAAGGCTGTGGTGCCGAAACGCTCCAGCACCACGACGATGCCGCCAATGCGGTGTGAGGTGAGCGCGGACGCCAGGGCTGCGACATGGAACAACGGGGTGGCAGCGAGGAACACGCTGTCCTCGGTCATTCCGTGGTTCTTGCGGATCGCCGTCGTGGTGGCGTCCAGCGTCCCGAAGGGGGCACCGACCGAGCCCGGCTTGACCCCTTTGGGTTTGCCGGTCGTGCCGGAGGAGTACAACATGTCGCACCCCTCGGACTCGTCGTCCAGAGGCTCGCCGGACAGCCCGGCGCACGCCTGCTCGAGGCCCTCGAACAGGCCTCCCCCGCCGTCCAGTCCGATCCGGACCTTGAGTGCGGGCACGAGCTCGGCGATCTCCTGGCCGGTCGCCATGAAGTCGGCAGCAACGAAAAGAGCCGCCGCTCCGCTGTCACTGACGACGTGCGTGAGCTCGTCAACCGTCCAGCGAGTGTTGAGCGGCGTCCAGTAGAGACCTGAGCGTTGAGCCGCCCAGCACAACTGCAGGGTGCGCTCGTGGTTCCCGACAAGCAGCGCCACATGGTCACCCGTGCGCAGTCCGCGCTCTCGGAGCAATCGGGCGATCCGGGCGGACTCAGCGTCCAGCTCGGCGTACGTCATGACCTTCCCCGAGCCCGCCATGATCTGCGCCGGGTGATCAGGATGGAGTGCCGCCTGGGCGGTCGGGGTGTAGGACACATTCATGTTGGCGGTCATCTCGCTCACCTCGGTCATCGGCCTTCGAATCGCGGCGCACGACGCCCGAGGAACGCGGCCACGCCCTCGGCGAAGTCCGCGCTGTCGTTGGTGATCATGACTGCGAGCTCGGCGTCGTCCAGGGCCTGCGACATCGTCGACTCCTGGGCGCGGATCATCATCCGCTTGGCGAGGCGGACCGCCAGAGGGGCGCGCGCGGCCAAGGTACGAGCGAGGGACAGGACTCTGTCCTCCAGCTCGTCGTGCGGCACGACCTCACTGACCAGACCCAGGCTGAGCGCCTGATCGGCTCCGTATGTCTCCGCGAGCAGCGTCATGCGCAACGCTCGCTCCAGGCCCATGACTCGGGGGAAGAGCCAGGCCCCTCCCTCATCAGGGAGCAGCCCCACGGATCCGGACGGATCACCGAAGGTCGCACGGTCGCTCGCCACCCGGATGTCCGTCAAAAGCGCCAGGACCAGTCCGCCCGCCATGGCCGGCCCGTTGATCATCCCGATGACTGGCTTGTCGAGCTGGCGCATGGCACGGGTCAGCGGGTGGAAGCCCTCGCGCATGACCGTCGCATGACCCAGCACGCGCGTGTCCGCGACCTCGAGCTCGACCTGGCTCTTGACGTCACCGCCGGAGCAGAATCCGCGTCCGGCGCCGGTGATCACCAGCACCCTGGATGAGTCGTCAGCGGCGAAGACCCCCACCGCGTGCGTGCACTCCTGCACCGTCAACGAGGTGTACGCGTTCATCGACGCCGACCTGTTCAGCGTCAGCCAGGTGATGCCTTCCTCGCGGGTCTCGACGGTGATGTCTTGATAATCCATGTCCGAACACCTCTTCTGTCTGCGGATGGTGTCGCCGCCCATCGGGCGGCGACACCATCCGCTCCACCGTGCGGGGCCTTACTTGTCGAGGAGCTCGACCGCCTGCTTCTGCGCTTCGGCCAGACCGTCCTCGGCCGAGACCTGACCCGCGAAGATCTTCTCGACCTGGTCGAGCAAAATCTGACGGAAGGCTGCGAACTCGGACTCGGCGCCCACCGGCGTCTCGTTCACGGCGCCGGCCGTCTGCGAGAAGTCCTTCAGCCATGGGCTCGAGGTGTCGGTCGCCGAGGAGAAGGGAGCGTCAGTCGCCCCGAGTGCTCCACCCATCGTGTCCAGCATCTTCTGCTGGACGTCATCGGTCAGCATGTAGCTGAGGAACGCCTCGGCGCCCTTCTTCTCCTCGTCGCTCGCGTTCTTGTTGACGAAGGCAGCGTGGTAGATGTTCAGGTACTGGTCGGAGCCGAAAGGCAACGGGTGCACCTCGAGCCCCTCGGCCAGGGCGGGCGTCTGGGCGGCCATGATCCCGGCCAGTGGCAGGGCCTCGATGACCATCGGGATCTTGCCCTCGCCGAAGGCGCGGCGGTAGGTCGGAGCGTCGGCTCCCACCGGGATGATCTTGTCGTCAATGAAGGTCTTCATCCGCTTCACAGTCGCGACGGCCTCGGGAGAGTCAAGCGTCGGCTTGCCCGACTCATCGGTCCAGGAGCCCCCCGACCCGTACAGCCAGTTGGTCAGGTCGACAAACCACCCGGTGGTGTCGGACGAGGTGTGCCGGAAGGCGAAGCCGAAGTTGTCCTTGCCCTTGGTCGCGGCCTTGGCGGTCGCAAGGAACTCGTCGTACGTCGTGGGGACCTTGAGCCCGAGCTTGTCGAGCGCGGGACGGTTCACCAGCATCTGGTACGGACTCGCCGTGAACACCACGCCCATCCGCTTGTCGCCGTCGAAGAGCGTCTTGTCGTACGCAACCAGGCCGTCAGACGGCACGTCGACCTTGTCGGTCAGGTCGGTGGTCAGGCCGGCCTCGACGGCGCGGCCGAACTCGGACTCCTCGACGCCGGCGATGGTCGGTCCCTTGCCCGCACCGATCTGGGTGAAGATCGTGTCGTGATAGCCCTCATACGGCGCGTTGATGGCCTTAATGACGTACTTGCTCTGCGAAGCATTGAAGTCGTCCATGATCTTGGTGAAGGTGCCGAACGGCGGCGCTGTCAGCGCCCAGTGGCTGAAGGTGATCTCCACGGGGCCTGAGCTCTCCTTGGAGTCGGACCCACCGCCGCATCCAGCGAGGACCAGCGCCCCCGCCGCTAGCACTGTGCCCAAAATTCTTTTCCGCATGTCTACTCCCTAGATTGGTTGTTGATGCACTGCGTGGTTGTTGATGCACACTGCGCTGGCGGGCGTCGATCGACGTCCGCTGTTAGTCGGAGATGAGGGCGTCTCCGGTGACCGGGTCGAACCGACGGGTGCGTTCGAGGTCTACGCGGACTCCCACCTGTTGTCCGATCTTCACGAGGCGGTGCGAGGGCACCCGTACGTCGAGGGCGTGCGCGTCCACGTCGAGCACCGTCTGCGCGTCAGCATCCGAGGCCGGTCCGGCATCGAGATGGATACGCACAAGCTGCTCTGCGCCCCAGTCCTCCACCGCCGCCACCTGGCCCTGGAACTGGCAGTTCTGGGTCGGCTCGACGATCTCGACCCACTCGCTGCGCACACCGAGGAGGAAGTCCGTCGCGATTTCCGTCGAGAGGTGCGCCGAGCCAGCGGCTGTCGTGTCGACAGCGACGTCCTGGCCGGCGACGCGCCAGACACCGGCCCCGGTCGCCACGGCGGGAAGCATGTTCATCGCGGGAGTGCCGATGAACTGCGCCACGAAGGTGTTGGCGGGGTTCTCGTAGACCGCGCGAGGCGTCCCGACCTGCTGGAGGACGCCGTCCTTCATGACACCGATCTTGTCCCCCATCGTCATGGCCTCGACCTGGTCGTGGGTGACGTACACGATCGTGGTCTTGAGCAGGCGGTGGAAGCGGATCAGCTCACTACGGGTCTGTGCACGGAGCTTAGCGTCGAGGTTCGACAGCGGCTCGTCCATCAGGAAAGCCAAGGGCTCGCGCACCATGGCCCGACCCAGCGCGACGCGCTGCCGCTGACCGCCGGAGAGCGTCGCAGGCAGGCGGTCGAGCATCTCGGTCAGCCCAAGCGTCTCCGCGATGCGGTCGATCACGTCAGCGATCTCAGGGCTGCGCATAAGACGCCGGCGCACGATCCACCCGACGACCGGGATGTGGTGCCACCACCGGAAGCGGCGCATCAGCAACGGGAAGCTCATGTTGCGGCGCACCGACATGTGCGGGTAGAGCGCATAGTTCTGGAACACGAAGGCCAGGTCCCGCTCGTCGGCTTCCATGTCCTGCGCGGCACGACCGTCGATCTCGATAACACCTGAGCTCACCGGCTGGAGACCCGCGATCATCCGCAGCAGCGTGGACTTCCCGCAGCCCGAGGGCCCGAGGAGCACGAAGAACTCACCGTCCTCGATCTCGAGCGAGACGTTGTCGACCGCTGCCGACTTTCCGAACAGGCGGGAGACTCCGCGAAGGGCGATCTTCGGCTCGGCGGTCGCAGTCGCGCTCGCCACGCCGCCGGTCGGCATCGATTCTGTGTTCATGGTGGTGGTCATCACTTATCCCTTGATGGAGCCGGAAATGAGGCCGCTGACGACGTACCGCTGGAGCAGCACGAAGAAGGCAATGGCAGGCAGGGTGTAGATCGCCGATGCAGCCATCACGGTGTTGATCGGTACGAGGTACTCGCCGATGAACGAGGCGAGCCCCACCGACGCAGGCCGGGCGCCCTCATCGGTGATGAAGGTTGAGGCGAACAGGAACTCGTCCCAGCCGTAGAAGAAGGCGACGATGGCGCCCGCCGCCAGCGACGGCGCGATCAGGGGCGCAACGACCAGGGTCGCGGTGGTCAGCGAGCTGGCCCCGTCCATCTTGGCGCTCTCCTCGATCTCCACCGGCACGCCGTCGATCGCGCTCTTGAGCAGGAAGACGACGACCGGCATCACGAAGGCGGTGTGCACGAGCACGAGTCCACCGAGGTTGTTGAGGAGGCCGAGGCTGACGAACAGCGCGTAGAACGGCACGACCAGAAGCGCCTCGGGCAGCATCTGCGTCGCGAACAGCGCGAAGCCGAACAAGGACTGTCCCTTGAAGCGATAGCGGGACAGCGCGTATGCCGCGAAGAACCCGAGCACCATGGTGCAGACGGCCGTGCCGATCGCGATGACCGCGCTGTTGCCCAACCACTTCAAGATCTGGGTGTCCGCGAGGACGTCCTTATAGATACCCAAGCGGGAGAAGTCGGGGAAGAATCTCGGGCTGCTGCTGGTCAGATCCTTGTCCGTCGTCAGCGATGTCACGAACATCCAGTAGACCGGGAACAGCACGAGCAGGATGCCGACCAGGATCACGATCGTCGTCACCGCGCGGCGCGTGAGCTTGCCGATGCGGCGCCGTGGCCGGGGTGCAGCCGCGAGTGGCGGAGTCGTACGGCTCGCGGGCTGGCTTTCCGCAATGGTGGTCATGCGTTCGCTCCAGTCGCTCGGGCTCTACGGGCGGCGAGCAGGAAGTACACCGCCGTGACAGAGGTGGAGATGGCAAAGCCGACGACACCGATCGCGGATCCCAGCCCGAGATGCGAGTTCCGGAACGCCGTCTTGTACAGGTCGATCACCAAGGTGTTGGTCGAGCCCAGAGGGCCGCCCTCGGTCAGCACCCAGATCAGGTCGAAACGACGCAGCGACCAGATCGTGACAAACAACGTCAGGACACCGAGGGTGGGACGGATCGCCGGCAGCGTGATGTGCTTGAACACGTTCATCCGACTCGTCCCATCGATGCGTGCGGCCTCGTACAGATCGGCCGAGACGCCCTGCAAGGCGGCCAGGAGGATGACGGCGGAGAAGGGGAAGACCCGCCAGATCGTGACGGCCAGGATGGACGGCAGGGCGGTGTGCTCGTTGTCGAGCCACTGGACGTAGCCGTCGCTGATCCCGACCTTGGTGACGAACCAGTTCAGCACGCCGTACTGGTTGTCGAAGATCCATGCGGAGATCAGGGCGACAGGGATCATCGGGGCGGCCCACGGGATGATGACCAGTCCGCGAAGGAGCCGACTACGGCCGGTCAACCGGTTCATGCCGAGGGCGGCCAGCAGTCCGACGCCGATGGCTCCGACCACGCTGACGATCGTGTAGATCAAGGTGATCCGCAGCGTGCGCCAGAAGGCGGGGTCCGAGAACAGCTCGGAGTAGTTCTCCGTTCCGACGTACTCACCGCCCCGCGGGTTGAGCAAGTTCGTGTCGGTGAAGCTGAGGCGGAGGCCCTCAAACAGCGGGTATGCCATCAGAACCAGCAGATATATCGCAGCCGGAGCGACAAACAGGTACGCCGTGAACCGGTTCCTGCGTACCGGCCGCCGAGGCGTGACGGCGACCACCTCAGACACGGAGGTCGGATTCGGCATCGAGGGAGTCGGGCTTCGTGCCGAGCACGCGGGTGTTGGCTGGCACGTGCGCCATCAGCACTGGCGGGAAGTTCGGCTTGCGCTTCTCCATGAAGCTCGCGACTCCCTCGGCCAGGTCGGGTCGCTCGAGCGACTCGAACATCAGGACGTCTGAGTCATCGACGACATCGAGGAGCGGCGCGTCAGCATGGTTGTACATCTGCCACTTGATGACGGCCATCGAGGTCGGCGAGACGTTGTCGGCGAGGTCGTGGGCGTACTCGAGAGCGGCGGCGAGCGCGTTCCCCTCGTCGGCGACCTGGTGGATCACGCCGAGCTCCTTGGCCTCTTCGGCGAGGAAGACGCGAGCCGAGAGCAGGAGTTCCATAGCCGTCGCCATGGTTGTGATCTTGGGCAGCAGCCACGACAGGCCGTGCTCGGCGATGAGCCCGCGCCGCGCGAATGAAGTGGTGAACTTGGCGTTACGGGCCGCGATCCGCACGTCGCACATCAGTGCGAGCTGCAGCCCGATGCCGGCGCAGGGGCCGTTGATCGCCGCGATGATCGGCTTGGGAAACCACATCGGCGCCAGGAGTGGCCGGCTCCCCTTCTCGGTCTCAGCGCTCGCGACCTGCAGCACGGACATGTCGGCACCGCCGCAGAAACCGCGGCCGGCGCCGGTCAGCACGACAATCCGAGCATCGGGGTCCGACATGATGCGATCGAGGGAGTCGTAGAGCTCCTGCTGCATCAGGGGCGTCCAGGCGTTCAGACGGTCTGGACGATTGAGCGTGAGTGTGACGACGCCGTCCTGGATCTCGTACATAACCGTGGCTGGCTGCTCGGTTTCGCTCATGGGATACGAACCCTCCTGGTTGGACAGGTCCGGCGAGAGGCCGGCGCTGCGTGGTGTGCGTCACACCATGTGATCGCACACATGAACCCGGTGTCAAGTTCAATTCCAGAAGATCTCAGAAATGATTTTATATGGATACGAGGTCTATTGAACTCGACATCAACTTCAGGTACGTTCCTTGCGACCGAAGGAGAACGCCATGATCGAACTCGCCCGCCCCCTCCGCCCTAGGACAACTGCCGACCTCCGAGAGCTAATCGGCGCCGATCTGGGCGCGACCACCTGGCATCACGTGACCCAAGAAGACATCGACCGATTTGCCGACCTCACCGGCGATCATCAATGGATTCATGTGGATCCGGTGCGTGCTGCCGAAAGCGAATTCGGCTCGACAATCGCCCACGGATTGTTCGGGCTTTCACTGGGACCCGGCCTGATGGAAGAACTGATCGTCTTCGACGGATTCGCTCACAGCCTCAACTACGGGTACGACAAGGTCCGATTCCCCTCCCCACTCCCTGTGGGATCCCGGATTCGCATGCGTGCGACGGTTTCGAGAGTGGACGACCTCGGCACAGCCGCGAATATCGTGATCTCCCAACGCTATGAGCGCGAGGGAGCCGACAAACCATTCTGCGTCGCCGAGCAGGTCGCGCGCTTGACCGAGCACGCCACGCACCCACACTGAGTACGTTCGTTAGCTTGGCGTCGCGACGATCTTCAGCGCGTTGACCCACAGTTTGGTCGCAGTGTCGACCAGGGCCTCGAACTCCATGTCGTCTCCCAGAGCGAAATTGTGATACGCCAAGCGTCCGACCATGCCGTTAAGTGCCATGGACGCCATGTACGGATCCAAATTTGGGTCTGCCAAGCCACGCTGCTGCAGATCCGCAATGGCGCGGGCGTTTCGCTCGCCGAAGACCTTGCCTCGTTGGCGGCGCATCTCGCGGAACTTCGGGTCGATCATGGCGACTTGCTCCAACAACATCATGAGTTTCGCGTTGCGACGGTAGGCCTCGAAATAGGCCCGGTGGCTGGCCTCGATGACCTCGACGTGAGAGCTCTGCCCTGGGTCAAGACGCGGCATGCCCGGGTGGAGCATGTCGTTCTGCGACGCTTCCAGCACGGCGGCGAAGACCTCCTCCTTGCTGGAGAAGTAGGTGTAGAACGTGCCTGTCGAGCACCGGGCCTGCGCGGTGATGTCGGTCAGACGACAATCAAGATAACCGTCACGTTCGAAGATGACCCGGGCGGCAGCGACCAGCGCGGCCCTGGTGCGTGCACCCCTAGCCGTTAGCGGCTTGTCCTTGGAGGGACTCTCCGGTGACAGTCCCTCTTCCAGCTCGATCAACGGCGTGTCTGTGTCACCCATACTTTACTTATACTGAGTTCAGGTTCAACTGTAAAGCGGCGCCCTCACACTTAGTCTACGCCCCAGACCGACGTCTCTCGCTGAATACGACGAGGGGTGCCTGTCCTCCTCCCCAGGACGAGATGGACAGGTCCAGATCGTCCCGGCGCTCGGCGGCAACTGTCGGACATCATCGTCCTTGAGCCCCTCACACAGCCGCCCTCGATGGACGGGATGACCCCCGGACTCCCGCGGGCCTTCTGGACGACGTACGCCTGACCTGCCCGCGCCGGGAGACCGGGGACGATCAGACCGGGGGTCGGGTCGGGCCCGAAGGGCCCTTCGGCGTCGGGCCGGGCAATCCAGCGGCGATGGCCCGACGAGACAATCAGGTCGAGGTCAGGATTCTCGGGCCGGACCGTGCTCCAGAACGGGTCACCGGCCACGCATCTGTTCGCCCGAGAGACAAGGCTCGACCGTAACGTGGCCGCGCAGCTACGCCCGGACGCTCCTGCGGCGCATCCGCTCGGCACCCCGGCGGTACAGCAACCACCCCACGACCAGCAACGCGACGCCGAACGCCAGGAAACCGAGGTCCCACGACAGCGGACCGCCGAGGTCGTCGCGGACGTGGTGGACCTGCAGGACGTGGTGGTCGATGATGCCCTCGACGACGTTGAACAGGCCCCACCCGGCCAGCAGCAGACCCAGGTGGAACGGCAGGTTCGGCGACATCCGGCCGTGGCGCCAGCTGCGCAGCATGACGATCGAGCCCGCGAGCACGAAGACCCAGGTCGCGAGGTGGAAGAACCCGTCGGCGACCGTGTTGATCTCGAGCCCGGCGACGGTCTTGTCCGTCTCCTGGTCGGTCAGCATGTGGTGCCACTGGAAGATCTGGTGGAGCACGATCCCGTCCACGAAGCCCCCCAGGCCGATGCCCATGAGGAGCCCACCCCAAGGCGAGGGAAGACGTCGCGCGGTCGGGTCCTTCACGTCTGCGGGCATGACGCCCCATTACCCGCACACCGCCTCCCCAAGCGTCGAAGCAATTTCAGGAGGCGCGCTCGATGCACCTCGCTGAGGATGGAGGGAGACCGCGAGCATGCCTCCGCAGGAGGGGTGCTCCTCACCGACCGACGAGGAAGCACGTGCCGGACCACGACCCATCATGACCGCGACGGCTGAGCACGCCGCGCCACGCCAGCGCGAGGACCTCGCGGAGGTGGCGGACGCCGCCGCATTCCTCGAGCGTGTCGAGGCGCGTCTCGACACGTTCCTGGCAGCGCGGTCCAGCCTCCTGCTCGAGGTGAGTCCCGACCTGCAGCCCGTGACCCGGATCCTCCGCGAGGTGGCCCGCGGCGGCAAGCGGCTGCGCGCCACCTTCGGGTACTGGGGCTGGCGGGCGACCGGCACCCCCGTCACCGACGCCACGGTCGACGTCGCCGCGGCGCTGGAGCTGTTCCACCTCGCCGCGTTGGTGCACGACGACCTGATGGACCACAGCGCGACCCGCCGCGGCGTCCCCACCGTCCACACGGCGTTCGCGGGCCAGCACCGGCGCGGCGGGCTGCGGGGCGACGCCGCCGAGTTCGGCAACGGAGCCGCCCTGCTGGTCGGCGACCTGTGCCTGACCTGGTCCGACGAGCTCCTGGACGGCAGCCTCCTCGCACCGGCCCGGCACGTCGCGGCTCGCAGGATCTACAACCTCATGCGGACGCAGGTCGTCGCCGGCCAGTACCTCGACGTGCTCGAGCAGTCGCGCGACCACACCACGGTGGACGCGGCGCGCACCGTGCTGCAGTTCAAGAGCGCGAAGTACACCGTCGAGCACCCGTTGATGCTCGGCGGGGCGGCCGCGGGAGCCGGTCCGGACCTGCTGCGCGCCTGCTCGGCGTACGGGCTGCCGGTCGGCGAGGCGTTCCAGCTCCGCGACGACGTCCTCGGGGTCTTCGGCGACGAGACCCGCACCGGCAAGCCGGTCGGCGACGACCTCCGCGAGGGCAAGAAGACGCTCCTGGTGCTCGTCGCGCGGGACCGCGCGGACCGGGCCGGCCGCGAGGTGCTGGAGGCCGGTCTCGGCAACCGCGACCTGGACGCCGCCGGCGTCGCGGCACTGCAGCAGGTGCTGGTGAGCACCGGCGCCCTCGACCTCGTCGAGCAGCGGATCGCCGAGCTCACGGCGCGGGGGGCGGACGCGATCCGCACGAGCGACGTGCCCGCACCGGTCGCGTCCGGCCTCGCCGAGCTCGCCGAGCGCATCGCCGGACGGGCGTCCTGATGCGCACCGTCAAGGGCCCGACCGACCACGTCGTGATCGTGGGGGCAGGACTCGGCGGCCTGTCCGCAGCACTCCGTCTCGCCGGCGCCGGCCGACAGGTCACGGTCGTCGAACGGGACGAGGAGCCCGGCGGCCGGGCCGGCGTGGTCCGCACCGGCGGCTACTCGTTCGACACCGGGCCGACCGTGCTGACGATGCCCGACCTCATCGCCGATGCCTTCGACTGCGTCGGCGAGGAGATGGACGACTGGCTCGACCTGGTGCCGGTCGACCCGCTCTACCGGGCGACGTACCCGGACGGCTCGCGCCTGGACGTGCACGCCGATCCCGCCCGCATGGAGCAGGAGATCCGCGAGGTCTGCGGTCACGGCGACGCGGCGGGTTTCCGCGACTTCACGGCGTTCCTCGAGAAGGTCTACCGCTACGAGATGCGGGACTTCATCGACACCAACATGGACTCGCCGCTCTCGGTCGCGACACCCAACCTCGCCCGCCTGGCCGCGATCGGTGGGTTCCGGCGCCTGGCCCCGAAGGTCGCGCAGTACCTGAAGGACCCGCGCCTGCAGAAGGCCTACAGCTTCCAGGCGATGTACGCGGGGCTGTCGCCGTACGACGCCCTCGCGATCTACAGCGTCATCAGCTACATGGACTCGGTCGCCGGCGTCTTCTTCGCGCGCGGCGGGATGCACGCGGTGCCGCAGGCCCTCGCCGGAGCGGCGGAGAAGCACGGCGTGACCTTCCGGTACGGCACGACGGTCGACCGCGTGGAGCTGGACGGCAAGCGCGCGACCGCGGTGCACACGACGGACGGCGAGCGGATCGCCTGCGACGCCGTGGTCCTGACGCCGGACCTCCCCGTCGCGTGGCGTGACCTCCTCGGCCGCACCCCGCGCCGTGTGGCCCGGCTGTCGTACTCGCCCTCCTGCTACCTGCTCCTGGCCGGGTCGACCGTCGACTACGCCCCGGGCGCGCTGCACAACATCTCCTTCGGCGACTCGTGGGAGGGCGTGTTCACCGAGCTGATCGACGAGCGCCGGGTCATGAGCGACCCGTCGCTGCTGGTGTCGGTGCCCACCCACATGGACCCGAGCCTCGCGCCTCCCGGCCGGCACAGCTACTACGTGCTGTTCCCGACCCCCAACCTGGACGCGGACATCGACTGGCGGACCTTCGAGCCGCGCTACCGCGAGCACGTGATCGAGACGCTCGAGCGGCGCGGCTACCCCGGGTTCGGGGACGCCATCGAGGTCGAGCACGCGACGACCCCGCTGGACTGGGAGGCCCAGGGCATGGAGCGCGGCGCCCCCTTCGCGGCGGCGCACACGTTCGGCCAGACCGGCCCCTTCCGCCCCCGCAACATCTGGGGGGACAACGTCGTGTTCGCCGGCTCGGGCACCACCCCCGGCGTCGGCGTGCCGATGGTGCTGGTCTCGGGACGCCTCGCGGCCGAGCGCATCACCGGCCCCCAGCCGGGCTACCGGTCGAGGACCTGGCCGTGAGCGCCCGCGAGCTCGAAGCCGCAGGCATCCACGACCCGCTGCTGCGCTCGTCGTACGAGACGTGCCGCCGGCTCAACGCCGAGCACGGCAAGTCCTACTACCTCGCGACCCTGTTGCTGCCGCCGCACAAGCGACCGCACGTCCACGCCCTGTACGGCTTCGCCCGCTACGCCGACGACTTCGTGGACTCGCTGACCGCTCCGGACCCGGACCGGCTCGTCGCGTGGGGCGACGCGTTCCTCGACGCCGTCCGGACCGGCGGCTCGGACGACCCGGTGGCGGCAGCGGCGTCGCACACGATGAGCCGGTACCGGATCCCCCTGTCGTACGTCGAGGCGTTCCTGCACTCGATGCGTGAGGACATCACGGTCTCCTCCTACGAGACGTACGAGGACCTGCGCGGCTACATGTACGGCTCGGCGTCCGTCATCGGGCTGCAGATGGTGCCGGTCCTCGGTGTCGTGGACGACCGCGCCCACCACCACGCCCAGCTGCTGGGCGAGGCGTTCCAGCTGACCAACTTCATCCGCGACGTGGCCGAGGACCTGGTGCGCGGCCGGGTCTATCTCCCCCAGGAGGACCTGGACCGGTTCGGCGTGAAGCCCGCGGACCTGCAGCCGGGTCCCGTCACGGCCGAGGTCCGCGACCTGGTGCGCTTCGAGGTCGATCGGGCGCGGAGCCTGTACGCGCAGGCGGCGCCCGGCATCGACCTGCTCGACCCGACGAGCCGTGACTGCGTCTGGACCGCGTTCGGCCTCTACGGCGGCATCCTCGACGAGGTTGAGAAGGCCGGGCACGACGTGCTCAATCAGCGCGTGACGGTGCCGCGTCGTCGGCGTCTGCGGATCGCCGCCCCGCGCCTCGTCGCAGCAGCCCGCGCTCGCCGAACGGCCCGGCCTGCACCCCCCGACGGCCCCACCACGTCCACCAGCACATCGACCACGTGACCAGGGCGAAGCCGAACAGGAAGTCCTCGACCGGTGCATGACCCACGCGCCACCCGAGGATCGCATCCGGGTCGTACCGGAACACCCCGCGCGAGGTCAGCCACTCGTTGGTCAGCAGCTGGAAGAACAGCACGATCGCGTACGACACCCAGAAGACCCGCCTGGTCAGCAAGCGGGTGCGCAGGACCCACAGGTCCAGCACGATCGTCGCGAGCACCGCGAGCAGGGACACCTCGGTGTGCGTCACCGGCCGTCCGCCTCCGGCTCGTCGCCCACGGTCCAGCCACGCACCGACCGCACGGCCTCGAGGGTCAGCACCGACGCGACCGGGACCACGAAGAAGAACGCCAGCTCCTCGAGCGGCAGGTCGCCGATCGTGACGCCCAAGGTCTGGGACAGGTCGAACGACCAATGACCCGCCCGGGTCGCGAGCACGTCCCAGAGGATGAACGGCGGCGCGACGCAGAGCAGGACGAGGGCGAGCCGGCGGGGCCGGGCGTACACGCGCGTGCGCAGGACGAGCTCCAGCGGGAGCGTCGCGGCCAGGACGAACAGCAGCATCCCGGCGTACGTCCAGGACTCCATCGGCAGACCTCCTGCGGTTGGCTCGTGGGGCTTCCAGTGTCCCGGCGATGGGAGCCTGCCGCGAGCCGAGTGCGGACGCACTGGGCGCGGGCCGGGGGCGTCGACGGCATGCGTGCGCGGTCGGCGTGCGGGAAGATGGACAGGTGACGGCGGCGGAGCGGGCTGGTGGGACGTCCGGGATCGCGACCGAGGCCCTCGAGACCCTGCGATCTGCCGGACGCACGATCGCGCGCCGCGACGTGTCGGTCTCGGCCGCCCAGCTCACCTACTTCGCCAGCATCGCTATCGTGCCCTGGCTGCTGCTCGCGTGCTGGTCGACGACCTGGTTCACCGACACGTCCGAGGCCGAGCGACGCCTGCTCGACCTGCGGTCCCTGGTGCCACCGGACATGGGCGCCCGGGGCCCGTTCGCGACGCTCGTGACGGCCGGCACCGGCCTGGGGGTGGGCGGTGCGCTCGTCACGGTGCTCCCGGCCAGCTTCTACGGCGAGGGCATCCGCCGGGGCTGCCTGTCCCTGCTGCCCGCGCACGACAGGTTGACCGGCTGGCAGGCCCGGCTCTGGATGCTGCCGCTCCTGGTGCTGGTCGCCCCGCTGTCGATCGCGGTCATCCGCCTCTCCTCGGGACCGCTCGACCTGGCCGGGCGCGAGGGCCTGGGCGCACGCCTGCTGCTGATCGTCGTCGAGTTCACGATCACCTGGCTCGCGCTCACCGCACCGCTGACCTGGGTGTTCCGCCAGGTCGCGCCCGGCCACCTGCGCTGGACGTCGGCGGGGATCGGCGCGCTCGCCACCGCCGCGTTCCTGGCCGGCTTCCTGCAGGGCTTCCTGCTGTTCCTGTCGATCCCGATCGACCTGGGCGTCCCGTTCGGCGGGCTCGACGTCGTCGGCGGGGTCGTCGCTGTCGGGTTCTGGCTGTTCCTGCTGCACCTGGTCCTCCTCGTGGGCTGGGTCCTCACCGTCGAGCTGGACGACCGGCTGCGCGCCGCGCGGGAGGGCAAGCGGTGAGCGAGGTCGCGGTGCTGCACGTGTGGGGCACCCGATCGGTGCCCTCGGCGCTCTGGCGCATGGGCCGCGACCGGGTCGGCCTGCGCAGCACGCCGGGCCTGCGCTTCGCCAAGCTGCTGGGGACCGGCTCGGGCGAGACGTTCACGCTGCGCGACGCCGACCCGCACCACTGGGCCACGCTGACCGTGTGGGACGACGACGCATCCGCCCGCGCGTTCGACTCCGGACGCCTCGTCGGGGCCTGGGACTCCCTCGCGCACGAGCGCCTGCGGGTCGTGATGTCCCCGCTGTCGTCGCGCGGCTCGTGGTCGGGGGCCGAGCCCTTCACCGCCGAGCCCTTCACCGCCGAGCCCTCCACCGTCGAGCCGGCCGAGCGGCACGCCGGCCCGGTCGCCGCGATCACGCGGGCCCGCCTGCGCGTGCGCCGCGCGGCCACGTTCTGGCGGGCCGTCCCGCCGGTCTCGAGCGACCTGCAGGGGTCTCCGGGCCTGCGGATGTCGCTCGGCATCGGCGAGGCACCCATCGGCCTGCAGGGGACGTTCAGCCTCTGGGAGTCCTCCGACGCCCTGGTGGACTTCGCCTATCGTCGCGCGCCGCACCGCGAGGTGGTCCGCCGCACCGCGTCGGCCGGTTGGTACGCCGAGGAGCTCTTCGCCCGGTTCGCGCTCCGCGAGGTCGAGGGCACCTACCGGGGGACGGCACCGTGACCCCGTCCCTCCCCGTGGTCCACCGCACGGGCACGCCGCCGGTCGTGCTGCTCGCGTGGGCGCTCGGCGCGGCCGCGATCCTCACGCAGATGGTCTTCCCGTTCACCGACGGCGGCAGCAACCGGCTGACGATCCTGAGCGTCGTGCTGCTGTCTGCCGCCGCACTGGTCCACGTGACGGCCACCCGCGGTCCCACGTCGGCGCTCGGGCTGCTGCTCGTCGCCGGCGGTGGCGGGCTGGTCGCGGAGGCCGTCGGCGTGCACACCGGGATCCCGTTCGGCTCGTACGACTACACGGGCACCCTCGGTCCCGAGGTGCTGGGCGTGCCGGCCGTGGTCCCGCTGGCGTGGCTGATGATGGCGTACCCCGCCCTGCTGGCGGCACGGCGGCTCGCCGGGTCGTACCGTCCCCTCGTCCCGGTGCTCGCCGGATGGGCCCTGACCACGTGGGACGTCTTCCTCGACCCGCAGATGGTGGACGCCGGGCACTGGCGCTGGGACCACCCCACCCCGTCCCTGCCGGGCGTGGAGGACATCCCGCTGACGAACTTCGCCGGCTGGCTCGTCGTCGCCGTGGTCATGTGCACCGTTCTGGACCGGGTTGTCGCCCGCACACCGCGTGCTGCCACGGACGGTGACCTGCTGCCGCTGACCGTGTTCCTGTGGACGTACGCGTCGTCCGTGCTCGCCCACGCGCTGTTCTTCGGCCGGCCGCCGGTGGCGCTGGTCGGCGGTCTGCTCATGGGGACCGTCGCGATCCCGCTCGCCGTCCAGCTGGTGCGCCGTCACCGGCGCGAGGGCGGCTCGTGAGGTCCGGACCCGTCGTGCGCGCCGGGACAGTCCTGTCCCTCGCGTCGCTCGGGCTGGTGGTGCGCAACCTGCGGACGCTGCGTGTGCCCGACACCGACGGCCCGCCGGCCGAGGAGCACGTGGCCGTCCTGCTGCCCGTGCGGGACGAGGAGGCGGCCGTCCTCGCCTGCCTGCGCAGCATCCTGCGCTCAGCCGACCGGTGCGCCGGGACGGTCGACGTCCTCGTGCTCGACGACGGCTCGACCGACGGCACCGCGGACCTGGTGCGGTCCGTCGCCGCCACCGATCCGCGCGTCACTCTCCTTGCCGGCGCTCCCCTGCCCGTCGGCTGGCTCGGCAAGCCGTGGGCCTGCCAGCAGCTGGCGGAGGCGGCACCACCGACAGCCGGCGTCCTGCTGTTCGTGGACGCCGACGTCACCGTGGCCGCGTCGTGCCTGTCCGCGACCGTCGGCCTCCTGCGCGCGGCAGACCTCGACCTGGTCTGCCCCTACCCGCGCCAGCTCGCCCTGACCTGGTCCGAGCGCCTGGTCCAGCCGTTGCTGCAGTGGTCGTGGATGAGCACCCTGCCCCTGCGCCTCGCCGAGCGCTCGTCCCGACCGTCTCTCGGGGCCGCCAACGGACAGCTGCTGTGCGTCGACGCCGCCGCGTACCGCCGCGCGGGCGGGCACGCCGCCGTGCGCCACGAGGTGCTGGAGGACATCGCGCTCCTGCGCGCGGTCAAGGGATCCGGCGGACGGGGCGTCGTGGCCGACGGCAGCGCCGTCGCGACGTGCCGCATGTACGACGGCTGGCCCGGGCTGCGTGACGGCTACGCCAAGTCGCTCTGGTCGGCCTTCGGCTCGCCTGCCGGCGCGACCGCCGTCTCGGGCGTGCTGGGGCTGGCGTACGTCGTGCCACCCGCGGCCGCCCTCCGGGGGTCGCGCACCGGCCTGCTGGGCTACCTCGCGGCGGTCGCCGGCCGGGCGCTCGTGGCCCGGCGCACCCGCGGCCGGCTCGTCCCGGACGTGTGGCTCCATCCGTTCTCGGTCCTGCTCCTCGACGGGCTGCTGGTCGACTCGTTCCGCCGCCGGGCCCGCGGCGAGCTGCGGTGGAAGGGCCGCCCGGTCGGCGGGGACGCCGGATGAGCCGCGTCGTCGTCGTCGGTGCCGGCCTCGGTGGTCTCGCGGCCGCGGCGCGCCTCGCCGCGGCCGGGCACGACGTGACCGTCGTGGAGCAGTCCGACGCGATCGGCGGCAAGCTCGGCACGTTCCGGCGCGACGGTTTCACGTTCGACACCGGACCCTCGCTGCTGACGATGCCGTACGTGCTGGAGGACCTGTTCGCCGCGACCGGCGATCCCCTCGCGTCGGTGCTGCCGCTGCAGCCGCTCGAGACCGCGTGCCGCTACCGCTTCCCCGACGGCACCGTGCTCGACATGCCCGGCGACGCCGGCGCGATCGGTCCGGCGCTCGACACCGCCCTCGGCCCCGGTCGCGGCGCCCAGTGGTCGACGTTCCTGGACCGGGCGGAGCGCATCTGGGACGCGACGCACGAGCCGTTCCTGGAGTCGCCGATCACGCTCCGCGACATGGCCCGGCTGTCCCGCCGGCTCACCGACGTCCGCGACGTCGCCCCGTGGCAGACGCTGCGCGGGCTCGGCGCGTCGTACCTGCACGACCCTCGCCTGCGCCAGCTGCTCGACCGCTACGCGACCTACACCGGTTCGGACCCGCGACGCGCGCCCGCCGCGCTGGCGACCGTCCCGTACGTGGAGCAGGCGCACGGGTCCTGGCACGTGCCCGGCGGGCTGCACCGGATCGCCGAGACCGTCCGCGACCGTGCCGTCGAGCGGGGCGCCACCGTGCGGCTGTCCACGGAGGTCGTCGAGGTGGTGACCGCTGCGGGCCGGGCCTGCGGCGTACGGCTCGCGGACGGCGAGCTGCTGGCCGCGGACGTGGTGGTGGCCGGGGTCGACGCGGCCCAGCTGTACGGCCGGCTGGTTCCCCCCGATCCCCGCGCGTGGCGGACCGCGGCCCGCCTCGACCGCAGCCGCTCGCTGTCCGGGTTCGTCCTGCTGCTGGCGACGGACGCGCTGCTGTACGAGCACCGCCACCACCAGGTACTGTTCACCGACGACTACGACGCCGAGTTCGACGGTGTGCTCGGCCCTCGCGGCCGGCGCCGCCCGGTCGAGGCCCCCACGGTCTACGTCTCGTCGCCGGGCGATCCGGCGATGGCACCGGACGGTGCCGAGGGACTGTTCGTGCTGGTCAACGCCGCACCCCACGACCCACGGGGCGGGGTCGACTGGGACGAGCCCGGGCTCGCCGACGAGTACGCCGAGCACGTGCTCGACACGATGGCCCGGCGCGGCTTCGACGTCCGGCCGCACCTTCGCTGGCGCGAGGTGCGCACCCCGGCGGACCTGGGCCGGGCCACCCTGACCGGGGGCGGTGCCATCTACGGCTCCTCGTCGAACGGACCCCGGTCGGCGTTCCTGCGACCGGCCAACCGGTCGCCGGTCCCCGGGCTGTTCCTGGTCGGCGGATCGGCCCATCCCGGCGGCGGGCTGCCGCTGGTGATGCTCTCGGCCGAGATCGTCAGCGGTCTCGTGGGGCCTTCCTGACCCCGAGGCTGCGCCGCACCACCAGCGCCAGGTGAACGGTCGACCACGCCGCCAGCACGGCGGCGACGACCGCGCCCACGCCCGCCAGCACCTCGACGGCACCGTCCGGGAGGTCGACGGCGTCCTGGACGATCCGCACGAGACCGCACAGCACGCCGACGGTCATCACGACGATGATCCGCGACGGCCTCTCCCAGACGGTGATCACACCGACCCCGACCATCCCGCCGCCCCGCGCGGACGAGCGCAGCGACTCCAGCAGCAGGGTCAGGGCACCTGCCGCGAGGCACGCCCACGCCGGCGCCCCGAGCACCCACAGGGCGGACAGCAGGAGCAGGTCCGAGATCCGGTCGACGAGCTCGTCCAGCACGGCACCCCAGGCGGTGTCGGTGCCGTTCATGCGCGCCACCGCCCCGTCCATCCCGTCCAGCAGGCCGGCGGCGACGGCCAGGACGGCCGCAGCGATCGGCCACGCCCCCGGGGCTCCGGCGACCAGTGGCACGAGGGCGGAGGCGATCAGCCCGGCCGCCGTGATGAGGCTCGGCGGGACGCGCCGCGCGGCCAGCGGGCGGGCAAGACGGTGCACGAGTGCGAGCCAGCCGCTGATCCACCGCGAGGCGTCCGGGTCGACGCCCCCGTGCGCGGCCGACCAACGGTCCCGGGCGAGCCGTCCGGCCGGGTCGGGATCCGGGTCGACCGGCATGTCAGACCGTGACGGCGGGAGGGAGACGAGACGGGTCGGCGGCGGGCCACTCGCCGGGGAGCGGGCCCAGCGCGTCAAGGCCCTCGACCTGCATCCGGCACCAGGACGACACCTCGCGCCGCCCGGACAGGACGTCCTGCGAGAACTTTGTCCACGGCTCCCACACGGCGTCGCCGACCTCGGCGGGATCCAGCGTCATCCGACCGGCGGCCCGGGCGGTGAACACGGGGCACATCTCGTTCTCGCGGATGCCGTTCATGTGCGCGGTGTAGCGGAACTCCGGCAGGACCAGTCGGACCTGCTCGACCGAGAGCCCCAGCTCCTGCTGGACGCGTCGTCGCACGGCGGCGCGCATCGACTCCTCGGGCGCGGGGTGCCCGCACGCGCTGTTGGTCCAGACGCCCGGGAACGTCGTCTTGTCCAGCGCGCGGCGGGTCACCAGCAGCTGGTCGTCGGCGTCGAACACGTAGCAGGAGAACGCCAGGTGCAGCGGTGTCGTCCCGTGGTGGACGCCGGTCTTCGGGGCCACGCCGATGCCGTGCCCCGACTCGTCCAGCAGCACGACGTTCTCGACCGTTCCCATGCGGTCAACCGTACCGACGCACCGGTCGTCCTGCCCGTCGGAAACGGCGTCTCAGAACCCCGCACGCGGGTACAGGGGGCACGAGCAGCACGACGTCCCAGAAGGGAAGCCCGCCGGTCCGATGCCCCCCGCCTCCCTGAGTGATGCCGGTGCGGACTCCACCGTGCGTCTCGTGTCGCTCAACATCGCGTCAGGACGCACGGGCGACGGGACGGTCTCGCTCGCCCGCACCGGGCACGACCTCGCCCAGCTGGCGCCCGACGTCGTGGCCGTGCAGGAGGTCGACCGGCTGCTCGACCGCTCCGGGCGGGCCGACCAGGCCGCCGAGCTGGCGGCGGCCTGCCGAGCGCCGGGACAACCTGCCTGGTCCGCGTTGTTCGCCGCCGCCGTGCACGGATCGCCCGGGCCCGGCGCCGGGTCGCGCCCGGCTCCGGCGACGCTCGGGGCCGAGCCCTCGTACGGCGTCGGGCTGCTGACCCACCTGCCGGTCCTCGCGACCCACGAGCTGCGGATGGCGGCGGCCCGGGGACGACTGCCGATCGCGCTGCCGCCCGGCACGCGTCCTCGCGTCTGGTTCATGCCGGACGAGCAGCGCGTCGCCCTGGCGGCCGTGCTCGACGGACCTCGCGGCCCCCTGACCGTCGTGAGCACCCACCTGTCGTTCGCGCCGCCGCGCGCGGCCCGGCAGCTGCGGCAGATCCGGCACTGGGCGCAGGACCTGCCACGTCCCCTCGTCCTGCTCGGCGACCTCAACCTGGTCGGCTCCTGGCCCGCGCGGCTGACCAGGTGGCGGCCGATGGTCAAGGGGCGCACGTTCCCGGCGTCCGGCCCGCGCGCCCAGCTCGACCACGTCCTCGCCGACGGGCCGGTGCGCCCCGCGGGCCGGGCGGACGTCGTCGAGGTGGGCGCGGGTGACCACCTCGGGCTCGTCGTCGACGTGATGCCGTTCCGCGGGTGACGGCGAGGGCGAGCGTCAGGTTCCCGGCGGACGCCACCGTGACACCACTACTGTCAGCGTCATGACTGACTTTGACGCCGACGTGGTCGTGGTGGGCAGCGGCTTCGGCGGCGCGGTGGCAGCGCTGCGACTCACCGAGGCCGGCCACCGGGTCGTCGTCCTCGAACGAGGTCAAAGACTCAGCGACGCCGACCTGCTGCGCGCCCGCAAGGACCCTCGCGCGTACCTCTGGCAGCCCGGCGCGGGCCTGCGTGGCTTCTTCTGGCAGCGCATCTTCAAGGACGTCGGCATCATCGGCGCCAACGGCGTCGGCGGCGGCTCGATCGTCTGGGCCGGCGTGCTGCTCGAGCCCGGGGACGCGTTCTACCGCGACCCCGCGTGGGCCCACCTCGCCGATGACTGGCGCAGCGAGCTGGCTCCGCACTACGCGCGCGCCGCCCGCATGCTGGGCCGGGTGACGAACGCCCACCTCGGCCCGATGGACGAGCACCTGCGCACCGCGGCCCGCGCCGTGGGCGCCGAGCACACGTTCGGGCCGGTGCCGCTCGCGATCCACTTCGGCACCGAGGGGGTGACCGAGCCGGACCCGTTCTTCGGCGGAGAGGGCCCCGAACGCACCGGCTGCCGGCTCTGCGGCGAGTGTCTCCTGGGCTGCCCGTACGGCGCGAAGAACCAGCTGACCCGCAACTACCTGCACCTCGCCGAGCGCTACGGTGCGCAGATCCGCGCCGAGCACGAGGTCACCGCGATCACGCCGCTGCCCGGCGGCTACGAGCTCACGGTCGGCCACCCGTGGCGGCGCGACGTGGTCCGCGAGCCCATCCGCGCACAGCGTGTCGTGCTGGCCGGCGGCGTGCTGGGCAGCCTGGACCTGCTGTTCCGCTGCCGCGACGAGCTCGGCACCCTGCCCCACGTCTCGCGCCAGCTCGGCCGGCACGTGCGCACCAACAGCGAGGCCCTGACCGCCGTGCAGCAGCCGCCGGGGCAGGACCTGTCCCACGGACCCACGATCACGACCGACTTCCACCCGGACGCGGACACGCACGTCACGCAGAACCGGTACGTCGGCGGGTGGCACATGCGCTTCCAGATCGGCCCCATCGTGGACGGGCACCGACCGGGGCGACGCGCGCTGCGCACCGTCGGCGCGATCCTGGCGCACCCGCTGCGGCAGCTGCGCGCGATGGGCGCCCGGCGGTTCGAGCAGCGCCTCACGGTGCTCACGGTCATGCAGCGGCTCGACAACGAGCTGTCGTTCGAGCTGCGCCGCTCGCCGTTCCGCCCGTGGCGCCGGGTCCTGCGGTCCCGGTCCGTCACCGGCCGCGAGGCCCCCAGCTTCCTGCCGGTCGCCAACGAGGTCACCCGCGCGTACGCGGAGGCGTCCGGCGGCACGCCCTTCAACCTCCTCGGCGAGACCCTGGGCGGCCTGTCCGTGACCGCGCACATCCTGGGCGGTGCGGTCATGGGCTCGGACGCCGCCGAGGGCGTGGTGGACGTCCGGCACGAGGTGTTCGGCCACCCGGGGCTCTACGTCGCGGACGCCAGCACGATCCCGGCCAACCTCGGCGTCAACCCCTCACTGACGATCACCGCCATGGCGGAGCGGTTCGCGGCCGGGTTCCCCGCGGCTCCCGCGGGGCGGACGCGGCGGGTGCCGGTCGACGCCACGGCGGCGGGGAGCGCGTCATGACCATCCACGACGAGTCGCTCCGTGACCTCCGCCGCGGCTGGGGCTCGCTGGCCGATCCGCGGCTGACGGACCTGACCGGCACCTTCGAGGCGTCGTACGTCGGTGCCCCGCTGCGCACGATCGCTCCCCGCGGCCTGGCCATCGTCGGGCTCCCGCGCTGGTTCGGCAAGCGGTTCATCGCCTCCGGCATCGACCCGGCCAGGCTCGACGGGGTGAACCTGCTGCGCTCCGGGGGCGGCCTGACCGAGACGCTCCCCATGACCGCGGCCCTCGGCCCCTCCCTCGCGGACGGCCGGCCGGCGCTCCTGGTCACCTACCCGCGGGACGCGCCCCGTCCGTGGCGCTGGGTGCGTGACGAGTTCCGGCCGTGGGACGACCACACGCTGCTGGGCATGACGTTCGTCGACCTGGCCGGCCTGCGGCGGGCGCCGGGCACGCCGTTCGTCCTCAGTCGCTCGGTCGGCCGCTGACGGCCGGCTCACCAGCGGTTGTGGACGCCCTCGACCGTTTCACCCCGGCGCGGTGCTTCTGCCACCGTATGAGGCGGAATTCGGGCCCATACGGTGGCGCATCCACCGCGCCCCCGCGATCGGGCGGCGGCGTCAGGACCGCACTGAGTCCGGTTGGGGCTCGTGCGCATGCCCGGTGTCGCGGTCGAAGGCGATCATCACGCCGAACGCCACCACGACGACGGCCCAGCCGACCACCGCGTCGACGAGCCAGTGGTTGCCGGTGCCGATGATCACCACGGTCATCATCGCCGCGTACGCCACGCCGAGACCCTGGATGATGCGGGGCAGGCCGGCGCGGATCAGCACGATCGCGACCCACAGCGCCCACCCGGCGTGCAGGGACGGGAACGCCGCGAGCTCGTTGGTGATGTCGCCCATGCCCTTGGGCGCCGAGCCGTTCTGGCTCCACCAGCCGATACCCGAGTTCATGCTCAGGATGTCGTGGTAGCCACCGCCCACGAGGCGCGGCGGGGCGGTCGGCATCAGCAGGTAGCAGGTCAGCCCCATCAGGGACGCCAGCACGATCGCCCGACGGGCCGTCACGTACTGCGACTTGTTGCGGCGATAGAGCCAGATCAGCACGGCCAGCGTGACGAAGTAGTGGGTCGTGGCGTACCAGTAGCTGCTGGCGATGCCGATCCACTCGTGCTTGAAGAACAGGTCGTTGAGCCACGACTCGATGTCGATGCGCCACGACTTCTCGAACGTCAGGATGTCGAGGGCACGGCCACGGGCCGGCGCGAAGGCGGTCGAGGCGAACGTGCGCGTGATGACGTAGCCGACGTAGAGGACGCCGATCAGCGCGACCTCGAAGCCTGCGCGGCTGGCGGCGCGGAGGAGGCCTGACGAACGACTGCCGGTCTCCACCGGCATGGTTCGTGCTGATGACTGCGTCATCGCGCCTCCTGCGGTCCGTCCGGGCTCTGAACCCAGGAAGGCGCCCAGGCGCGCCTTCTGTTGTCGATCCTGTTGCACCCCGACATGAGGGACAACCAGTGGAATCCCTGATCTGTTCCTCAGGGCCACCCATATTCTCGTCAAGATCTGACGATAAAGCCAGCCAGCGACGTTTCCGGAGCAGGTTCTTCACGAGTTCCCAGGCGTTCCGGAGCGGCTGGTCGCGCGGGATCTCGGTCCCGGGTGCCGTGATCAGCGCAGGCTACCGTCGATGGGGCTTTGCTCTGTCTACACTGGCGGGATGATCTTCAGGAGGGTGGGCGACGGACGCCCGTACCCGGACCACGGGCTCTCACAGAACGCGTGGGCCGAGATCTCCCCCTCCCAGGTGCGCCTGGACGACCTGACCACCACGAAGACCCAGCTCGACCTCGAGCACCTGCTGGACGACGACTCGACCTACTTCGGCGACCTGTTCGCGCACGTCGTGAGCTGGCGGGGCGAGCTCTACCTGGAGGACGGCCTCCACCGCGCCCTGCGCGCCGCGCTCCAACAGCGCAACATGCTCCACGCCCGCGTCCACTCGATCGGCAAGAACGTATGACCAAGACCCTCACGATGATGGCCGCGGCCATCGTCTTCCTCGCCGGCACGATCGTCGGCGTCCGCCTCCTCATCTCGGGCACCGAGGCATCGGGGGCGACCGAGTCGACCTGCCGGTCCTCGGTCGTCAAGAAGGGGGCAGCGCTCAACAGCAACGTCGTCCGGGTGAACGTCTTCAACGCCTCGGTGCGCTCGGGCCTCGCGAACCGCGTGACGATCAACCTGCAGGCCAACGGCTTCCTCGGCGGCAGGATCGGCAACAGCACGAGCAAGACGAAGCCTCGACGGGTGGCGATCCTGACCGCGGACAGGAAGGACCCGCGCGTCCGGCTCGTGGCGTCCCAGTTCCGCGACAAGGTCAGCTACGCCACACCGGACATCGACGTGCCGAGCGGCGTGACGGTCGTGATCGGCAACAAGTTCTCCGGCCTGAAGGACAACGCGCGCACGTCGATCAAGACCAACCGCGACGTCGCGGTGTGCATCCCCATCGTGCCGCTGCCCTGACCCGGGCGACCCGGCCCGTCAGGCGTCGCGGCCCCAGCCGGCGAGCCGGCCGTTGCGCCCGACGTCCCGCAGCCGGTCCTCGGTCTGCTCGCGGACCGAGCGCTCGGCGACGATGAGCAGGTCGTCACGGACCGCGATGCGGTCGGTGCGGTGCGGGACGAACGTCTTGTCGTCGCGGACGACCAGCGTGACCGAGGCGCCCACCGGCAGCCGGAGCTCACCGATCTCGACGCCGGCGAGCCTGGATCCCTTCGGCACCCTGATCTGCAGCAGATCGGCCGACACCCGCTCCAGAGGTGCGGCCTCGACCTCGACGTCGCGGGCGGCGTCGGTCAGCACACCGCACGCGGCCGCCAGCCTCGCCAACGGCGCCGCCTGCAGGAGCGTGTAGATGACGACCGCGACGAACACAGTGTTGAACAGGTCGCGCGCACCCGCGACCCCTGCCGAGAGCGGGATCGTCGCCAGGACGATGGGCACCGCGCCGCGCAGCCCGGCCCACCCCACGAACAGCTGCTCGCGGGCGCTGCGGCCGAACCACACGGCGCACGCCATCACCGTCAGGGGCCGGGCGATGAACGTCAGGATCGCGCCGATGAGCAGCCCGTGCCAGACGTGCCACCACTGGAGCTCGTCGGGGCTGGCGAGCAGGCCCAGCATGACGAACAGGCCGATCTGCGCCAGCCAGCCGATGCCCTCGATGAACGAGCGGGTGGCCATGCGGTGGGGCAGCTCGGCGTTGCCGAGGATCAGCGCGGCGATGTAGACCGCGGCGAACCCGCTCGCGTGGATCGCCGCCGCGGAGCCGTACGCCAGCACGGTGAAGGCGATGACCACGAGTGGGTAGAGGCCGGACGCCGGCAGGGCCACCCGGCGCAGGAGCCACGCGCCGAACCAGCCGATCGCGATGCCGATGATGGCGCCCACGACGAGCTCGAAGACCACCAACCCGATGAGATAGCCGATGCCCTTGTCCGCCACCTCGCCGGCGCTGATCGCGACGACCAGCACCACGATCGGGGCGTCGTTGAGGCCCGACTCGGCCTCGAGCGTGCCATTGACGGACGACTTCAGCGGCACCGTGCGCAGCACCGAGAAGACGGCGGCGGCGTCGGTCGGGGTCAGCACAGCAGCGAGGAGGACCGCGAGCTCCCAGTCCAGGTCGAGCAGGGTGTGCGCGCCGGCGGCGACCACGATGACGCTGATCGCCGAGCCCAGGGTCGCGAGCAGCAGGCCGTACCCGAGATTGGGCCGGACGTGCTCCCACTTCGTCGTCAGACCGCCCTCGGCGAGGATCAGCACGAGACCGCCGAATCCCAGGGCGTGGGCGAGGTCCGCGTCGGCGAACTCGATGCCGAGGCCCGAGCTGCCCAGCAGCAGACCGAGCGCGAGGTAGACCAGCAGGGACGGCAGGCCGACCATGACCGACAGTCGAACCGCGAGGACGGCGAGAATCAGGACACCGGCCCCGACCAGCAGGTAGCTGTCGAGGTCATGCACGTCCACGAAAGTGCTCCTCCCATGGACTCGACGGACTCCGATTCTACCGGTGATCGACGACCGCCCTGACCGCGCACCATGGCCGGTTCAGGTGGCGGGAGCACGGAGCGTCGGCTGGGATGGCACCGTGGACCGCCGGAGCATGCTCGCCCTCCTGGGCGGCTCCGTGCTCGCCGCCTGCTCGTCGCCCGACGAGAGGAGACAACCTGACAGAGGAAGACGCGTGGAGAAGATCTCGTACGGCCCGGATCCGCAGCAGCACGCGGAGCTCTCCAGACCGTCCGGAGCGGCCAAGGGAGTCGTCGTCGTGATCCACGGCGGGTTCTGGAAGGCGCAGTACGACCTCGCGCTCGGACGCCCTCTTGCCGCGTCCCTGGTCGCGGAGGGTTGGGCGGCGTACAACGTGGAGTACCGGCGTGTCGGCAGCGGCGGGGGCTGGCCGACCACGTTCGACGACGTCGCGGCGGCGCTCGACGCGCTGGCCGGCGTCGACGGCCTGGACACGGCCAAGGTCATCACCCTCGGTCACTCCGCGGGCGGCCACCTCGCGGTGTGGGCGGCCGGGCGGTCGAAGCTCGCGGGCTCGGACTGGGCCGATCCCGTCGTGCCGGTGACCGCTGCGGTCTCCCAGGCCGGCGTGCTCGACCTCGCGGCGGCGATCCACGCCGACCTGGGGTCCGGCGCCGTGCAGCAGATGATGGGCGGGACGGTCGACGAGCGGTACGCGCTGGCGGACCCCACGCGGGTCGTCCCCGTCGACGTGCCGGTGCGATGCGTCCATGGCAGGTCCGACGACGTCGTCCCGCTGAGCCAGTCCGTCGAGTACGTCGAGCGGGCCACCGCGGCAGGCGGGGACGCGGCCGTCGTCGAGGTCGAGGGCGACCACTTCGTGGTCATCGATCCGGCATCTGCTGCCTGGGCTCGCACCCTGGAGCTCCTCGAGCAGCTCTGAACCACCGCCACCAACGGAACGGACGCACCGACCAGCGTGTGGTCGATGCGCCCGTGATCCGGGATGAGCTCAGTGCTTGAAGGCGTCCTTCACCTTTTCGCCGGCATTCTTGAGATCGGCCTTGGCCTGATCTCCCTTGCCCTGACGCTCAAGTTCCTTGTCGTCGGTGGCTCCGCCCACGGCTTCCTTCGCCTTGCCCTTGGCGTCGTCGCCTGCGTTGCTGACCTTGTCTCCGAGACCCATGAGGGACTCCTTTCGTCGACTACCTGCGATGTACCCGCCCTTGCGGGACTGAATCGCACCAATTTGCGAGAAGATCCCTCAGGGCAGTGCCTCGTGGTGCCGGCGGCCCGCCGTGCGGCGGTCCTCCTTCATCTCGGCCTCGAACAGGTGCCGCTTGCCGTCGGCCAGCTCCTCGCGGGCCTTCCGCTCGTGGTCGCGGAACGCGGCGTAGTAGTTGTCGTCGTAGTCCTCGACGACCTGGAACGACCACCGCCCCTCGATGATGTTGCGCCCCACCAGGTCGGCCTCGACGCGGTCGGCGATCTCGTCGTGGCCGGCCGAGCGCAGCAGGTCGACCGCGTCCCCGAGCATGAGGTCGGCGGTCCCGCACCGGCGGTGGAACGCGTAGAGGTGCCCGCGCGCCTCCTCGACGGCCTCGAGGGCCTCGCTCAGCTTCCCGAGCGCCTCGACGGTGGCGTCGTCGACGCCGTCGGGACGGATGTGTGCATCGTCAGGTCCATCGCTCATCCACGCACCGTACGTCCGGGCGGCGCGACCGGCACCTCATGCGCGCTGCCGGGCCGCCTTGGCCGCGTACATCCGGCCCGCCGCGACTCAGAAGATGGCCTCCGTGACCACGCGGGCCATCCGCTCGATCGCCTCGGTGAGGATCTCCGGGGAGGTCGCGTAGTTCAGCCGCACGTGCCCTGCGCCACCGGGACCGAAGGTCGGTCCCGGGTTGAGCGCGACCCGTCCCTGCTCGAGGAACGCGGCGGCCGGGTCGTCCCCCAGGCCGAGCTCACGGCAGTCCAGCCAGGCGAGGTACGTTCCCGGGTTGGCCGACCAGGTCGCGGCCGGGAGGTGCTTGTCCAGCAGGCGGGCCAGCAGCGCCCGGTTCTCGGCGAGGTCCGACTGGAGGGCGTCGAGCCACGGGACGCCTTCGCGCAGGGCGACCGTGTGCGCGAGCATGCCGAGGTGGCTCGGCCCGTGCGACACCACCTCAGGGATGCGGGCCAGGTCCGCGGCCGAGCGCTCGCCCGCGATCATCACCGCGGCCTTCAGCCCCGCGAGGTTCCATGCCTTCGAGGCGGAGGTCACCACGAAAGCGTCCTCCGTGCCGTCGACGCTCAGGTAGGGGACGAATCCTTCCGGGACGAGCGGTCCGTGGATCTCGTCGACCACGACCCGCACGTCGTACGTCGACGCCAGCGCGGCCACCGCGGCCAACTCGTCCGCGGTGTGCACGACCGCGGTCGGGTTGTGCGGATTGCACAGCAGGTACGTGACGGACCGGCCCTGCGCCCCGGCGCGGATGAACGCGGCCTCGAGCGCGTCCAGGTCGAGCCGGCCGTCCTCGCCGAGCGGTGCGTCCACGCGCTCACGCTCGGCGTGCTCGACGTACCCGAAGAACGGCGGGTACACGGGCGGGTTGACCACGACCGGGTCCCCGGGCGCCGAGACGAGGCGGATGGCCTCGACCAGGCCCGTCATGACGTCGGCGGCGTAGGCCGTGTGGGTCGAGTCGAGGCCCTCCCAGCTCCAGCGGCGGGCCGCGAAGTCCGCGAACGCCTCGGCGTACGCGTTGCCGTGCGGGTAGCCCGTGTCGCTGTCCGCGATCGCCGCGGTCAACGCGTCGGCGACGGGTGCGGCGATCCGGACGTCCATCTCCGCGACCCAGAGCGGCAGCACGTCGTCGGGGTGCTCGCGCCACTTGATGCTGGTGCGACGGCGTAGATCGGTCAGGGAGAGCTCGCGGAGGGGGTGCGTCGAGGACATGTGCCCATCATCGAGGAAAAGGTGACCCTCGTCCTGTTGCGCCCTGCGGTTTCAGGTGTCACTCTGAGTTACAAGCACCCAGTGAACACTTGTGCACCGAATTGAGGAGCCCATGACCTCAGCGCCCATCGAGCGGACGTCAGTGCTGCGACGGATCCGGCAGGCCGGCAAGGCCCTGACCACGCCGCTGTCCCCCGACGACTACCTCGCCCTGGTCAATCCGCTGTGGTCCCAGCGCGAGCTGCGCGGCCGGGTGGAGAAGGTCGTGCCGGAGACGGAGAACGCCGCGACCCTCGTCATCCGGCCCGGTTGGGGCTGGCGCTTCGACCACTCGCCGGGCCAGTACATCGGCATCGGCGTCGAGATCGACGGCCGCTTCCACTGGCGGTCGTACTCGCTCTCCTCCGCTCCCCTGGTCGAGGGCAAGACCGTCAGCATCACCGTGAAGGCGATGCCGGAGGGATTCTTGTCCGACCACCTCGTCAACGGCCTCGAGCCGGGGACCATCGTGCGACTGGCCTCCCCACAGGGTGACTTCGTCGTGCCGGACCCGCCGCCGGACAGGATGCTCTTCCTCGTCGGCGGCAGCGGCATCACGCCCGTCATGTCCATCCTGCGCACCCTGGACCGGCGCGGGACCCTCGACGACGTCGTGCTGATCTACTCGGCACGCTTCGAGGAGGACATGATGTTCCTGCAGGAGCTGCGGGAGCTGTCCGGGCGGCACGAGGGCTTCACGTTCCACGAGCGCTTCACCGACGTGGACGGCATCCTCGCCCCCGAGCAGCTCGACGACGTCTGCCACGACTGGATGGACCGCGAGACCTGGGCGTGCGGTCCCGCGCCGATGCTCGACGCGTTCACCGACCACTTCCAGCGCCTGGGTCGCGAGGATCACCTGCACGTCGAGCGCTTCACCCTCGCCACCGCAGGCACCGAGGGCGCCGGCGGCAGCGTGACGTTCGGCGACGGCGGTCCCACGGTCGAGGTCGACGGCGCCACGACGTTGCTCGAGGCCGGCGAGGAGGCCGGCGTCAACATGCTGTTCGGCTGCCGCATGGGCATCTGCCACACCTGCGACGTGCCGCTGGCCGCCGGCCGGGTGCGCGACCTGCGCAGCGGCGACGAGCACGGCGAGCCCAACGAGTACATCCAGACCTGCATCTCGGTCGCCGTCGGCGACTGCACGCTCGCTCTCTAGAAGCACCCGTCCCGAACTCCACCCACTAGCGAAGGAGCCAGCCATGGCATTCGCCGATGTCCGTGAGTACACCCATTTGACCGACGAGGAGGTCGAGGCCATCGGCCGCGAGCTCGACGAGATCCGCGCGCAGGTCGAGGCCGAGCGCGGCCAGGCCGACCGTGACCACGTCACCCGCGTCATCACCCTGCAGCGCCGCCTCGCCGCCGCCGGACGCATCACGCTGTTCGCCAGCATGTTCCCGCCCGCGTGGCTGCTCGGCACCGTGATGCTCGGCTCGGCCAAGATCCTCGAGAACATGGAGATCGGCCACAACACGATGCACGGCCAGTGGGACTGGATGAACGACCCGGAGATCCACTCCAGCAACTGGGAGTGGGACACGACCCAGCCGGCCGAGCAGTGGAAGCACTCGCACAACTACATCCACCACCAGTTCACCAACGTCCTCGGCCACGACAACGACATCGGCTACGGCATCCTGCGGATGTCGCGCGACCAGAAGTGGACGCCGTACAACCTCGGGCAGCCGGTCTACAACGCGCTGCTGGCGCTGTTCTTCGAGTGGGGCGTCGCGCTGCACGACCTCGACATCGAGGCGATCCGCAAGGGCAAGAAGGATCCCAAGCTGCTGAAGAAGCAGCTCAAGCAGATCGGCGACAAGGTCGGCAAGCAGGCGTTCAAGGACTACGTCATGTACCCCGCGCTGAGCGGTCCGTCGTTCTTCCACACATTGTCGGCCAACTTCACCGCCAACATCATGCGCAACGTGTGGTCGTACATGATCATCTTCTGCGGCCACTTCCCCGACGGGGCGGTGCACTTCTCCGAGGAGGAGCTCGAGGACGAGACGCGCGCCGAGTGGTACCTGCGCCAGATGCTGGGGTCGGCGAACTTCGAGGGCGGCAAGCTCCTGCACCTCATGAGCGGCCAGCTCGGCTACCAGATCGAGCACCACCTCTTCCCCGACCTGCCGAGCAACCGGTACGCGGACATCGCGGTCAAGGTCAAGGACATCTGCCGGCGGTACGACATCCCGTACACGACCGGACCGCTGCACAAGCAGTACGGCCAGACGCTGCGCACGATCATGAAGCTGTCGCTGCCGAACCGGCGTACGACCGACAACCCGGCACCGGTGGCCCCGCGCAAGCGTCGCCGCCTCGACGACTCCGAGCGCCCGACCCGGCGCTCCGAGCTCGGCAAGTGGTCGGCCGCGGCGTCGGCGTGACCGCGGTGAGTGACGCCGCGGCGGTGCCGTTCGCGTGCCGGGACGACGACGGCCGGGTCCACGACGGCGTCGTGAAGAGTCGCGCCATCCGGTGCGCCCTCAGCCGCATCTGCGGCGTCTGCGGTGAGGTGCTGACGCGGCCCATCGCGTTCCTCGGGCCGGAGGACGAGGCACTGGACGGCCTGTTCACGTTCCCGCCGACCCATGTCAGCTGCGCCCACGACGCGATCGCGGCCCGCACGGCCCTGGGTCAGGCGGAGGCTCCCCGGCGGTGGCTCGTGGTCACGACGGGCGGCTTCGACCTCGTCCGTCCCACCCGCCGAGGCGATCCCGTCCTCTTCCACCCCAACTCGGTCATCGACACCGCCTCCCCTCCCCGCTGAGCCGCCCTCCCCGTCAGGGGACGCGGGCGGTCCAGGCGGGATCGAGGTACTTGCTCTCGGCGAGCGCCGCGGCCTCCTCGAGCGTCGCGGCGTCGATCTCGACCTCGGTCAGGCCGTAGCTCTGGCGGAAGTGCTCGAGCATCGCCTCGACGACGTCCTCGCGGCTGAGCCCGGTCTGGCTCCGGATCGGGTCGACGCGCTTGGCGGCGCTCACGGTGCCCTTGTCGCTGAGCTTCTCGCGGCCGATGCGGAGGATATCGAGCATCTTGGCCGCGTCCATGTCGTACGACATCGTCACGTGGTGCAGCACGACACCGCTCGCGAGCCGCTTCTGGGCCGCGCCGCCGATCTTGCCCTGCGGCGAGGCGATGTCGTTGAGGGGGACGTACGTGGCATCGACGCCGAGCTCGCGCAGGGCACGGATGACCCACGCGTCCAGGAAGGCGTACGACTCGGCGAACGACAGGCCCTCGACCAGCGTCGCCGGCACGTACAGCGAGTACGTGATGGTGTTGCCGGGCTCGACGAACATCGCCCCGCCGCCGGAGATCCGCCGCACCACGGTGGCCCCGTGGCGCTCGGCCGCCTCGAGGTCGACCTCGTTCGAGAGCGACTGGAACGAGCCGATGATGACAGCGTTGGACGCCCACTCCCACACGCGCAGCGTGGGTGGACGCAGCCCCTCGCCGACCTGCCGGGCCACGATCTCGTCGATCGCCATCTGCGCCGGCGGGTGCTGGGGACCCGCGTGCAGGAGCTCGAAGTGGTGGTCGTGCCACGCCGTGCTGCGCCCGAGAGCGCGCAGCACGGCGTGCGCGACCGCCGGCGGGTCGAAGCCGACCATGACCGCGTCGCCGCGCGCCTGGTCGATCGCCGCGACGAGCGCGCCGAGGCTCGCCTCCGCCGAGAGCCCTTCGAGGGCGTCAGACATCCGGCCCAGCGCCTCGTCGGGCTCCAGGAAGAAGTCACCGCTCAGGACGACGTCGCGGATGACTCCGTCGTCGACCTCCAGGTCGACCACGACCAGCTTGCCGCCGGAGACCTTGTACTCGCCGTGCATGAGGGTCACACAGCGTTCGAGAGGGCGTCGAACTGCTCGTCGGTCAGCTCGATGGCCGCCGCGCCGACGTTGTCCTCGAGGTGGTCGATGCTCGACGTCCCCGGGATCGGCAGCATGACGGGCGAACGCCGGAGCAGCCACGCGAGGGCGAGCTGCGAGGGGGTCGCGCCCTGCTCCTTCGCGATCTCCTCGAGCGGGCCGCCGTCCTTGACGAGGCCGCCGGTCGCGAGCGGGAACCACGGGATGAAGGCGATGCCCTGCTCCTCGGAGTAGTCCAGCAGCGCCTCGGCGGAGCGGTTCGAGAGGTTGAACAGGTTCTGCACCGAGACGATCGTCGCGATCTCCTGGGCCTGCTTGAGCTGGTCGACGTCGACCTCGCTGAGGCCGATGTGCCGGATCTTGCCCTCGTCCTGCAGCGCCTTGAGCTCGCCGATCTGGTCCTCCAGCGGCACCTCGGAGTCGATGCGGTGCAGCTGGAACAGGTCGATGGTGTCCAGGCGCAGCCGGCGCAGGCTCAGCTCGGCCTGCTGGCGCAGGTACGCCGGACGGCCGACGGGGTGCCATTTGTCGGGGCCCTGGCGGGTCAGCCCGGCCTTGGTCGCGATGACCACGTCCTCGGCGTACGGGTGCAGCGCCTCGCGGAGCAGGTCCTCGGCGACCTCGGGGCCGTACGAGTCGGCGGTGTCGAAGAACGTGACGCCCAGCTCGACGGCGCGACGCAGGACGGCGATCGCACCGTCGCGGTCGGTGGGCTCACCCCAAACGCCCTTGCCCGGCAGCTGCATCGTGCCGTAGCCCAGGCGTACGACGGGCAGGTCGCCACCGAGCTGGAACGTACCGGACGGGGCGGCTGAGAGAGGTGAGGTCATGCCTGTTGCAAGGAGACCCGACCGACCGTTATTCCGGGACCCCCCGGGACGACCGGGCCGTAGGACGAGGAGCAGGCGGAGCCCGCGCGGCTCCGCCTGCTCGATCGTCCCGTGGGCCTCAGGACTCCTTGGCGGCGTCCTTCAGCTCCTCGGCGATCGGGGAGGTCATCGACTCCGGACCCGTGCTGTAGACCACGGCATCGTCCTCGACGGGTGCGGCCGGCTCGTCCAGCACGGCGGCGGGCTTGGACTTGGCCGGCACCTTCTTGGCGGGAGCCTTCTTCGCTGCCGCCTTCTTGGCTGCGGCCTTCTTGGCCGGTGCGACCGACGCCGGGGTCGCCTCCCCGGGCTTGATGGACGTCGCCCGCTTCGCGGTCGACCGGGTCTTCGGGTTGATCGTCGCCGGTGCGGGATCGGCCATCGTCGTCGTGGCACCGGGCGTGCGCGTGGGCTTCGGCGCGGGCGGCTGGGTGACCGGCTCGGTGCTCACCTTCGGGGGCGCGGGGGCCGTGGGCGCCGAGCTGGACGGAGCCGGGGTCGGTGCGTCCGACGAGCCGGCGCTGTCGTGTCCGCCGAGACCGGGCAGCAACGGTGCGATCTTGCGAGCGACGGCCGTGGTGACGCCCACGCCGCCGTGGACCGCACCGGTCACCAGGTGCTGGGCGATGGACACGGGAGTGCTGAGGATCTTGGTGATCATGGGAGCTCCGATTTCATTCGGGGAGGGACTCCAGGTCTCGTACCCAGCACCCCCGACCTCACACCGTTCGGGAGACGCGGTTGCTCAGCCCAGGAGCGCAGGGTTGCCGACCGTCATGTCGAAGCCCTTCATCAACACCGTGCCCGCGAACTCCGGGGACTCCAGGTAGCCCTCGACCATCGCTCCGTCCCGCAGCGCGACCAGCTGATCGCCCACCGCGTCGGCACGGTCGACTCCTGCTTCGCGCAGCGTCTCGCGCACCGTCGTGCGGAACCACTCGCGGTGGCGGGCGACCGCGCGTCGGGGGCGCGAGTCCTTCCGAGCGTCCTCCGCGCCCGCATTGATGAAGTGGCAGCCGCGGAAGTCCGGCCCGCACAGGTACGTCGCTATGCCCTCGAAGAACGCCCGCAGCCGCTCGGCCGGGTCGGGGTGCTCGACGGCCAGCTGGTCGAACCACTGCCGGAACTGCTCGTCGACCGACTCCAGATAGGCCACGACCAGGTCTTCCTTGCTCGGGAAGTGCCGGTAGAACGTCGCCTTCGTGACCTTGGCCTCGGCCACCACCCGATCGACGCCGACGGTGTTGATGCCCTCGGCGTAGAAGAGCTCACCCGCGGTGCGGAGAAGGCGGTCCCTCGCGTCGGAGGGACGGGCCGCTGTCGTCGTCATCACACCATTCTAGCAGGACAGACAGACAGGTCTGTCTTGACAACCCTCCTCCGAGGTGTCATCGTCGAGTAGACAGACCTGTCTGTCTAGAAAAACAGGACATCACCCATCGAACGCAAGGAAGACCATGAAGACATCTCGCAAGGCCCGGAACGTCACCATCGCCGCTGTCGCCGCCGTGGCCGCCGTCGGCATCGTCGGCGTCAACTCGGCGCAGGCCGAGCCGAAGCACCCCGCCCCGTCCGCGAAGCCGACCATCGTGCTCGAGCACGGCGCGTGGGCCGACGCCTCGTCCTGGAACGGCGTGGTCAAGCGCCTGTCGCACGACGGGTACGACGTCGTGGCCGCCCCGAACCCGCTGCGCGGCCTGCCGCAGGACGTGGCCAGCCTCCGCGGCCTCCTCAGCACCATCAAGGGCCCTGTCATCCTGGCCGGACACTCCTACGGCGGCGACGTCATCACCGAGGCGGCGACCGGCAACAAGAACGTGAAGGGCCTCGTCTACATCGCCGGGTTCGCGCCCGACGCCGGCGAGAGCATCAGCTCGCTCCTGGAGAAGCCGCTGACGCACCCGACGCCTCCCCTGCCCGTGGTCCCCGTGGCGATCACGAACCCGGACGGAACGCAGTCGACCGAGATCTACCTGGACCGCAAGGGCTTCCGGGCGGCGTTCGCGGGCGATGTCCCGAAGGGCACCGCGGACCTGATGGCGGCGACGCAGCGCGCCACCGACGCGTCCGCACTGACCGGCAAGATCTCCACACCGGCGTGGAGGAGCATCCCGTCGTGGTACCTCGTGGGAACCCAGGACCAGGCCATCGCGCCCGAGCTCCAGCGGTTCATGGCCAAGCGGATGCACGCCACGACCGTCGAGATCAAGGCGTCCCACGCCTCGCTCGTCAGCCACCCGTCAGCCGTGACGGACCTGATCGAGCGCGCCGCGCGCACGGTTCGCTGACCGCACCACCCACGCAGGGCCGACCGGATCGTTCCGGTCGGCCCTGCGTGCGTCACGCTCACACGTACAGGAAGGTCTCCCCCGGATCGCTCAGCAGCCGACCCACCTCGGCCAGGACGTTCGACCCCAGCTCGCCGTCGACGAGACGGTGGTCGAACGACATCGCGAGCTGGGTGACCTGACGGACCACGACCTCGCCGTCGACGACCCACGGCATCTCCCGCACCGCGCCGAACGCGAGGATCGCGGACTCGCCGGGGTTGAGGATCGGCGTGCCGGCGTCCACGCCCAAGGCGCCGATGTTGGTGATCGTGACGGTGCCGTGGGACATCTGCTCCGGCGAGGTCCTGCCGGCCCTCGCCGTCTGGACCAGATCGTCGAGGGCGTGGGCCAGGCCGGCCAGGTCGAGCGTGTGGCTGTCCTTGATGTTGGGCACCATGAGCCCGCGCGGGGTGGCCGCGGCGATGCCGAGGTTCACGTAGTGCTGCAGGACGATCTCCTGTGCGTCCTCGTCCCAGCGGGCGTTGATGTCGGGGAAGCGGCGGATCGCGAGCAGGAACGCGCGAGCGACGAACACCAGCGGCGTCAGGCGGACCCCGTTCCAGGCACGGTCGGCCTTCAACCGGCGGACCATGTCCATGGTGCGGGTGACGTCGACGGTCAGCCACTCCGTGACGTGCGGGGCGGTGAACGCGGACCGGGTCATCGCGGCCGCCGTCGCCTTGCGGACGCCCTTGATCGGCACCCTGGTCTCCCGACCCGTCGCCGGCACCTGCGCGACCGGCTGACCGCCGGTTGCTGCGGCCTCCACGTCGCCACGGGTGATGAGGTCGCCCGACGACGGTGTGACGGTCGAGAGGTCGACGCCGAGCTGCTTCGCCAGGAGGCGCACGGGCGGCTTCGTCCTCCCGCGGCCGGCTGACGTCCGCTCCGGCGGCGGCACCACGGCGGTGGCCACCGCCGGCGCCCCGTCCTCGCGGGCCCGCAGGCGTCGGCGGCGGGGAGCGGCGTCGGTGGGTGCCTTGCCGACGAGAACCAGAGGCTCTTCCTCGCGCTCCGCGGTCGGGGGCGGCGGTGCCACCGGCGCGGAGACACCGTCCTCGATGCTGATCAGCACGGTGCCGACGTCGACGGTCGTACCTGTGTCGACGTGGACGGCGACGATGGTGCCGGCCGCCGGCGACGGCAGCTCGACGATCGACTTGGCGGTCTCGATCTCGACCAGGGTGTCGTTGATCTCGACCGACTCCCCGACGACGACGTGCCAGGTGACGATCTCGGCCTCGGTCAGGCCTTCGCCGACGTCGGGCAGGGCGAACTCGAACATGGTCTGCTCGCTCTCTAGAAGTGGAGGCTCTGGTCGACGGCCTCGAGGAGACGGTCGACGTCGGGCAGGAAGTCGTCCTCGACGGATGCCGGCGGGTACGGCACGTTGTAGGCGCCCACCCGCAGGACGGGCGCCTGCAGGTCGTAGAAGCACGACTCGGTGATGGCCGCCGCGATCTCGGCGCCGATGCCGGCGAAGGTTGACGCCTCGTGGACCACGACGACCCGGCCCGACGCGGACGCCTCCCGGCGCAGCGTGACCAGGTCGAGCGGGGAGATCGACCGCAGGTCGACCACACCGACCGAGAAGCCGTCCTCCTCAGCGGCCGCGGCAGCAGCGAGTGCTGTGGTGACGGTCGGGCCGTGGGCGACGAGCGTGCAGTCCGTCCCGGGGCGGAGCACGGCCGCGGCGTGGAGGTCGTGGGCGGGGTGCTCCGACACCTCGGCCTTGTCCCAGTAGCGGCGCTTCGGCTCGTAGAAGATGACCGGGTCGTCCGACGCGATGGCCTGCTGGATCATGTGGAAGGCGTCGTCGGGGTTCGAGCACGACACCACCCGAAGGCCCGCGGTGTGCGCGAAGTACGCCTCGTTCGACTCGCTGTGGTGCTCGACCGCGCCGATGCCACCTCCGACGGGGATGCGGATGACGACCGGCAACGACAGCAGGCCGCCCGAGCGTGCCCGCATCTTCGCGAGCTGGCTCACGATCTGGTCGAACGCGGGGTAGACGAAGCCGTCGAACTGGATCTCGCAGACCGGCCGGTAGCCGCGGAGGGCGAGCCCGATCGCAGTGCCCACGATGCCCGACTCGGCCAGCGGGGTGTCCACGACCCGGGCCGGGCCGAAGTCCTTGTGGAGCCCGTCGGTCACGCGGAAGACGCCGCCGAGGACGCCGACGTCCTCGCCCATGACGACGACCCGGTCGTCCGCCTCCATCGCCGCGCGCAGGCCCGCGTTGATCGCCCCGCCGAGCGTCATGGTCGCCATGTCAGTTCTCCGATCCGTAGGAGGCCGCGTGCGCCAGGTGCGCCGCCCGTTCCGCGGTCATTCCGGGGTGCGGCTCGGCGTAGACCGCATCGAACACCGATTCCAGGGCGGCGCCGGTGATCGAGCGGCACGCGGTGCGCACGGACGCCGCGAAGTCGCCGGCCTCCTCGGCCAGATCCGTGAAGTAGGCCTCGTCGACCCCCGAGGAACGGAGGAACGCCTCGCTGCGGACCAGGGGATCGCGCAGCTGCCACGCGGCGACGTCGTCCGCGGAGCGGTAGCGCTGGGGATCGTCGGAGCTGCTGTGGCCGCCGAACCGGTACGTCTGCGCCTCGACCAGCGCCGGCCCGCCACCGTCCCGGATGCGCTCGGCGGCCAGGGAGGTGATGGCGTGCACGGCCATCACGTCGTTGCCGTCCACGTGGAACGCGTCCAGGCCGAAGCCGGCGGCGCGCACGTGCAGCGGTGTCCGCATCTGCGTCGCGGTCGGGGTGGAGATGGCCCACTGGTTGTTCTGGCAGAAGAACAGCACGGGCAGCGAGCCGGCCGCGGCCCAGTTCAACGCCTCGTTGACGTCGCCCTGGCTCGCGGCACCGTCACCGAAGTAGGTCGCGACGACCTCGTCGCTGCCCTCCATGGCGGCACCGGCGGCGTAGCCCGTCGCGTGCAGCGTCTGCGTGCCCAGCACCAGGGAGTAGATGTGGAACCGCGACTCGGCCGGGTTCCATCCGGAGTGCGCGGCGCCCTTCCACTGGCGCATCAGGTCCGCGGGCGAGATGCCCCGGCACAGGGCCGCGGCGTGCTCGCGATAGCTCGGGAAGACCATGTCGGTGGGCCGGAGCGCACGGACGGATCCGACCTGGGCGGCCTCCTGCCCCCAGCTCATCAGCCACAGGCTCAGCTCTCCCTGCCGCTGCAGGGCCAGCGCCTCCTGGTCCAGACGCCGCGCCAGCACCATGTCGCGGTGCAGCTCCTGCGCGAGCTCGACCGAGACGCCGATCGACGCGCCGGCGTCGGTCAGCGTTCCGTCCGGGCCGATCAGCTGGAACATCGGCTGTCCCTGACGCAGCGACGCGAGGTCCTGGACGTGCTCGTTGACTGCAGATGACATGGGCGTTCTCCTTCGCCGGCGGGCGGTAGGAAGGGGTGACCTCCGGCCCGTCGGATGGGTCGGCAGGTGGTGGCGCGGAGGTGCTAGCGGCCGGTGCGGGCCGCGTCGAGGCGGGAGCGCACGACCGCGAGGGCCGCGGCGCTCGTCGACACGTCGTGGTCGGTCGCCGTCGTGAGGATCTCCGAGACCGTCGTCCCGATCCGCTCGACACCCGCGAGGACCTGCTCCTCGGTCTTGTCCTGCAGCTCGCTGCCGACCTGGATCAGGCCGCCCGCGTTCGCGACGAAGTCGGGCACCCAGGTGATGCCCCGGTGGCGGAGCGCCTCGCCCACCTCGGTGGTGAGCAGCTGGTTGTTGGCCGCCCCGCACACGACCTGGGCCGAGAGGGCCGCGACCGTCGCGGGCGTGAGCGTCGCACCGAGGGCGCAGGGCGCGTACACGTCCACGGGCAGGTCGATGACCGAGTCGGCCGTCCTGACGTCGTCGTAGAGGTCTCGGACACGGTCCAGCGCGGGGCCGTACGGGTCCGACACCACGACGGACGCACCCTGCTCGGCGAGCAGGCCGATCAGGTGCACCCCGACCTTGCCCGCCCCCTCGACGCCGACCGTCCGTCCGGTCAGACCGTCCGCGCCCCAGGTGAGCCGGGCGGCGGCCTGCATAGCGCAGAACACGCCGTACGCCGTGGAGAACCCGCTGTCCCCCGAGCCTCCCGCGGCGGTGGTGCGGCCGACGATGTGGCGGGTGCTCTGGCCGATGACGTCGAGGTCGTCCGAGGTCGTGCCGACGTCGGCTGCGCTGATGTAGCGCCCTCCGAGGGTGTCGATGAACCGCCCGTAGGCCCTCAGCAGCTCGGGCGTCTTGAGCGTGCGGGGATCGCCGATGATGACCGCCTTGCCACCACCGAGGGGCATCCCCGCGGCGGCGGCCTTGAACGTCATGCCCTGGGCCAGGCGCAGCCCGTCGGTCAGGGCCTCGGCCTCTGACCGGTAGGGGAAGAAGCGCGTGCCGCCGAGGGCGGGACCGAGCGTCGTGTCGTGGATGCTGATGATGGCCCGGAGGCCGGTCTCCACGTCGCGGCAGAACACGACCTGCTCGTGGCCGGCGTCGGCCAGCTCATCGGTCCGGTCGAAGACCCTGTCGGGTGAGACATCGTGGGTGAGAACGTCGACGGACATGCGATCAGCTCATTTCATGTCGAGGACGGAGCCGGTGGGCCACGTCGCATCTGGATCGACTGCCGGTGGATCGCACCGCCAATCTGCTACCAAGATCATGGGCAGTGGTGGCACACCGGTCAAGAGATGCCGCGGCAACGTGGCAAAGTGCCACGCTGCCGCGTATCGCGACCTCCCGAAGGTTCACATCTTGATCAGCTCCCGGACAAGGAGGAGAACAGCCGCTCGTAGCGCTCCGACGGATCGAGAGTGAGTCCGGACTTCACGAGCTTGGCCCAGTCGTCGGCCAGCACCTCGTCGAGACCCGACTCGACGGCGTCCAAGGCGGCGACCGCCAACGTGGCTGGCGAGATCTTCGGCGCCTCCAGGCCCGCGACCATGTCCGTGTCCACCAGACCCATGTGGACCCCGACGACGTGCGTGCCCTGGTCGGCGAGCTCGATCCGCGCACTGTCGGTGAGGCTCCAGGCCGCCGCCTTCGAGGCGGCGTAAGCGCCGGACCCCGGCGCGGTGAACCACGACATCGCCGAGATGAGGTTGAGGATGGCGCCTCCCCCGTTGGCCTTCAGGATGGGCGCGAATGCCTGGGTCATGAGGAGCGGACCGTAGAAGTTCGTGTCCATCTCTCGCCGGACGTCCGTCACGTCGCCGGAGATGAGGGACGTGCCGCTCGAGATCCCGGCGTTGTTGATCAGGACCTGGACGTCGCCGGCCACGGCGGCGGCGGCCTGGATCTGCGCGGGGTCCGTGACGTCCAACCGGATCGGCTCCACACCGTCCACGTCGACAGCGCCACTGCGCGACGCTGCGTAGATCTTGGCTGCTCCGCGCTCCTTGAGCTGCGCGACGAACTCCGCGCCGATCCCTCGATTGGCTCCGGTCACCAGCACCACGGCGTTCTTCAGCTGCATGAGATTCTCTTTCTGTAGCGATCACTATGAATTGCGTGTTCACGGTACCACGTTCCATAGTGATCACTACGATATGCTGGAGACATGGCAGGCAGACCGAGAAGCTTCGACCGCGACACCGCGCTGGCTGCGGCCGTCGAGCAGTTCTGGCGCACCGGCTACGACGAGACGTCCATCGCGATGTTGACCAAGGCCATGGGCGTCACTCCGCCCAGCCTGTACGCGGCGTTCGGCGACAAGGACAACCTCTTCGAGGAGGCGTCCGCGCTGTACTTCCGTTGGACCTGCGAGGGCCTCGACCGCGCGCTGGCCCGCCCGACCGTCCGCGACGCCATCGCCACGATGCTCGACGACACCGCCCGCGTGCACACCGATACGGGCACACCGCTGGGGTGCCTCATGCTGACCGAGCCCCGCCTCGCCGAACAACGAGCGGTCGTCCACCGTCGACTCACGGACCGCATCGCACAAGGACTCGCAGACGGCGAGCTCCCGGCCACCGTTCGGCCGGACGAGCTGGCGTCATTCCTGGTGGCCGTCCTGCGCGGCATGTCGGGCTGCGCCAGGGACGGCGGCTCGGCCGAGGAGGTTCTCGCCATCGCCAGGGCCGCCGTGGCCGCGATACCGGGACCGCCGCCCAGCCGCGAGCAGGGCTGACGGGGTCGACCAACGAGAAAACCCCCGACTTCACTGCAATTCCAGTGAATATCGGGGGTTCTCATCGTGCGGTGGCGGTGGGATTTGAACCCACGGTGGGCGTGAACCCACACAACATTTCGAGTGTTGCACCTTCGGCCGCTCGGACACGCCACCGCGGAAGACCTTACCGGACCTCCGTCGTGGGGCCGAACCCGCCCGGTCCCTGGCGTCAGCCGGCGACGTGGGAGCGCAGGACCGCGCCGACGGCGGCCATGTCCGCGAGCACCCGGTCGCGCGGGTCGTCCGGCGCCTCCTCGGACCAGCTGGCCAGGACGGCGTAGGCGACGCGCGCCTCGGGACCGGCGACGACGCCGACGTCCGCGCGGACCGTGCTGATCGTCCCGGTCTTGTTGACCAGGGTGATCCCGCGGTCGGGATCGGCGTGCGCGAGGGGGTCGAGGCCGAACGCGGCCGCGACCATCGACAGGTCGGCGTTGGCCGCGATCCACCGCAGCACACGGGCGCTCACGTCCGCGGAGACGATCTCGTCCCGGTGCAGGCGCGCCATCAGGTCGGAGAGCTCGCCGGCGCATCCGGCCGACAGGGTCCACGGGTGCTCTGGGCCACGGTCGTCGCGGACGATGTCGAGCAGGGCCGACCGCTCGAAGCCCAGCGAGGCCGTGGTCGCGGCGATCGCGTCGATGCCCACGTGGCGCACCAGGACGTTCGTCGCGTAGTTGTCGCTGAAGCCGCCGACCAGCCAGCACAGGTCGTCGATCGCGAGCGAGTCCTGCCGCAGCAGGTACCAGAGCCCGGACTCGGCCACCGCGACGTCCGGCGTGCGGGCCAGCCGCTCGGCCAGGTCGAGCGTCCCCTCCTCCGACCGGCGGGCGATCTCGATCAGCAGGAACAGCTTGCCGATGCTCGCGGTGCGCGACACCCGGTCGGGTTCGACCGACGCCAGCACCTGCGACGAGGTCGCGTCGCGCACGCAGACCGACCAGTCCACGTCGTCGGACAGCGCGGGGAGAAGCACGATCACACCCTAGTCAGACTGTCGTCAGGAAGTCGGCCAGGATGCGGCGCCCGCCCTCGAGCGACGCGACCGGCACCCGCTCGTCGATGCCGTGCATGCCGGAGCGTCGTCGGCCGTCGGGGTCGAGGCCGGCCGGCGCGAACCCGTAGCAGGAGATGCCGAGGCCGCTGAACGCCTTGGCGTCGGTCCCCCCGCCCAGGCAGCCGGGCACGACCACGGCCAGCGGGTCCTCACGGCGGATCGCGGCCGCCATCGCGTCGAACCACGCCCCGTCGACCGGCGCCTCCACGGACGGCTCGCGCACGATGTGCTCGAACGTGACCGCGTCACCGATGAGCCCTGGCAAGGTCGCCAGCAGCTCGTCCTCGAAGCCCACCGGACACCGCACGTCGACCTCGGCCTCTGCGACCCCGGGGATCACGTTGACCTTGTAGCCCGCCCGCACGACGGTCGGCGTCGTCGAGGCACGGACCGTGAACACCGCGGCTCCCGCGGCGTCCCCGAGGGCCTCGATCGTGCGCAGCACACCGTCGTCGGTGGACAGGTCGTACGGGACGCCGAGCGCGGTCGCGGTCTGCTCCAGCTCCGCCCGGACGACGGCCGACACGTGCAGCGGCCACCGGTGGTGGCCGATCCGGTGCAGCGCGTCGACCAGGGCCTGCACGGCGCCGCCCTCGCTCGGCCGCGAACCGTGGCCCGACGTGCCGGTGGCGGTCAGGCGCAGGTGCAGCGTGCCACGCTCCCCGGCCGCGATGCGCGCGAGCCGCACCGGCTCACCGCCGACACCGGGATGCTCCTCCACGACCCCGCCCGACTCGCCGATGCCGACCGCGACGCCCGCGAACAGCCCGGGGTGGTGGTCGACGAGCCACTGCGCGCCGTACGCACCGTCGGTCTCCTCGTCCGCCACGAACGCCACCACGACGTCGCGCCGGGGCCGCTGCCCGGTCGCCGCCCAGTCGAGCAGCACCGCCAGGGTCATGGCGCACATGTCCTTCATGTCCATCGCGCCACGCCCCGTCACGTAGCCGTCGAGGACCTCGCCGCCGAACGGGTCGAACGACCACTGGTCGGGCTCGGCCGGCACGACGTCCAGGTGGGCGTGCACCAGCACGCGCTCGAGCCCCGGCTCGGTGCCCTCGACACGCACGACGACGTTCGTCCGCGCGGGTGCGTCCTCACGGGCCAGGACGACCGGCGCGTACCCGGCCTCGACGAGTCGGTCGCGGATCCACAGGGCCGCGGACCGCTCCCCCTCCGCGTCGCCCGGGCCCCGGTTGGTGGTGTCGAACCGCAGCAACGTCTGCAGGACGGCCACGACGTCCGGGCGCTCCACCACGCTGGGCTCCTCACGCTGCAAGATCAGGCATTCGCGCATTTGCGGAACACATCACGGGCCTCACTGTGCACCAGTCACCCCGATCAGGTCCAGTTTTCCCGCGAGATCCGCGTGCCGTGTGAATGTTGTGTTACGCATCTTGGCCAAATCATTGACATCACCGATCCCCTGATGAACAGTTCGAAGAGTGCCCGGACGATCCGGCGCACAGCACATCCGGATCGGGGACCTCATGATCGACATGTCTCACGCACGCCTGCGGCGGCCGCTCATCGCCGTCGCGGTGGCCGTCATCCTCAGCCTCTCCGGCGTGGCCGTGACCGCCTCCGCCGAGGCCGACACCGCCGCCAAGGGCGACCCGATCAAGATCTCGATGACCGGCGACGTCGACACCTTCAACCCGTTCACGGCGATCCTGCTGCAGAGCACGGGCATCAACCGCTACCAGTACGAGTCGCTGGTCGGCTACGGCACCGAGAGCGAGCCGGTGCCGGGCCTCGCCGGCACGTGGGAGACCAGCGAGGACGGCAAGACCTGGACGTTCACGATCCCCGACGACCGCATGTGGTCCGACGGCGAGCCGGTCACGGCCAAGGACGTCGTCTACACCTACACGTCGATCATGAAGGACGACGCCCTGCAGGCCGCGAACGGTGGGCTCGTCACCAACATCGCCGACGTGACGGCCCCCGACGACCGCACCGTCGTCATGACGCTCAAGTCGGCGCAGGCCTCGAACCCCGGGCAGGAGATCCCGGTCGTCCCCGAGCACGTCTGGAGCAAGCAGGACCCGGAGACGTTCGCGGCCGACAAGGACGTCGTCGGCTCCGGACCGTTCACGATCACGACCTACAAGACCGGGCAGTCGGTCGAGCTGAAGGCCAACCCGCACTTCTGGCGCGGCAAGCCCAAGATCTCCGGGGTCACGTACGTCGCGTACAAGAACACCGACGCCGCGGTGCAGGGGCTCAAGTCCGGCGAGATCGACCTCGTCGACGGCCTGACGCCTGCGCAGTACAACTCCCTGAAGGGCAGCGACACGATCACCCGCAGCGCCGGCATCGGCCGCCGCTACCAGGCGCTCGCGATCAACCCCGGCACTGTCGACATCGACGGCAAGCCCATGGGCGACGGCAACCCCGCCCTCAAGGACCCGCAGCTGCGCAAGGCGATCTTCATGGCGGTCGACAAGAAGACCCTGGTCGACCGGGTGCTCGAGGGTCTCGGCGACGTCGGGCAGACCGAGGTGCCCAAGTCGTACGAGGCCTTCTTCGGCTTCGGCGAGGGCCACGAGGAGGTCCCGTTCGACCTCGACGCCGCCAACCAGCTGCTCGACGACGCGGGCTACACCCAGGGCTCCGGCGGCATCCGGGAGGACAAGGACGGCAAGCCGCTCAAGCTCCGCCTCATGGGTCGCAACAACGACCCCGCGCACGCGCAGATGGCCGACTTCCTGACCAGCTGGTTCAAGGAGATCGGCATCGGCCTCGACGTCTCGATGGTCACGCCGGACAAGGTCAACGAGGACTCCACGCTCGGCCGGTACGACCTGTACTTCACCGGCTGGAGCCTCGGCCCGGACCCGGACAACCAGCTCGCGATGAACACCTGCGCGTCGCGCCCCAACGCCGACGGCTCGGGCAACACCAGCGAGAACAACTGGTGCTCGAAGGAGTTCGACGCGGCGTACGCCGCACAGCACGCCGAGCTCGACGAGGCCAAGCGCGCCGAGCTCGTCAAGAACGCGTTCAGCATCATCTACGACGCGTACGTCAGCGACCCGATCTGGTACGCCAAGTCCCTCGAGGCGTACCGCAACGACCACTTCACCGGCTTCACGAAGCAGCCCAGCAAGGACGGCGTGATCCTCAACCAGAACGGCTACTGGGGCCTGTACGGCGCCAAGCCCGCGAGTGCCGACAGCGCCTCGGACGACGACGGCGGCCTGCCGGGGTGGGTCATCCCCGTGGGCGTCGTGGTGGTCCTGGTCATCGCCGCGGGCGCGGTCGCCGCCACCCGCCGCAGCAGCACGGCCGAAGACCGGGAGTGAGACGTGGCCGTCATCGAGACGGTCCCCGCGGACAGCGAGGACACGAGGGGGTCCTCGCTGCCGCGGTACCTGGCCCTGAAGGCCGGCGGCGCGCTGACCAGCCTCGCGCTGGTCATCGTGCTGGGCTTCTTCATCTTCCGGATCATGCCCAGCGACCCGGCGATCAACATGACCCGCGGGCGCAAGGTCAGCGCCGACGAGGTCGAGCGCCTGCGCGCGCAGATGGGGCTCGACCAGCCGCTGCTGGTGCAGTTCGGCCACTACGTGCGCGACCTGTTCACCGGTGACCTCGGCACGTCGTACGTCTATCGCCGCCCGGTGTCCGGGCTGATCATGGACTACCTCGGCCCGACGCTGCTCCTGACCGGGATCGCCGCGATCATCTCGATCGTCCTGGGCCTGTGGCTGGGGCAGCGGACGGCGTGGCGGCGCGGCAGCTGGTTCGACAAGATCCACACCGGCATCGCACTGGTGTTCTGGTCGGTGCCGACGTTCTGGCTCGGCCTGCTCCTGCTGCTGCTGTTCGGCGGCGGCCTGCACTGGCTGCCCACCGGCGGCATGTCGACACCGGGGACGCACGAGGGTGGGATCGACCACGTCCTGGACGTCGCGCGGCACCTGGTCCTGCCCGTGACGACGATGGTCGCGGTCATCTACGCGCAGTACCTCATGGTGATGCGCGCCTCCGTGATCGAGGAGATGTCCGCGGACTACCTCACGACCGCCCGCGCCAAGGGCCTGCGCGAGGATCTCGTGCGGACGCGGCACGCGGTGCCCAACGCCCTGCTGCCGACGGTCACCCTCATCTTCCTGACGCTCGGCCTGCTCATCGCCGGCGCGGTCGCCGTCGAGGTGGTGTTCTCCTGGCCCGGGCTCGGCTACCTGACCTACAAGGGCCTCAGCGCACCCGACCTCCCGCTGCTGCAGGGCACGTTCGTGGTGTTCTCGGCCGTCGTCATCGCCATGAACTTCGTCGCGGACCTGGTCTACCGCGTCCTCGATCCGCGCCTGAAGGCCGCATGAGCAGCGCGAGCGGGCGGACGTCCGTCCGGGCCCGCCGTCGGGCCCGGACCCGGGAGGTCCTGCGCGAGATCGCCGGCCACCGGTCGGCCGTGATCGGCGCCGCGATCCTGCTGGTCATCATCGTGCTGGCGCTGCTGGCACCGCTGATCATGCCGATGGACCGCCTCGACGTCACCCGGGTCACCGCCCGGTCCAACGAGTCCCCCAGCGGCGCCCACTGGCTCGGCACCGACCCGTCCGGCCGCGACGTGCTGGGCATCCTGCTGTGGGGATCGCGGGCGTCGCTGCTCGTCGGCTTCGCCGCGACGGCGGTCGCGATGGTCATCGGCACGACCGCCGGCATGGCAGCCGGCCACTTCACCGGGCTCACCCGATCCGTCCTGCTGCGGATCATCGACTTCTTCCTGGTCGTCCCCAGCCTGGTGCTGGCCATCGTCCTGTCGACGGTGCTGTCCCGCGGTCTGCTGACGATCATCATCGCGATCGGCGTCAGCAGCTGGGCCCAGACCGCCCGGGTCGTCCGCGCGCAGACCCTGACGATCGAGACCCGCGCGTACATCGAGCGCTCCCGCGCCCTGGGCGCCGGTGACGTCCACATCCTGCGCCGGCACGTGTTCCCGGCCGTGCTTCCGCTGGTCATGGCCAACACCACCCTCGCGGTCGGCGCTGCGATCATCGCCGAGTCGACGCTCGCGTTCCTCGGCCTCGGCGACCCGACGACGTTCTCGTGGGGATCGATGCTCAAGACCGCCCTCGACACCGGCGCCGCGACCGCCGGCTACTGGTGGTTCGTCCTGTCGCCGGGCATCGCGATCGTCGTCGTGGTGCTGTGCTTCACCCTGATCGGTCGCGCCATCGAGGCCGTCCTGAACCCGACCCTGAGGTCCCGCTGATGACCACCCCACCGACCCTGGCCTGGGACGACGTCCGCATCACGTACCGCGGCGGCCACGTCGCGGTCGACGGGGTGAGCCTGCAGATCGAGCGTGGCGGGACGGTCGGGATCGCCGGCGAGTCCGGCTGCGGCAAGTCGACGATGGCGATGTCCGTCCTTCGCCTGCTGCCCCGCACCGCCCGCGTCGAGGGACGCATCGAGCTGCTCGGCGAGGACATCTCCGACATGTCGTGGGGCCGGCTGCGCGCGGTCCGCTGGACCGAGGCGGCGATCGTCTTCCAGGGCGCGATGCACTCGCTCAACCCGGTGCGGCAGGTCCGCCACCAGATCGCCGAGGCGCTGGAGCTGCACAGCACGGACCGCTTCCCCGACTCCGCCTCCCGGCTGGGCCGGGTCGCCGAGCTGCTCGCGATGGTCGACCTGTCCGCCGCCAAGGGGCGGTGCTACCCGCACGAGCTCTCCGGCGGCCAGCGGCAGCGCGTCATGATCGCGATGGCCCTGGCCTGCGACCCCGAGCTGATCATCGCGGACGAGCCCACCACCGCGCTGGACGTCGTCGTGCAGGCGCAGGTGCTCGACGTGCTCAGCGACCTGGTCCGCGACCGGCACCTGACGCTGGTGATGATCAGCCACGACCTCGCGGTGCTGGCCGCGGTCTGCGAGCGGATCGTGGTGATGCAGCGGGGCCGGATCGTCGAGGAGGGCAAGGCCCGGCAGATCCTCACCGCGCCGCAGCATCCGCACACCCGCGAGCTCGCGGCGGCGTTCCCGGTCATCGGCGACCCGTCCTCCCGGCTCGTCGTCGGCGGCGAGTCCGCCCCGGCCGACGCGTCGCAGACCGACGCCCGCACGGTCCTGGAGGTGCGGGACCTGACGGTGGACTTCCGGGCTCGGGGGCAGCAGGTGCGCGCCGTCGACCACGTCGACCTGTCGTGCGACTCGGGCGAGATCGTCGCGCTGGTCGGGCAGTCCGGCTCGGGCAAGACGACGCTGGCGCGGACGATCCTGGGTCTCCAGCGACCGACCAGCGGGCAGGTGCTGCACGAGGGCAGGCCGCTGCCCAGTCGTCGCGCCGCGCTCAAGGCGTACCGACGACAAGTGCAGTACGTGCTGCAGGACCCGAGCGCCTCCCTCAACCCCAAGCACACCGTGTACGAGGCGGTGGCCGAGGGCATCCGCATCCACGGCCTCGACGGGGACGAGCGCGAACGGGTCGCGAGCGCCCTGACCCGCGCCGAGCTGACGCCGCCGGAGAAGTTCTTCGCCGCGATCCCGCAAGAGCTCTCGGGAGGTCAGCGGCAGCGCGTCGTCATCGCCGGCGCGCTGGCCCTCGACCCGACGTACCTCGTCGCCGACGAGCCCGTCGCGAGCCTGGACGCCTCGGTCCGCGGGGAGATCCTCGCGCTGCTGCTGCAGCTGCGCCGCGACCTGGGCCTGGGAGCGCTGGTGATCACGCACGATCTCGGGCTGGCGTGGAACATCGCCGACCGGGTCGTGGTCATGCACCAGGGACGGATCGTGGAGAACGGACCGGTCGAGCAGGTGCTGCTGGACCCGCAGCACGACTACACCCGATCCTTGCTGAAGGTCGTGCCGTCGCGACTCGGGCTGCAGTGAGGGTGCGTCGCGGCGACCGCGTCGCCCTCGTCGCGCCGGCGGGTCCCGCGCCCGCGGACCAGCTGGCCGCCGCGGTCGAGCTGGTGCGCTCGTGGGACCTGGTGCCCGACGTCCGGCCCAGCGCCACCGCCGTCCACCCGCGCGCCTCGTACCTCTCGGGCTCGGACGCCGTCCGGGCGGCGGACGTGCAGGAGGCGTGGTGCGATCCGGACGTCGCCGCGATCTTCTGCATCCGCGGTGGCTACGGCACGGTGCGGATCCTCGACCTGCTGGACCCCGAAGCCATGGCCGCCGCCCCCGCGAAGCCGCTGTTCGGCAGCTCCGACATCACCGCGCTGCACGAGTGGCTGCGCGAGCGGCTCGGCGCGCCCAGCTGGTTCACCCCGATGATCAGCACCTCGGCGGTGCTCGCGGACGACCTGGCTCGGGCCGGCCTCCGCACCGCGGTGCTCGACCCTGGCGCGGTCCGGCGGTGGACGTCCGACAGCGCGGTCGCCCTCGTCCCCGGGCGCGCGGAGGGCGTCCTGATCGGCGGCAACCTCTCCCTGCTGGCCGCGACGGTCGGGGCACGTGGCAGGCCCGCGCCGGACCATCACGGCTGCATCGCACTGCTCGAGGACTACACCGAGCAGACCTACCGCATCGACGGCTACCTGCAGACGCTTCTCCGCGCGGGCTGGTTCGAGGGCGTCACGGGCATCGCACTCGGCAGCTGGGCCGCGTGCTCACCCGTCGAGGAGATCCATGCGCTGTGCGCCGAGGTGCTCGGGCCCTTGGGCGTCCCGCTCGTCGGCGAGCTCGGCTTCGGGCACGGACCAGCAGCGCACAGCATCCCCCTGGGCGTGGGCGGGACGCTCGTCGCCGAGGGCGCGGCGCCGCACCTGACCTGGTCTGGGAGGCTGGACCGGTGAGTACCCGCCCCGACGGCACCCGGGCACCCCGGTCGGCCACGATCCTCAAGGCGCGGCTGATCGACGCCCACCGCGAGGAGTTCGACGCCGGGCTGCTGTGGGCGTTGTCCGACCCCGCCGTCGAGAACGCGGCCGCGCGCATCACCGGGGCGCGCCGCCGGTTCGTGCTGGGCGCGGCCACCTCGTTCACGTACGCGTCACTGCTGGCCGCCAAGCTGAGCAACGCCCTGGCCCAGGTGATCCTGGTCGACGGGACGATCGTGCGTCCGCTCGACATCTTGTCGGACGTGCGGGCCAGCGACGTCATGATCGTGATCTCGTTCCGCCGCTACCGCAGCTACACGATCGACACCGCCCTGCCGTTCGCCCAGGCCGGTGGGTCGCTCGTGCTGGTGACCGACTCCGCCGACAACCCGCTCGCCGAGCACGCTGCCGAGACCATCGTCATCGGCGGCGGGACCGCCGAGCGGGACGGCGTCGCCGGCGAGCTGAGCATGCACCCCGAGACCCCTGACGTGTCACCGGCGGTCGTCGCGATGGTGATCGACCTGCTGGCCACGTTGTCCAGCGCCAGCGCCAAGGGCGCCAACCGCCGCTTCGCCGAACGGCAGCGGCTCGCCTCCGAGTTAGGACTCCACCGTGACTGAGCATCTCCAGGCCGCCTGCACCCAGCCCGCCGCGATCGAGGCGCTGCAGCTCGCGCCCCTGATCGACGGCCACAACGACCTCGCCTGGGGGGCGCGCGACGCCCGCGCGTACTCCGTCGAGGGCCTCGACGGCGACCTGACCGGCGTCTTCGACACCGACATCGCCCGCCTGCGGCGCGGTGGGGTCGGCGGCCAGTTCTGGTCGGTCTACTCGCCGTCCGACATCCCGCCGGCCGAGGCGGTGACGTACACGCTGGAGCAGATCGACTTCGTGCACCGGCTGATCGAGCGCTACCCGGACGCGTTCTCGTATGCCTGGAGCGGCGACGACGTGCGCCGGGCCTGGCGCGACGGCCGGGTCGCGTCGCTGATCGGCGCGGAGGGCGGGCACAGCATCGACGGCTCGCTCGCGGTGCTCCGCGAGCTCGCCCGCCTCGGCGTCCGCTACATGACGCTGACGCACAACGACAACACCCCGTGGGCCGACTCGGCCACCGACGAGCCCGTCCACGGCGGCCTGACCGACTTCGGTCGCGAGGTGGTCGCCGAGATGAACCGCGTCGGCATGCTGGTCGACCTCTCCCACGTGGCCGCGACGACGATGCACGACGCGATCGACGTCTCGTCGGCACCGGTGATCTTCAGCCACTCGTCGTGCCGCGCAGTGACCGACCGGCCCCGCAACGTGCCCGACGACGTCCTCGAGCGGCTGCCGGCCAACGGCGGCGTCATCATGGTCGCGTACGTGCCGTACTTCGTGAACCAGGACGTCGCGCAGTGGTCCGACACCGACCGGAGCACTCCCGCCCCGCGCTCGACCGTCGACGACGTCGTGGCGCACATCGAGCACGCCAGGGACGTCGCCGGCATCGACCACATCGGCATCGGCAGCGACTACGACGGCGTCGACATCTTCCCCGAGGGCATGGGCGACGTGACCGGGCACGCAGTGGTCCTCGACCGCCTGGCCGAGCGCGGCTGGTCCGCCGGCGACCTCGCCAAGCTCATGGGCGACAACGTCCTGCGCGTCCTGGACGCCACCGCGGGGGACTGACCGTGCCGGGCGTGGACGACCTGCTGGGCCGCGTCCGCGACCTGGTCACCGACGACGGCCGGACGATCGTCGGCATCTGCGGTGCCCCCGGGTCGGGCAAGACCACCGTGGCGAAACGGCTGGCATCGCGACTGACCGCCGACGGCGTCCCGGCCGTGCGGGTGCCCATGGACGGCTTCCACCTGTCCGACGACGTGCTCCGGGCGCGCGGGCTGCTCGACGTCAAGGGTGCGCCCCAGACGTTCGACGCGTACGGGTTCCTCGCGCTGCTGGCCAGGCTTCGGACCGAGACCGACCACCCCGTGTACGCGCCGGGGTTCGAGCGCACGCTGGAGCAGCCCATCGCCGCCGCGATCGCGGTGGACCCGGGCGTGCGCGTCTTGGTGACCGAGGGCAACTACCTGCTCGACGCCGACGACCCGTGGCCCCTGGTCCGCGAGGCCCTGGACGAGGTCTGGTTCGTCGACCTCGACGACGACCGCCGGCGCGCCCGGCTCGTCGACCGCCACGTGAAGTTCGGCAAGAGCCGCGACGAGGCGCAGGCGTGGGTCGATCGCGTCGACGAGCCGAACGCGCGCCGCGTCATCGCCCGGCGCGACACCGCCGACCTGGTCATCCACGAGGGCTGAGCCGCCGAGGGGGACGGACGATGAGGGTTTCGGGTAGGAGCAGCAGCCGCTTTCCCTCATCCTCGGTCCGGACCGCCACCGAGACCGACCTGTCGCACAAAGCCGCGCGGTCGACCGTCTGCAACCCCGTCCGTGGGGTAGTGGACGGACATGAAGCTCTTTCGTGGAATCGCCGCCGCCGGGATCGCCCAGAAGGTCTACCGGGAGGCCCGCAAGCCCCAGAACCAGGCCCGGATCAAGTCCGCGGTCAGCAAGGTGCGGTCCCGGGGCAACCGGCCTCGGTGATCCGAGGACCGGTCACCGCCGGTGTCAGGCGTTCGGGTTGGACGCCTTGAGGAACGTGTCGCTGAACAGGTCGAACTCGTCGTCCTTCGCCCGCCCCGTGCCGGCGCCCTTGAGCAGGCTGACCAGCTCGCCCGCCGCGCGGTCGATCCGGGCCCCGAGGGCATCCGAGCCGTCGGTGCCCCAGTCGTACGGGGACGCGAAGACGCCGGTCGGGACGACGAGCGCCTGCATGTACGCCATCAGCGGGCGCAGCGAGTGGTCGATCGCGAGCGAGTGACGGGCGGTCCCGCCGGACGCTGCGAGCAGCACCGGCTTGCCGATCAGGACGTCGCTGTCGAGCGCGTCGACGAACGACTTGAACAGTCCCGGGTACGATGCCTTGAAGATCGGCACCGCGATCACGAGGCCATCGGCGGCGACGACCTTGTCGATGACGTCCTGCAGGCGCGGCGAGGCGAACCCCATCAGGGACGCGTCGGTGATGTCGTGCGCGAGCTCGCGCAGCGACACCACCTCGACGGACACGTCACCGGACTGCCGGCCGATCGACTCGACGATCCGGTCGGCGAGCATGCGGGTGGACGACGGGTCGCTGAGGCCCGAGGAGATGGCGACGACGCGGGTCATGCGGACACCTCCTCGGTGGTCTCGGCGGACGCCCGCTTGGCTGCGACGCGCGCCTCGTGGTTCGGTGCGTCCGGGACCTCCGCGGGACGCCGGGCGTCGAACTCCGCGCGCAGGGTCGGCAGCACCTCGCCCAGCTCGTCGAGCTGCTCCAGCACCGTCTTGAGCGGCAGGCCGGCGTGGTCGACGAGGAACAGCTGGCGCTGGTAGTCACCGAAGTAGTCGGCGAAGGCCAGCGTCTTCTCGATGAAGTGCTGCGGGCTGCCCACGGTCAGCGGCGTCTGCGCCGAGAAGTCCTCCAACGACGGGCCGTGACCGTACACCGGGGCGTTGTCGAAGTACGGCCGGAACTCGTTGACCGCATCCTGGCTGTTCTTGCGGATGTAGAACTGGCCACCGAGGCCGACGATCGCCTGCTCCGGCGTGCCGTGCCCGTAGTGGGCGTACCGCTGCCGGTAGAAGTTGATGAGCCGGATGTAGTGCTCCTTGGGCCAGAAGATGTTGTTCGCGAAGAACCCGTCGCCGTAGAACGCGGCGAGCTCGGCGACCTCCGGCGTACGGATGTTGGCGTGCCAGACGAACGGCGGGACGCCGTCGAGCGGGCGCGGGGTCGCGGTGAAGCCCTGCAGCGGGGTGCGGAACGAGCCCTCCCAGCTGACGACCTCCTCGTCCCAGAGGCGACGCAGCAGGTGGTAGTGCTCGACGGTCAGCTCGACCGCCTTGGAGCCGTCGTAGCCGAACCACGGGTAGACCGGGGCGGTGTTGCCGCGGCCGAGCATGAGGTCCATGCGGCCGTCCGACAGGTGCTGCAGCGTCGCGTAGTCCTCGGCGATCTTGACCGGGTCGTTGGTCGTGATCAGCGTCGTGGACGTCGACAGGATGAGCTTCTCGGTCTGCGCGGCGATGTACGCCAGCGTGGTCGTCGGGGACGACGGGACGAACGGCGGGTTGTGGTGCTCGCCGGTCGCGAAGACGTCCAGACCGATCTCCTCGGCCTTCTTGGCGATCGTGATCGTCGCCTTGATGCGCTCGTGCTCGGTCGGCGTCGTGCCGTTCGTGGGATCGGGGGTGACATCACCGACCGTGAACAGTCCGAACTGCATGCTGGTCATCCGGGTCTCCTTCGCCAAGTCCCTGAGTGGGCTTGTTGAAACTTAAACTAGATTACCATCGCGCGTATTCCCGCGCGGATCACGCTGCTCACACCCGCTTCTGCCAGCCGCCCTCGTACCCGATCGCACGGAAGCCCATCGCCTCGTTGACGTCGAGCATCGGCCGGTTCTCCTCGGCGTTCCAGGTCACGACCGCCTCGACCTCGGGCGCGTGACGCAGCAGCAGGTCCGTCGTCGCGAGCTTCAGGGCCGTTCCCAGCCGTCGCCCACGGCGCTCACGCAGCACCAGCGTGTCCTCCTGGATCGCCACCGTCCCGGCATCGGAGCAGATGAGCTCGGAGAACCCGACCAGCGCGCCGGACGGCACGTGCTCGACGGCCGCGGTCAGCATCGTCCGCCCGCTGCCGGCGATCCGCTCGTCGTGCTCGCGGATCCGAGCGGCGTCCCACGGATCCGCGACTGCCACCAAGCCGGCCGAGGGGGCGTCCGTGCTCATCCGCGTGCGCAGGACCGCGAGGTGGCCGACCCATCCCGCCGGCGTGGGCCCGACCCAGGTGATGACGCGGTGGTCGGCGCCCGGTCCGGCCGAGACGCGCGGCACGGCGGCGGCCGCGGTGTCGAGCGTGCTGATGCGGGTGATCTGCTCGAGCGCGTAGCCGTGCGACGTCAGGAACCGCACCCCCGCGTCGGCCGCGGACACGTCCCCGAAGCCGGTCGGTGACGCGAGCCGCTCACCGCCGGGAGCCGCGGAGTGGGGCACCGCGACCTTCAGCACGTGCGCCGCCGACTCGACGGCGGCCTGCTCCACCGTCCGCAGGATCGCCGCGCCGATGCCGCGCCCGCGGTGCGAGGGCAGGACGTCGACCATCAGGTACGCGCCGTTGTCGGGCACGTGGGGACGCAGCGTGACCATGCCCCGACCGACGATCCGGCCGTCGTCCCTGACCACGAAGTGCCGGCGGACGCGGTGCGGGTTGTCGCGGTACTCCGCGAGGATCTCCGGCGGCGCCATCGACAGCAGGCCCGTGCCGAGGGTGTGGGTCTCGACCGCGTTGCGCACCGCGGCGTACTCCAGGAACTGCTCGGCGCCCGCCGCCTCGAGCGACTCGGGCATCGAGATCTCGTCGACCGCGTACGTCATGGGGCCTCAGCCTACGAGGTCACGAAGGGCCGCGTCGGAGGCGAGCAGCGCCTCGCGGTCGTAGGTGGAGGTGGACGCCATGAGCTCGTCGGCACCGGTGCGGGCGGCGAGGTCGTCGAGCATCCGCCGGACCGTGCGGGGCGAGCCCGCGACCGCGCTGTCGAGGGACGACTCGACGCGGTGGCGGACCTGCGAGGTCCACGGCTGCGCGCGGATCGACTCGACCGGCTCCAGGGGTGGGAACTCCCCCGTCTGCCGGGACCGGGCCATCGCCCACGCCTCCGGCAGCGCCAGCTCGCGGGCGGTCGCGTCGTCGTCCGCGACAGTGACGTCGAGCGAGATCGTGATGTACGGGTCGGCGGCCTGCTTGCTGGGGCGGAAGTCGCGCCGGTACGCCTCGATGGCCTCGCGGCCGGCGTCCTTCATCAGGATCGGGCCGCCCACCACGACCGGGAGACCGGCGCGGGCGGCGATCTGCATGCCCTGGCCGGTGGCCAGGACCGAGACCGGGACCGGTGCGGTCGCCGCGGGGTGCGCGGTGACCGCCGCCTCGCCGTCGAGCAGGTGACGCAGCTCGTCCAGGTCGTCCTCGAACGTGTCGGCGGCGTCCAGCTCGTGCCGCAGGGCACGGCGTACCGCGGCGGTGAACCCCAGCGAACGGCCCACGCCGAGGTCGACCCGGCCGGGGAACAGCGCGTCCAGCATGAGGAACTGCTCGGCGACGACGAGGGGCTGGTGGTTGGGCAGCATCACCCCGCCCGAGCCGATGCGGATGCTCTCGGTGTGGGCGCCGATCGCCGCGAGGAGGACCGCCGGCGATCCGCTGGCGATGCCCGGGACGGCGTGGTGCTCGGCGACCCAGAAGCGGTCGTACCCGAGCCGCTCGGCGTTGACGGCTCGCTCGACCGAGCCGGTCAGGCCCTCGCGCTCGGGATGTCCCGCGCGGGTCCTCGACCGGTCGAGCAGCGAGAGCCTCACGCCGGGTCCGACACGTCGATCAGCACCTTGCCGACGAAGCCGTCCTCAACGGCGGCGTGCGCCTCGGCCGTGCGCTCCAGCGGGAACCGGGCGATCGGCAGTCCGGCGTCCTCGCCGACCGGCAGGATCCCGGCCTCGGCGGCCGCGGTGATGTCCTCCGTAGCGGCCCGCAACGCCTGCGGGGTCAGCGTGTAGAGCAGGAGGAACTGGTAGCGGACGTTGAGCGCGAAGTGCGCGCGGACGTCGAGCTCCATGCGGTCGCCGCCGTTGTTGGCGTAGACCGCGACGGTTCCGTGGTTCGCGATGACCGCCTGGTTGAGCGGTGCGTTCACGGCCGGCGCGACCTCGACGACGAGGTCCACCCCGTCCGGGGCGACCTCGCGGATCGCGGCGGCCGCGTCGCCCGCGGTGTAGTCGACGGTGTGGTGCGCGCCGGCGGCTGTCGCGAGCGCGGCCTTGGCCGGGCTGCTGATCGTCGTGACGACTGTCGCGCCCGCCCAGCGCGCGAGCTGGATGGCTGCGTGGCCGACCGCGCCTGCACCACCGGCCACGAGCACCGTGCGTCCCTTGAGCGCATCCGGCGTCAGGCGCGTGGGTCCGCCGTCAGCCACCGTCAGTGCGCGGTGCGCGGTCACGGCGGGAACGCCGAGCGAGGCGCCGAGGTCGAACGACGCGCCGTCGGGCAGCCGCACGACGCGGTCCGCGGGGACGACCGCGACCTCCTGCGCCGTCCCGGTGGGTCGGCCGTGGGCGGAGAGGAGCATCCACACACGGTCACCGACGGCGACCGTGTCGACGCCGGGACCCACGGCGTCCACGACACCGGCGCCGTCCTGGTTCGGCACGATCTCCGGGAACGCCAGCGCCTGGCCCGTCGCGCCGGCGCGGCTCTTCCAGTCGGTCGGGTTGACCCCGGACACGACGACGCGCACGCGCACCTCGCCCGCTCCCGGCTCGGCGGCCTCACGCTCGACGAGCTGGAGGACGGACGGCGCCCCGGTCTGGCTGTAGACGATTGCTCTCATGACGGTTGCAACGCCACCGCCCGCGAGATGTTCCATCCGCCCGCCGTCGGGCCGGTGTCCGACCGGTGTCGGATTCCCACGGGACCGTGGGGTTTGGTCACTTCCCTCGGGTCACAACACGAGGGGAGTGACGAATTCCCACGGTACCGTGGGAAACCGTCAACCCCGGCGCGGCGGTCAGCGGTGGGTGGCGAAGAACTCCTGGAGGAGCGCGGTGGACTCCGGGGCGCGTACGCCGCTCCGCACCTCGGGGCGGTGGTTGAGCCGGCGGTCGCGGACCACGTCCCACAACGAGCCGACCGCACCTGCCTTGTCGTCCCACGCGCCGAAGACCAGCCGGTCGAGGCGTGCGGCGACGATGGCGCCCGCGCACATCGTGCACGGCTCCAGCGTGACCACCAGCGTGCAGCCCTCGAGGCGCCACTCACCTCGGGCAGCCGCCGCCTCCCGGATCGCCACGATCTCGGCGTGCCCGGTCGGGTCGCCGTCGCGCTCGCGGGTGTTGCGGCCCCGGCCGATGACCGCGCCGGAGGGGTCGACGACGAGGGCGCCGACGGGGACGTCCCCCTCGGCCACGGCGGAGCGGGCGAGGTCGAGCGCCTCACCCATCAGCTGGTCGTACGTCACCCGATGATGGCCTCGAGCTGGGCGGCGAAGCCGAGACGGCCGGCCACGTCCATCAGGATGTCCTCCGGGTAGAGGTCCTCGTCGTCGCAGAGCCCCCCGAGGTCCGCGGCCGACATCCCGAGGTCGCTGAGGATCGCGATGTCACCGACCGCGAGCGGCTCGTCGTCGTCGGTGTCCACGTCGAGCAGCTCGGCGACCTCCGCGGCCAGCGACCAGTCCTCGACGGCGGTCACGTCCGACAGCATCGCGCGCACCTCGGTGCCCCAGCGCCGCAGGATCACGAAGAAGTCGTCGTTCACCGAGACGATCCCCAGCACGCCGACGTCGGAGGGGAACCGGGCGAGCGCCTCGCTCAGCTCCTCGAGGTCCTCGGCGATGTCCGGGTTCAGCTCGACCACGTGCCACCGGTTGTCGTCACGGTAGGCGGCAACCGCGAAGTCGACGTCGTCCTCGGCCACGGATGCCTCCTGTTGTGAACGTCTCCCTGCGATGGTGACAGGTCGCGGATGCTCGACGCTACTCTCAAGTCATGCAGGTACACGTCGCCGACCACCCACTCATCTCGCACAAGCTCACCGTGCTGCGTGACGAGAGCACCGACTCTCCCACGTTCCGGCGGCTGGTCGACGAGCTCGTGACCCTCCTGACGTACGAGGCCACCCGCGACGTCCGGGTCGAGCCCGTCGACGTCCAGACCCCCGTCGCGATGGCTCGCGGCGTACGCCTGACCGAGCCGCGCCCGCTCGTCGTCCCGATCCTGCGCGCGGGCCTCGGCATGCTCGAGGGCATGCAGCGGCTGCTCCCGACCGCCGAGGTCGGCTTTCTCGGCATGGTCCGCAACGAGGAGACGCTGGAGGCGGTGACCTACGCCGAGCGCCTGCCCGACGACCTGACCGGACGCCAGTGCTACGTCCTCGACCCGATGCTGGCGACCGGCGGCTCGCTCGCCGCAGCCATCAACTTCCTGGTCAAGCGCGGCGCGAACGACATCATCGCCATCACGATCCTGGCCACGCCCGAGGGCATCTCGCGCATCGAGTCCGACCTCCAGGGGGTCGACGTGCCGGTGACCCTCGTGACCGCGGGCCTCGACGACGGCCTCGACGAGCGGGCCTACATCGTCCCGGGCCTCGGGGACGCCGGCGACCGCCTGTACGGCGTCGCCGACTGACCCCGACCCCTACAGCGCCTTGAGGATGTCCTCGACGCGCTCCTTGGCGTCACCGAAGAGCATCTGCGAGTTGTCCCGGAAGAACAGCGGGTTCTGGACGCCCGCGTAGCCCGTGGCCATCGACCGCTTGAAGATCACGACGTCGGCGGCCTCCCAGACCGTCAGGACCGGCATGCCCGCGATGGGGCTGGACGGGTCCTCGGTCGCGGCGGGGTTGACGGTGTCGTTGGCGCCGATGACCAGGACGACCGAGGTGTCCTTGAAGTCGTCGTTGATCTCGTCCATCTCCAGCACGATGTCGTACGGGACCTTGGCCTCGGCCAGCAGGACGTTCATGTGGCCGGGCAGGCGGCCGGCAACGGGGTGGATGCCGAACTTGACGTCGACGCCGCGGTCGCGGAGCTTGCGCACCAGGTCCGCGACCGGGTACTGCGCCTGCGCGACCGCCATGCCGTAGCCCGGGGTGATGATCACCGAGGACGCGTTCTTGAGCAGCTCGGCGGTGTCCTCGGCGGTGATCTCGCGGTAGTCGCCGTAGTCCTTGTCGTCCGCGGGACCGGCCTCGATGCCGAAGCCGCCGGCGATGACCGAGATGAACGAGCGGTTCATCGCCTGGCACATGATGTACGACAGGTACGCACCCGAGGACCCGACGAGTGCGCCGGTGACGATCAGCGCGTCGTTGTTGAGCAGGAAGCCCGACGCGGCGGCGGCCCAGCCGGAGTACGAGTTGAGCATCGACACGACGACGGGCATGTCGCCGCCGCCGATCGAGGCCACGAGGTGCCAGCCGAGCGCCAGGGCAACGACGGTGACCGCGATCAGCAGCCACAGGGCGGGGCTGATGACGAACCAGACCGTCAGCGCGACGAACAGGACCAGCGCGCCGAGGTTGATGTAGTTCTTGCCCGGCAGCATCAGGGGGTTCGACTTGATGCGCGCCGACAGCTTGAGGAACGCCACGATCGAGCCGGTGAACGTGACCGCGCCGATGAAGACGCCGACGAACACCTCGGCGTTGTGGATGTCCTCGAGCGACTGCAGCCCGAACGACTGGTGCTCCAGGTAGCCGTTCCAGCCGACCAGCACCGCGGCGAGGCCGACGAACGAGTGCAGCAGGGCGATGAGCTCGGGCATCCCGGTCATCTCGACGACGCGGGCGCGCCACAGGCCGATCGCGGCGCCGATGACCACGGCGATGAGCAGCAGGACGACCGAGGTGGTCTCGGCCAGGTCGGCGACCAGGATGAACGTCGCGACGAGGGCGATCGTCATGCCGGAGATGCCGAACAGGACGCCCTGCGAGGCGGTCTCGTGCTTGGACAGCCCCGCCAGGGACAGGATGAACAGCAGCGACGCGACGATGTACGCGGCGGTGGCGATGCTTGCGGAATCCATGGTCAGCCCCTACTTCGAGAACATGCTGAGCATGCGACGGGTCACGGCGAATCCGCCGAAGACGTTGATGCTGGCGAGCAGGATCGCGACGAACGCGAGCACCTGGATCACGGTGCCGTTCTCGCCGTCGCCGTCGATGCCGATCTGCAGCATCGCGCCGACGACGATGATCCCGCTGATCGCGTTGGTCACCGACATGAGCGGCGTGTGCAGCGCATGGTGCACCTTGCCGATCACGTAATAGCCGATCACGATCGCCAGCGTCAGCACGGTGAAGTGCTCGGGCAGCGGATCGGGCGCGAACGCGTTGACCAGGAACAGAGCCAGCACGCCGAGGCCGACCAGGCCCAGCTTGGCGCGCTGGGTCAGCTGGGCCTTGGGGGGCTTGGGCTCGGCGACCTCGACCGGCGCGGCGGCCGGGGCCGCAGACACCTGCACCGGGGGCGGCGGCCATGTCGTCTCACCCTGACGGACCACCGTGATCGTGCGCTGCACGACGTCGTCGAAGTCCAGGACGAGCTGGCCGTCCTTGGCCGGGGTCAGCAGTTTCATCAGGTTGACCAGGTTGGTGCCGTACAGCTGCGAGGCCTGCGTGGGCAGGCGTCCCGCGAGATCGGTGTAGCCCAGGATCGTCACGCCGTTGGGGGTCACGACGGCCTCGCCGGGCCTCGAGCCGACGACGTTGCCGCCGTTGGCCGCAGCCATGTCCACGATGACCGAGCCGGGCTTCATCGACGCCACGTCGGCCTCGGTGATCAGCACCGGGGCCGCACGGCCCGGGATCAGCGCGGTCGTGATGATGATGTCGACCTCGGCGGCCTGCTCGGAGTAGATCTCCGCGGCGCGGCGGTCGTACTCCTCCGACGTCGCCTTGGCGTACCCGTCGGTCGACTGCTCGGTCTCGACCTCGACCGCGAGGTACTCGCCGCCCAGCGACTTGACCTGGTCGGCGACCTCCGCGCGCGGATCGGTCGCCCGGACGATCGCACCGAGGCTGTTGGCGGTGCCGATCGCGGCCAGTCCGGCGACGCCGACTCCGGCGACCAGGACCTTGGCCGGCGGCACCTTGCCCGCGGCGGTGATCTGTCCGGTGAAGAACCGGCCGAACACGTTCGCTGCCTCGACGACCGCGCGGTAGCCGGCGATGTTCGCCATCGACGACAGCACGTCCATCGACTGCGCACGCGAGATGCGCGGGACCGCGTCCATCGCCAGCACCGTGATGGGACGGGACGACAGCTGCTCGACCAGGTCGGGGTTCAGTGCCGGGCTGATCAGGCTGATCAGCGTCGCGCCGTCGGCCAGCAGGCCGATCTCGGCGGGCGTCGGGGCGTTGACCTTGAACACGATCTCGCTGCGCCACACGTCGGCGGTGGCGCCGATCGACGCGCCTGCCTCCACGTACGCCTCGTCCGTGAACGACGACTTCTCGCCCGCTCCCGACTCGACCAACACCTGGTAGCCGAGCTTGATCAGCTGGGTCACGGTTGCCGGCGTCGCCGCCACCCGTGTCTCACCAGCCACCGACTCGGTGACAACTCCGATGACGCTCATTCGGCGAACGCTATCGGCTTGCCACGTGGGGCGACCACCGGGTGAGACGCGTGTCTCACCATCGGGACGGCGAGTGCCCCGTCAGGACAGGGGCTGACCGCTCCCGTTGCAGAACAGACCCTCGCGACGGCCGACCGCGACGGACCACGCGATCGTCACCGCCGAGGCGGTCGCGGTGAGCGTCAGGATCACCGGGCTCTTGACCAGGACGAACTCGACGGTCGACAGCGACATCAGCAGCCAGAGGGTGACCGCGCCCTTGCTCAGGATGACCAGGCCCCACATGAGCGTCAGGCCCCGGAACAGCCGCTGGACCCCCGGCCGGCTCGCGAGCTCGGCGTCCAGGGGGCAGAAGTCCGGTGCGATGCGAGCGGCCAGCGGTCGGCTGTGCGCGAGTGAGCCGAGGAAGAGCGATGCGACGACCACGTCGACGATCACCGGCTGCACGAAGTAGATGAAGGCGTTCCCGGTCGCGAGCGTGATGCTGGTCTTGACCACCGAGATCGCGAGGGTCAGCACCAGCAGCCCCGACACCCCTCGACCGGTCGCGTGCCGCCACGACATCGCCCCGATCAGCCAGCCCAGCGCGACGAGCATCGCCGCGGAGAGGTTGAGGACCACCAGGGTCGTCGCGAACAGGACGGTCGGGGCCACCACGGCGATCGCGATGCGCGTCACGACCCGCGCGACGATGGCACGCAGCGCCGGCGGCGCGACCACGTGCGGAGGGGGAACAGCAGCATCCAGGATTGTCATGACGATTCGGCCCGCCCCTGGCCATCATGACCAGCTGTCGACGTACGCCGAAGCGGCAAGCGCAGGATGCTCGCCCGGGATTCTCGGCTTTTTCAGCCTACGTCCGGTGTCTCCACCGCGCCTCCCGACATCCACATGCCCTCTCCCGGTGAGCGCTCAGTAGTACCAGGGGTACTCGCTGAAGTCCGGGTCGCGCTTCTCCAGGAACGCGTCTCGGCCCTCCTGCGCCTCGTCGGTCATGTACGCCAGGCGCGTGGTCTCGCCGAGCAGCACCTGCTGGCCGACCAGCCCGTCGTCGATGAGGTTGAACGAGTACTTGAGCATGCGCTGCGCCGTGGGTGACTTGGCGTTGATCTTGCGGCCCCACTCCAGCGCCTCGGCCTCGAGCTCGGCGTGCGGCACGACCTTGTTGACCATGCCCATGCGGTGCGCGTCCTCGGCGGAGTACTCGTCACCCAGCAGGAAGATCTCCCGGGCGAACTTCTGGCCGACCTGGCGGGCGAGGTACGCCGAGCCGAAGCCGCCGTCGAACGAGCCCACGTCGGCGTCGGTCTGCTTGAACTTCGCGTGCTCCGCGGACGCCAGCGTCAGGTCGGCGACGACGTGCAGGCTGTGACCGCCGCCGGCCGCCCAGCCGTTCACGACCGCGATGACGATCTTCGGCATGAACCGGATGAGCCGCTGGCACTCCAGGATGTGCAGCCGGCCGAGCTTGCCCTTGTCGACCGTGTCCGCGGTGGCCCCCTCGGCGTACTGGTAGCCGACCTTGCCCCGGATCCGCTGGTCGCCGCCGGAGCAGAACGCCCACACGCCGTCCTTGGGCGCCGGTCCGTTGCCGGTCAGCAGCACGCAGCCCACGTCCGAGGACGTCCGCGCGTGCTCGAGCACCGTCAGCAGCTCGTCGACGGTGTGCGGCCGGAACGCGTTGCGCACCTCGGGACGGTTGAACGCGATGCGGACCGTTCCGTGGTCGACGGCGCGGTGGTACGTGATGTCGGTGAGTCCCTCGAAGCCGGGGACGTCCTTCCACGCGGAGGGATCGAAGGTGTCGGAGACGGTCATGCCCGCGAGATTACAGCGGCGCGTACGCCGTCCGGCGGCCGTGTCGCCAGCCTATGTGACATCGCCCATGGCACATTCGGGATACCGACGGTATGTTGGCGCGCATGGCTGACACATTTGCAGGCAAGGTCGCACTGGTCACCGGCGCCGCGCGCGGCATCGGCGCCGGCGTCGCGCGCGGATTCGTCGAGCGGGGCGGCCGGGTCGCGCTGGTCGGCCTGGAGCCGGACCTCCTCGCCGCGCTCGCCGACGAGCTGGGCGACGACGCCGCCTGGTGGGAGGCCGACGTCCGCGACGGCGAGCAGGTCCAGACCGCGATCGACGCCGCGGCAGCGCACTTCGGCCGGATCGACGTCGTCCTGGCCAATGCCGGCATCGCGTCGTACGGCACCGTCCGGCAGATCGACGACAGCGCCTTCGAACGGGTCGTCGACATCAATGTCAACGGCGTCTTCCGCACCCTGAAGTACGCCACCCCGCACCTAGAGCGCACCAACGGGTACGCGCTGGTGGTCGCGTCGCTCGCCTCGTTCACCGCCCTCGCCGGCCTCGCGTCGTACAACGCCAGCAAGGCCGGCGCGGAGTCGCTCGCGCTGGCGTACAAGCAGGAGGTCGCCCACCTGGGCATCGAGGTGGGCATCTGCCACCCGTCGTGGATCGACACCGACATCGTCCGCAACGCCGAGAAGGACCTGCCGGCGTTCCGCGAGGTGCGGCGCAAGCTGCCCTACCCCGCCAACAGCACGACGAGCGTTGAGGAGTGCGTCGAGCTGATCCTCGTCGGCATGGCGAGGCGCAAGAGCCGCGTGTACGTCCCGAAGGGCGTGCTGCTGGCCAGCTGGACCAAGGCGCTGACCAACTCGCCGCTGGCGTGGCCGGTGCTCAAGCGGATCGCGCGCAAGACGGTGCCCGACCTCGAGCGCGAGGTGGACGCCCTCGGCCGGTTCCACCACGCCCACGTCCCCGAGACGGAGCCTGCCGACTAGACCGCCTGGACCGAGGCGGCCAACGAGACCATGTGGCCGAGGCGGGCGAGCTCGGACTTGAGGAACTCCGGTCCGCCGTGGCGCCCGACCACGACGACGAGGGCGTCGCCGCGGCGGTCCCGCGCGGGGCACGCGGCCAGCAGTGTGGAGTCCCACGCGGGGACCTCGCGCAGGGCCTTGGCCCCGCGGATGCCCAACCAGTCCACCGCCTCCTCGACCAGCTCGGGCGCGGTGGCGGACTTGGCGATGACGTGTGCCCGACCGTCCAGCCGCTTGAGGGCCATCGCCCAGTCCGTGCGGAAGGTCTCCGGCACGACCTCGACCAGACGCTGGATCGCGTGCGGCGGCGCCTCCGTGAACCGCTCGACCGCCTCCAGGTCCATGCTCAGGCTGGCCCCGGCGTTGTAGCGCGAGATCCAGTCGACCGTGACGCCCTCGAGCCGGTGGCAGGCCGTGATCAGCGCGTCCGGCATGACCCGGGCCGGCAGCTCCAGCAGCACGTCGTCGACGACCGTGCCGTCCGAGCGCCGCTCGACGATCTCGATGGCCTCGATGTCCGCGCCAGCACCACCCAGAGCGGTCGCGAGGGTGCCGAGTGATCCGGGCACATCGGGGAGCACGACGCGCAACAGGAATGCCATATGACCATTGTCACCGCCGGTCATTTCCCCACTGTTACGCGGGTAGCGTAGAGGGGTGAATCCCTCAGTCATCCGCACCCTGTTCCGCGTCGTCGCCTTCGGAGAAGCCCTCTCGTGGCTCCTCCTCCTCGCCGCCATGTTCTGCAAGTGGGTCCTGGACGCCGAGCCCTTCGGACTCGAGGAGGGCGGCGTCCCGGTCGCCGGCATGGTCCACGGCGCCGGCTTCTTCCTGCTCTACGTCATCATGAGCGTCATCTGCTTCTTCGTGTTCCGCTGGAACATCAAGACCGGCGTGATCGCCCTGCTCGCGGCCATCCCCCCGTTCGCCTCGATCTGGTTCGAGAAGAAGGCCGAGCGGGACGGCCTGCTGACCCGCCGCGACACCGTCCGCGCCGACACGCTGGCGTAGGGCGGGCGCTCCGGGTCGCCGACCCGGAGCACCCGACCCCGCTCAGCACGCAGCGCTCAGCGCCGGTGGTGGTGCTTGCGGTGCGAGCCGAAGGACAGCACCTGGACCTTGCCGACCGGGGCAGGTTCCCCACCGGTGAACGTGTCCGTGGTGACGTACAGGCTGCCGTGGCGCCGACTGCCCTTCCACTCGACCGCTGCGGGCGAGGCGAGGTCCAGCGTGCGGCGGTACGACGACCGTGGCCGCACCATCGTCACCTGGCCGGCGCCGTCCGCCCCACCGAACAGCTCGGCCACGGCGATCCTCCCGTCGGGGAGCAGTGCCAGGTCGACGGCCCCGACGAAACCGCCGGCGACCTTCCTGGCCTGGCCGGAGCGCGGGTCGATCTTGAACACGCCGCCGCGCGCGCCCAGGCTCGCGTCCTCGGGACCGCCCGGCAGGGACGTCACGTAGAGGGAGCCGTCACGGCCGCGCTCGATGTCGGTCGGGACGAACTCGAAGTAGTACGTGTGCCCGGCCGCGCACGCCGGCATGCCCTGCGCCTGCAGCGCCTCGGCGGTCGCGACGGTGCCGACCGCCGGCAGGGTCGCGAGCGTCCTGACCTGGCCGCGGGGACCGACCGAGAAGATCGCATTCGCTGCCGCGTCGGCCACGAGGGTCCGGCGACCGGCCGGCAGCGTCGCGTACGGATGGCTCTCGACGATGCCGGTGTAGGACGCGGGGCTGCTGGCGGGGAACTGCGCGGCGCAGGCCTGCGGGAGGTCGCGGAAGCCGTACGTCGTCCGTGCGTCGGGGTTGCGCGTGCTCTCGTACGCGAACAGGTCGGCGATCTGCTGCGGTCCGCGACCGGGCCGCTGGGCGAAGACCTTGGCCGACCCCTCGCCGGTCGTGGTCCAGTAGACGGTGCCGCGGTGCTCGGACACGCCGCCGACCTCCTCGCCGGGGACCGTCACGACGGGCGTCTTCGTGCCGTTCGGCAAGATCCGGGTGAGCTCGCCGGCGAAGTTCTGGGACACGTACATGCGGCCGTGCTGGCTGACCGCCAGCTTCAACGGGGTGAGCAGGCCGTCGGCGACAGTGCGTGGCGAGCCGGGCTGGCCGTGCCCGCCGGCGGCTGCCGGACTGGAGAACAGGGCGCTGCCGGCGACAAGAGCTGCCGCTCCGAGCAGGGCCACGGGTGAGCGTTTCATGAGAGACGTCTTCCTTCCGCAGGTGGTGGAGCCCGTCTCTCTGTCCCCCCACGCGCCAAGGTAGCCCGCGCCCGCCGGGTCGTACAGCGTCGGCGTGAAAGATCCGTGAAATCAACGGGGCGCGACGTCGGCGCCGTAGCGCTGCACGCAGAAGTCCCGCAGCCGCCCGGCCAGCGCGTCCAAGGTCGCTGCCGCGTGGTGCTCGGGCTCCCAGGCCGCGAACAGCTCGATCCGCAGGGGCCCGTCGCGGCCCTGGACCTCCAGGCCGTGCAGGTCGAAGCGCGCGTCGTCGGTCACCACGGCCACGCCGCGGCCGGCCGCGGCGAGGGCCTGCGCAACCTGCGGGTTGCTGCACTCGACGACGGACGCGGCGCTGACGCCGGCGCGGTCGAGCGCGAGGTCGAGGATCTGGCGGGGACGGAAGCCGGGCGTCAGCACGAGCAGCGTCTCCTCCACCAGCGTCCGCAGGCGGATCGTGTCCTGCGTGGCCCACCGGTGGCCGGCCGGCACGAAGGCCCACACCGGAAGCACGGCGATCGCCGCACTGGCGAGCGGACCGCGCGGCGGCTCGGTCACGATCGCCAGGTCCGCGCCGTGCCGCAGCGCCGCGTACGCCTCGTGCGGGTCCGACTCCAGCACGGTCGGCATGGGGTCGTCCGCGTGCAGCGTGGCCAGGAACGGGGCGATGACGTCGGTCAGCGTCGTCGTCGGCGCCGCGATCGTCAGGCTCTCGAGCCGGCCCGCGGCGTACGACTTGGCGGCGGCCCGCGCACCGGCCGCGCGACGCAGCACGTCCTGGGCGTGGGGCAGGAACTCCCGGCCGGCGGCGCTGAGCCGCAGCCGCCCGGCCGAACGGGAGAACAGGTCCACGCCGAGGTCGGTCTCGAGCTGACGCAGCTGCCGGGAGATGGCGGGCTGGGTCACGTGGACCACCTCCGCCGCGGCGCTGACCGAGCCGGTCTCGGCCACGGCGACGAAGTAGCCCAGGGTGCGCAGTTCCATGCCTGCGGAGCATAGTCGCGATCAGTGATGAGTATTGGACGGCATAGACCGCCGCCGAGAGGATGGCATCATGCCTGCCTCCCTCGAACAACGTCGCCACCTCGTCACCGAGATCCCCGGCCCCCGCTCGCTGGAGCTGATGTCGCGCAAGAACGCCGCCGTCGCCCGAGGCATCGGCACGACCATGCCGGTGTTCGCGGTCGAGGCCGGTGGCGGCATCGTCAAGGACGTCGACGGCAACTCGTTCATCGACCTCGGCTCGGGCATCGCGGTGACGACCGTCGGCAACAGCGCGCCCCGGGTCGTCGAGGCCGTCCGCGAGCAGGTCGAGGCGTTCACGCACACGTGCTTCATGGTCACGCCGTACGAGGGCTACGTCGCGGTCGCGGAGGCGCTCAACCGGCTGACCCCCGGTGACCACGAGAAGAGGTCGGCCCTGTTCAACTCCGGCGCCGAGGCCGTCGAGAACGCGATCAAGATCGCCCGCGCTCACACCCGGCGGCAGGCCGTCGTGGTGTTCGACCACGCGTACCACGGGCGCACGAACCTGACGATGGCGATGACCGCGAAGTCGATGCCGTACAAGAGTGGCTTCGGGCCGTTCGCGCCGGAGATCTACCGCGCACCGCTGTCCTACCCGTTCCGCGACGAGAAGGACGTGGACGGCCAGACCGCGGCCGAGCGCGCGATCGACGTGATCGAGAAGCAGGTCGGCTCCGCCAACCTCGCCGCCGTCGTCATCGAGCCCATCCAGGGAGAGGGCGGCTTCATCGTCCCGGCCGACGGCTTCCTGCCCGCCCTGTCACAGTGGTGCGCCGCGCACGACGTCGTGTTCATCGCCGACGAGGTGCAGACCGGGTTCGCCCGCACCGGCGACCTCTTCGCGTGCGACCACGAGGGCGTCGTCCCAGACCTGATCGTGACCGCGAAGGGCATCGCCGGCGGTCTCCCGCTCTCGGCCGTCACCGGTCGCGGCGACATCATGGACGCCTCGCACGTCAGCGGCCTCGGCGGGACGTACGGCGGCAACCCGCTCGCGTGCGCCGCGGCGCTCGCCACCATCGAGACGATCGAGGCCGAGGGGCTCGTCGCGCGCGCCGGCGACATCGGGCGGCTCATGCTCGACCGGCTCAACCGGCTGCAGGCCGACGACGACCGCGTGGGCGACGTCCGCGGGCGGGGCGCGATGGTCGCCGTCGAGCTGGTGAAGCCCGGCACGACCGAGCCCGACGCCGAGCTCGCGCGCCAGGTCGCGGCGAGCGCCCATAGGAGCGGCGTGATTGTGTTGACGTGTGGGACGTACGGCAACGTGCTCCGGTTCCTGCCGCCGCTCGCCATCAGCGACGAGCTGCTCACCGAGGCGCTCGACGTCCTGACCACCGCTTTCGAGGAGGCAACAGCATGACCGTGACAGACGTGTTCATCAACAACGAGTGGCTGCCCGGCGCCGACGGGGAGTTCGACGTCGTCGATCCCGCGACCGGCGAACCGATCCGCGCCGTCTCCAACGGCGGCGTCCAGGACGCGACCGCTGCGGTCGACGCCGCGGCCGCCGCCCTGATCTCGTGGCGCAAGGTCGCCCCGCGCGAGCGCGGCGAGATCCTGCGCCGGACGTACGAGCTGATGATCCGCGACCAGGACGAGCTCGGCGCGCTGATCGCGGCCGAGAACGGCAAGTCGCTGACCGACGCCAAGGGCGAGGTGGCGTACTCCGCGGAGTTCTTCCGCTGGTACGCCGAGGAGGGCGTCCGCATGGGCGGCGACTACGGCTCCTCGCCGGCCGGGGGCACCCGCACCGTCGTGACCCACCACCCGGTCGGCGTCGCGGCGCTCGTCACGCCGTGGAACTTCCCGGCCGCGATGGCGACCCGCAAGATCGCCCCGGCGCTGGCCGCCGGGTGCACGGTCGTCATCAAGCCCGCGTCCGAGACGCCGCTGACGACGTTCGCGATCGCCCGGCTGATGGTCGAGGCGGGCGCGCCTGAAGGCGTCGTCAACATCGTCCCGTCCAAGTCGGCCGGCAAGATCGTCGGCACCTGGCTCGAGGACGCCCGGGTCCGCAAGATCTCGTTCACAGGCTCCACCGGCATCGGCCGCGTGCTGCTGAAGCAGGCCGCCGAACGCGTCGTGAACTCCTCGATGGAGCTCGGCGGCAACGCCCCCTTCATCGTCACCGACGACGCGGACATCGACGCCGCGGTCGAGGGCGCGATGATCGCGAAGTTCCGCGGCGGCGGCCAGGCCTGCACCGCGGCCAACCGGCTGTACGTGCACGAGGCCGTGGTCGAGGAGTTCACCGCCAAGCTCGGCGCGAAGGTCGAGGCGCTCACCGTCGGCCCGGCCAGCGAGGGCTCGGACATCGGTCCGATGATCAACGCCAAGGCGGTCGACGACACCCACGCGCTGCTCGCCGGGGCTCTGGAGGCGGGGGCGAAGATCACCCACCAGGCGTCCGTCCCCGCCGACAGCAAGGGCTTCTACTTCCCGCCGACGGTCCTCAGCAACGTCCCGGCCGACGCGGAGATCGTCCACGAGGAGATCTTCGGCCCGGTCGCGCCGATCGTCACCTGGAGCACCGACGAGGAAGTCATCGCCCTGGCGAACGACACCGAGATGGGCCTCGCGGCGTACGTCTACGCGGGCGAGCTCCAGCGCGGCATGCGGCTCGGCGAGTCGATCGAGGCGGGCATGGTCGGCGTCAACCGCGGCCTGGTGTCCGACCCGGCGGCCCCGTTCGGCGGGATGAAGCAGAGCGGCATCGGCCGCGAGGGTGCCCGGGCCGGCCTGGAGGAGTTCCAGGAGACCCAGTACCTCAGCATCGCCTGGCCCGACTGACCCGCCTCGGGCCGACCCCGCTGGCCCTGACGTTTCTGCAGACACGCCAGGCGTGTCCCGGTCGAAACGTCAGGCTCAGCGGGGTGTGCGGTCAGTCGGCGACGTAGAACATCCGCTTGTTGACGAACTCGTCCATGCCGAGGGGACCGAGCTCGCGGCCGAAGCCGGAGCGCTTGACGCCACCGAACGGGATCTCGGCGCCCTCACCCGCCGTGGAGTTGACGTTGGCCATGCCGACCTCGAGCCGCTGGGCGATCTTCTCCGCGCGGGTCGGGTCGGCGCTGAAGACCGAACCGCCCAGGCCGTACGTCGTGTCGTTCGCGAGCGCGAGCGCCTCGTCGTCCGACCCGACCTTGTAGACCACGGCAACCGGGCCGAACAGCTCCTCGGAGTACGCCCGCATGTCCTTCGTGACGCCGGTCAGCACGGCCGGCGAGTAGTGCGCGTCGGGCCCGTCGCTGAGCGTGCCGCCCGCGTGCAGGGTCGCGCCCTTGTCGACCGCGTCCTGCACCTGCTCGGCGAGGGTCTCGGCGGCCCTGCGCGACGACAGCGGCGAGAACGACTCGAGCGACAGCGCCTTCTCGGTGAGCCTGGCGACGAAGTCGTCGAACAGGTCCTCCATGACGATCATGCGCTTGTTGGAGTTGCAGGCCTGGCCGGTGTTGTACATCCGGAAGTCCCACGCGTCGCCGGCCACCGAGTCGAGGTCGTCGGTGTCCAGCACGACCATCGGGTCGGAGCCGCCCAGCTCCAGCACGCACTTCTTGAGGTTCTTGCCGGTCAGCGCGGCGACGACGGCGCCGGCGCGCTCGGACCCGGTCAGCGAGACGCCGGCGATGCGCGGGTCGGCGATGATCGTCTCGATCTGGTCGTGCGTGGCGAACACGTTGACGTACGCGCCCTCGGGCACGCCGGCGTCCTTCAAGATCTGCTCGACCGCGAGTGCCGAGCGCGGCACCGACTCGGCGTGCTTGAGGATGATCGTGTTGCCCAGCATCAGGTTCGGGGCCGCGAAACGGGCGATCTGGTAGAACGGGAAGTTCCACGGCATGATCCCCAGCAGGGGTCCGATCGGCAGCTTCTGGACCACGGCCCTGCCGCCCGAGAACGTCTTGATCGGCTGGTCGGCCGCGAGCGTCGGTCCCTCGTCGGCGAAGTAGTCGAAGATCGCCTGGCAGAACTCGGCCTCCTCGACGCCCTCCCCGACCGGCTTGCCCATCTCGGTCTGCGCGATCTTCGCGAGCTCGTCGGCACGCTCGGCGAACAGCGCCGCGACCTTCTTCACCACCGTCGCACGATCGGCGATCGGCACGTCCTTCCACGACGAGTACGCCTCCGCGGCGGCCGTCAGCGCGGCCTCGACGTCGGCATCGGTCGCGGACTCGAAGGACTCGACGACCTCGCCCGTCGACGGGTCGGTCACCTGGTACGCGGGACTGGTCATGACTGCTCCTTCGGCTCCATCGGACAGATCGGTGAGGCGTGATCGAGCCTAGTGCGGATCGCCGGACCCGGCGCAGAAATCTCTGCGGTCCCGTCCGCGGCGGTGTCGGCCGCGGCACCGGCGACCCGGTCGATAACCTGAGAGCCGCATCCGGTCGATCCAGCGTCGACGAGCAGGGGGAACGATGGTCGAGCACATCCGCGGCGCCCAGCACGTGCAGCGCGTCGGCCGGTCCCGCCTGTTCGTGGAGCCGCCCGTCCGCTTCCTCGGTCCGTTCGTGATCCGGGCCGACACCCGCATCGGCGCGTTCACCGAGTTCGGCCGCGAGGTCGAGGTGCAGGCCGCAACGCTCGGGCGCTACTGCGAGATCGGCCCCGGCAGCCTGCTCGGCGCGACCGGCCACCCGACGAGCTGGCTGAGCGTCTCGGCGTTCCAGTACAAGAAGGCCACCTGGGGCTGGCACCCGTCGGCGGACTCCACCGAGGTCGTCGACCCCGCGGCCGGGGGACGCCAGTCGTTCCGCAGCGTCGGCGGCGACCTGTCCGTGATCGGCAACGACGTGTGGCTGGGCGCGAACGTCGTCGTCCTGCGTGGCGTCACGATCGGCCACGGCTCGATCATCGCCGCGAACGCCGTCGTCACCCACGACATCCCGCCGTACTCGATCGCCGCCGGCCTGCCGGCGAAGGTCATCCGCTCCCGCGTCGACGACGACCTGCGGGCCGAGCTGCTCGACCTGCAGTGGTGGCAGCACTCCCCCAACCAGCTCAGCGGCATCCCGTACGACGACCCCGCGGCGGCGGTCGCGCAGCTGCGCACCCGCATCGCCGGCGGCCTCGAGTCGTACGACCCGGGCTTCGTCGAGATCCCGAAGCCGGCCGACCCCGCCCCGCCGCGACGCCGGTTCCGCTTCTTCCCCCGCTGACCCCTCCCCCGCCGGGCGCGGTGTTTCTGCCACCTTCTCCCGGTGGCGCGGTGGATGCGCCACCGAATGGGCCCGAAATCCGCCTCTTACGGTGGCAGAAACACCGCGCCCGGGCGCAACGGTGGCAGAAGCACCGCGCCCCCCGGAAACGGTGGAGAATCCACCGCTGACGTGCGGGACCTGCGCGCGACAGGGTCTAATGAGGCATGCGATCCATCTGGAAGGGCGCGATCAGCTTCGGCCTGGTCAGCGTGCCGGTGAAGGTCTACAGCGCGACGGAGAGCCACGACGTGCCGCTGCACCAGGTCCACGCCAAGGACGGCGGGCGCATCCGCTACCAGCGGCGCTGCGAGGTGTGCGGCGAGGTCGTCGCGTACGGAGACATCGACAAGGCGTACGACGACGGCGAGCAGACGGTCGTCCTGACCGAGAAGGACCTCAAGTCGCTCCCGGCCGAGCGCAACCACGAGATCGAGGTCGTGGAGTTCGTCCCCGCCGAGCAGGTCGACCTCCTGCGCCTCGACAAGAGCTACTACCTCGAGCCCGAGGGCAAGACCCTCAAGCAGTACACCCTGCTGCGCCGCGCGCTCGAGGACTCCGACCGCACCGCGATCGTCCGGTTCGCGCTGCGTCAGAAGACCCGGCTCGCCGCGCTGCGCGTCCGCGGTGACGTCCTGCTGCTGCAGACGCTCCTGTGGGACGACGAGGTGCGCTCCCCCGCGTTCGACGTGCTGAAGGAGACGCCGCGGATCAGCGAGAAGGAGCGCGACATGGCCGCCCAGCTGGTCGAGTCCCTGGCCGGCGACTTCGACAGCTCCGCGTTCACGGACGACTACCAGGAGCAGCTGCGCACGCTCGTGGAGGCGAAGCTGAAGGAGGGCGACGCGCTCGACACCGACGCGACCTTCGGACAGAGCGAGGACGACGGCGAGGACGCCGAGGTCGTCGACCTCATGGAGGCGCTCAAGCGGAGCATCGACAAGAAGAAGGCGACACCCGCCAAGAAGTCGACCCCCGCGAAGGCGCCCGCCAAGAAGGCCGCGGCGAAGAAGACCGCTGCCGCGAAGAAGGCCCCGGCCAAGAAGGCTCCCGCGAAGAAGAAGGCCAAGAAGGCCAGCTAGCGGCTGGCGACCTCGTCGGGGACCGGTCCGGAGAACGTCGCGTCGGGCGAGCCCCGGTGGTCGACGACCCACTCCGCGACGTAGCGGAGCTTGACGTTGTGGGTCTGCGACTGCCGGCGCAGGAACTCGAACGCCCGATCGGCGTCGATGTCGAAGCGTTCCATGAGGATGCCCTGCGCCTGGCCGATCAGCTTGCGCGCGTCGATGGCCAGCTGCAGGCCCTCCTCGTTGTGCGCGTTGGCCAGCGCCACCGACGCGTGCCGGACGAAGACTGCGGCGACGGCGAGGTCGTCGTCGTCGAAGGCGTGCAGCCGCTCGGCGTACAGGTTCAGTGAGCCGTAGCGGCGCGACCGGGTCTCCAGGCGCAGGCTCAGGACGCTGTTGAAGCCCAGCTCGGCGACCGACGGGCCCCACTTCTGCCACCGGGGGTCACTGGCGACGTCGTCGGACGAGTAGTGGGCGTCGCCGTCGATCGCGTCCAGGCAGGGGCCCTCGTCGTGGACGATCTGCAGGTTGTGGGACTCCCCGACGCGGCGGGACGTCGCGGCCGCGGTCTCGATCTGGTTGCGCGCGTGCACGAGCATGATGCCCGCGTCGTCGCAGCCGGTGGCCATCTGCGCGTACTCCGCGATCCGCTCGATCGTCCGTTCGGCCGTCGGCTCGTCGTGCAGGTCAAGGGCCATCTGCGCGAAGAACGTCGAGCTGTCCACGGAAGCACTCCTCAAAGATTTCGGGATGCCGGTCAAGACAACCACAGCCCCGACTGAAAATACAGGTCGTGACCTACCGACGGTTTGCTCGCCGTCGGTAGGGGTACGACCCGCTTGTTGCTGACCTCGGTGGACCACGTCCGCCACCTCGCTGCCCGACCCGAAGGGACGACCGCGTGAGCTCTGACCTGCACCTCGCGGGCCCGACCGTGACCGTCTTCGGTGACCGCGACGCGCTGGGCCAGGCCCTGACCCACGAGCTCGACCGGCGAGGATGCAGCATCCACGCGGTGACCGTCTCGCTGGGCTGGCTGACGACCGCGACGAATGCCGTCGTCCGCCTCGACACCACGGCCGGCGATCAGGCGATCCGCGACCTGGTGCGCCAGGCCTCGCCCGCCACCCACGTGGTGGCGGTGTGCGAGAGGCCGACCGACGACGCGGCCTGCGACCAGCTGGTGGACCTCTGCCTCCGGTGCAGCGACCACCACGACGTGTCCCTCATCTGGCACGCACCTCTGGAGGCCCGCATCGGGACCGACCTGGACGACCCTGCACCGCAGCACGTCGCGGCTCCCGAGGACCTGGCCCAGGCGATCGCCGACGAGGTCGGCAACCAGGTCGTGTGGACCTCGGCACCGTCGTTCGCGGAGCGGACGTTCGAGCCCGGGCGTCATCGCGCCAGCTCCTGATCGACGACCTCCGGGGTCGTCGAGAGCGGTGCGATCCATCGAGATGCCTTTCCGGTCCACAAAGCGAAACGGCTGCTGCTGAACCGGCGGGCACGACTTTAGCAATCGACGAAGCCCCGGGCGAACAGGCCCGGGGCTCCACCGAAAAGTACGGTCAGGCGACGTCCGCGACAGCGGCCTTCGCGCGCAGCTGGTCGAGCAGCTTGGCGAGGCGGCGCGACACCTGCATCTGGCTCACGCCGACCAGGTCGGCGATCTCCTGCTGGGTCTTGTCCTCGACGAAGCGCAGGCGGATGAGCTCACGCTCGTCCTCGGCGAGGTCGCGGCACAGCGGGCCGACCGTCACCCAGTCGTCGATGAACGAGAACGCCGACTCGTCCCAGCGCAGCGTCTCGCCGAGCGGCTGGCCGCCGTCGCGCACGGGCTGGTCGAGCGACGTGGGCGAGAAGCAGCCGCGAGCGGCCATCGCCTCGTTCACGTCGGCGAGGTCGGCGCCGAGCTCGGCAGCGATCTGCGTGGCGTCGGGTGCGTGACCCTCGGCGTGGAAGATGCGCTCGGACGCCGCGGAGATGTCGGCCTGCAGCTGCTGGATCCGGCGCGGGGGACGAACGCCCCAGCCGTGGTCGCGGAAGTGCTTCTTGATCTCACCCAGGATCGTGACCGTCGCGAAGGGGACGAACTCGCCCCGGTCGTGGCGGAAGCCGCGGATCGACTTGACCAACGCGAAGTTGGCGACCTGCACGAGGTCCTCGCGGTCGATGCCGCGACCGGCGTACCGGCCCGCGAGGTGACGCGCGAGCCCGAGATGGCGACGGACGACCTCGTCCTCGAGCGCGGCGCGCTCAGCCGGACCGGCCGAGGCGGCCGCCTCGATGAGTGCTGCGGTGTCGTCCGCCTGCTCGTGGGCGGGGCCCGACGAGGTGGACGTGCTGATGGATGTAACGGGAGCAGAGTTCACGATGACCCCCAGAGGTCTCGATCCGTGTACGGCTAGTTGCTCAACCGACCACCACACCATGGCACTGATGGACCCCCGATGGCAAGCCGCGACCCGTGCCGATGGACTAGTTCATCTAGTTCTCATGGGCTATTCACCTGCGACTGCTTGGACAAGACCGGTTTCATCCGGCTCGGATCGGGTACGCGTGCCGCGCCCGGAGGGAGCGACCCGACGGCGAAAGGACCCCGATGGCCCGCAGCAGCGCCGCCGACACCGTGTCGGTCGCTGGGCGGCGTCTGCGTCTGACGCATCCGGACAAGGTCATCTATCCCGCGACCGGGACGACGAAGGCCGACGTCATCGCCTACTACCAGCAGATCGCCCCCTACCTGCTCCCCCACATCCAGGGTCGCATCGTCACCCGCAAGCGCTGGGTCGACGGCGTCGGCACCGGGAGCAAGCCCGGCAGCGTGTTCTTCGAGAAGAACCTGCCCGACTCCGCACCGTCGTGGATCCGCCGCGTCGAGATCCACCACCGTGAGCACGTGAACACCTACCCCGTGTTCGAGGACGCCGCCGCGCTCGCCTGGGCCGGCCAGGTCGCCGCCCTGGAGCTGCACGTCCCGCAGTGGCGGGTCGACCGCGACGGGACGCCGCAGAACCCCGACCGGTTCGTCCTCGACCTCGACCCGGGCCCAGGCGCCGGCCTGCCGGAGTGCGTCGAGGTGGCCAAGCGGGCGAAGAAGATGCTGGCCGACCTCGACCTGACGACGTACCCGGTCACCAGCGGCAGCAAGGGCATCCACCTGTACGCACCGCTGGACGGCGCCCACGACTCGGACTACATGAACGCGTTCGCCAAGGAGGTCGCCAAGGCCCTGGAGGCCGAGCTGCCCGACCTCGTGGTCAGCTCGATGCGCAAGAGCGAGCGACCCGGCAAGGTGCTGGTCGACTGGAGCCAGAACAACGGCAACAAGACGACGATCGCGCCGTACTCGCTGCGCGGCACCACCGAGCCGAGGGTCGCGGTGCCCCGGACGTGGCGCGAGATGACCGACTCGCTCGAGCAGCTCACCCTCGACCAGGTGGTCGCCCGCATGAAGCGGCGCAAGGACCCGATGGCCGATCTGCCGACCCACGCGGCCGAGCCCGACGAGCTCGACCGCCTGGCGACGTACCGGTCGATGCGCGACCCCGACAAGACCCCCGAACCCGTCCCCGCCGACCGCCCGTCGACGTCCGACGGACGGACGTTCGTCATCCAGGAGCACCACGCGAGCAGCCTGCACTGGGACTTCCGGCTCGAGCACGACGGTGTCCTGGTGTCGTGGGCCCTGCCCAAGGGCGTCCCGACCGACACCGGCAAGAATCATCTTGCGGTGCAGACCGAGGACCACCCGCTGTCGTATGCGACCTTCGAGGGAACGATCCCGAAGGGCGAGTACGGAGGTGGGGAGGTCACCATCTGGGACCACGGCACGTACGAGCTCGAGAAGTGGAAGGCTCGAGAGGTCATTGCCACCCTGAGTGGTACCAAGGAGGGCGGGCTCGGCGGACGTCGCAAGTACGCGCTGATCCACACCAACAAGAACCAGTGGCTCATCCACCGGATGAAGATCACCTGAACTGAGATCCCCGATGAACAGGAGCACGCACATGCCCAGGCCTTTCAAGAAGAAGACCGTCCCGACCACGCTTCGCGACAAGCTGGAGTCACAGCTCAGCGACCTCGCGGGCCAGACCGACGAGCTCCGCAAGCAGGTCGTGGCGCACGCACCCGAGGTCCGCGACCAGATCGTCGAGCAGGCCGGTGAGCTGCGCCAGCAGGTCGTCGACCGCGCCCCGGGCGTCCGTGACCAGATCGTCGCGGCCCTGCCCGACAAGGACCAGCTGCTGGACCTGCGGGACGACCTCTTCGAGCGCCTGCCCGAGAACGTGCAGGAGAAGCTGCCCGAGCGCGCGAAGCCCAAGAAGAAGCGGCTGCGCAAGGTGGCGGCCCTCGGCATCCTGACCGGCGCCGGTGCCGCGACCTTCGCGATCCTGCGCCGTCGCGGCGGCCAGCCCGACCACGCGTACACGCCGCCGACGAGCACGCCCCCGCCGGCGGCTCCCACCACGCCCCCGCCGCCGTCCGCCTCGACCACGTCGTCCGCCTCGAGCGCGCCGGCCGGTGCGCACACGGCGGCCGAGGTCGTGGGCGGCGCCTCCGACGACACGAACGGTTCGGCGTCGAAGTCCTGATCTGACGCTGCCGCGATTGCCCGGGGTCGGGCGGGGTAAGGGGAGTTCACTCTTTTCCCGCCCGACCCCGAGGTGTCTGATGACCGCTGAGCTCCAGGAACCCACGGACTCCCCTTGGACGGCTGCAGAGCTGAAGGCCATCCGCGACGGCCTGGAAGCCGCGGTGGTGCGCCTCAACACCGAGCTCGCCCTCCTCGGCTCCGATCTCGGCACGACCGCCGGGGCCCCGCCGATCGAGGTCCTGGTCGACGACCTCGACGTGGCCAGCCAACGGTCCGAGCGGCTGCAGGACGCGGTCCAGGCGGAGAACCTCGCAGCGATCCTGCAGCAGACCCAGCACGTCCTCGACCGCTTGTCCGACGGCCAGTACGGGGTGTGCGAGTCCTGCACGGGTGCGATCGGGCGTCCGCGGCTCGAGGCGTTCCCCCGCGCGACCCTCTGCATGACCTGCGCCCACTGAGGCCGGTTGCCGTACCGGGGAGGGGGTACTCCCGTCTCAGTGAGAGGGGAAATCGTGAACCTGACGACACATGACCGCCAGACCACCACAGACCCGCATCTCATCGGTCGCCGGTGGGACAATCGACGAGGCCGCGCACACGTCGAGCAGGCCCAGGAAGTGGAGTTCTCCGTGCTGCCGTACCCGCAGGAGCCGATGCTCGCGCGGACGGTGCACGCCCTGCCTGACGAGGACGACCTGCCCGGCGGCTCGGTCTACGAGCCCAAGTTCGACGGCTACCGCGCCATCGTCTTCGTGGAGGGCGGCCACTGCCGCATCCAGTCCCGCCACGGCCGGGACATCACCCGGTCCTTCCCGGACATCGCGGCGGCCGCCCTGGAGTCCGTGCCGTCCGGCGTCGTGCTCGACGGCGAGCTCGTCGTCTGGGGCGACAACACCTCGGACTTCAGCGAGCTGCAGCGTCGTCTCGACGGGGACGTCCCGGTCGGCCTGCTGGACACGCGCCCCGCATCGTTCATCGCGTTCGACGTGCTGGCCGGGGCCGGCATGGACATGCGCCACAGCCCGCTGCGGGTCCGCCGCCAGGCGCTCACGATCCTGCTGGGCGACGTCAGTGCGCCGCTGCACCTCGTCCCCCAGACCCGGGAGGTCGAGGAGGCCGAGCAGTGGATGGCCAACTACGCCGAGGCGAACGTCGGGGTCGAGGGCGTCGTGGCCAAGGGGCTCGGCACGACGTACGACGGCGGTGAGCGCGGATGGCGCAAGCTGCGCATCCAGGACTCGGTCGAGTGCGTCGTCTTCGCGATCTCCGGGTCCTTGAGGGCGCCGCGGCGACTGGTGCTGGGCCGACTCGCCGCCGACGGCACCGCGCAGGTCCTCGGCTGCACGACCGAGCTGACGCTTCCGCTGAGCCGGCGGATGGGCGCCCACCTCGCCCGGGCCGCCGAGGACCACCCGTGGGCGGACGGTCTGACGTCCGAGGACGTCCCCGGATGGCCCGAGGACTTGCCGGCCGAGCTGCACCTGGTCGACCCGTCTACCGTCGTCGAGGTCGTGGCCGACTCGCTCGAGTCCGGTCCGTGGGACGACGCGCGCGAGCTGGTCCGCGTCCGACCCGAGCTGCTGGCAACCGAGGTCGACGCAGCCGGCGCGTCGGGCTGAGACTCGTCAGTCCTTCGGGTCCTGGTCGGACCCGGCCGCGTTCTCGGCCTGCTGAAGCGCCAGCAGGGCTTGGTTCTTGGCCTCAAGACCCATCGGCTCGGGCTCGGCAGGGGCGTCCGACGGCGGCTCCTCGCCGGGTGCCAGCACCCGCACGGTGACGATCGCGATGTCGTCGCGGGCCTGCCCGTCCTGGAAGGTGAGCACCTCGTCGAGGACCGCAGACGTGGTGTCCGCGGCGCTCGGCAGGTCGGTCGCGACCAGCGACATCAGCCGGTCGAGGCCGAAGGGCTCGTCGCCGCGACGGGCCTCGGTCACCCCGTCGGTGAACAGGACCACCCGGTCACCAGGTCCGACCGTGGTGCGCCCGTCGTCGAGCTGGGGCGTGGACAGGACGCCGATCAGCGACCCGGACGCGCCGATCTCCGCCACCGCGCCCTCCTGGGCGATCAGCAGGGGCAGCGGGTGCCCGCCGGAGCTGACCGTCACGAGCCACTGGTCGTCCTCCTTCAGCAGGCGCAGCAGCACGACCGTGCAGAACCGGTCGCTGCCGTGCGCGAGGAGCGCGGTGTTGAGGTCGCGCAGCACCGCGGCCGGCGAGACGTGCCGGACGGCCAGCGCCCGGATCGAGTGGCGGACGAAGGCGGTGAGGACCGCGGCGTCGACGCCCTTGCCGCAGACGTCGCCGAGCGCGACGAGCCACTCGCCCGTGCTGATCTGGAAGACGTCGTAGAAGTCGCCACCGATGACGCTGCCGTCGCCGGCGGGACGGTAGGCCCCAGCGACCTCCAGGCCCGGGATGGGGGCGATCGTCGGCGGGACGAACGTCGACTGCAGCGTCTGCGCCAAGGTCGTGGCGCGGGCCTCGGCCTCCTCGGCCGCCCGGCGGGCGCGCAGGAGCTCCTGCTCGTACGTCCGGCGGTCACGCGCCTCGAAGGCGATCAGTCGCGTCGTCTGCTTGCGGCCCTCGCCACGCACGTTCGCACTCACCAGGGCGGGCACCTTGGTGCCGTCGGGGCGCACGAGGTCGACGGCGATCTCGTGGACCTCGCCGTGCATCTGCAGCGCCGGACGGAAGTGGGTCTCGTGGTAGATCCGACCGCCCGCGCTCAGCAGGCTCGCGAACGTCTCCTTGCCGACGACGTCGTCCCGCGCCCGGTCGACCAGTGACAGGAACGCCCCGTTGGCCGCGATGATCCGCCCGTCCGCGTCGAGCTCGGCGTAGCCGCACGGCGCGTTCTCGAAGAAGTCCCCGCGGTCGCTGCTCATGGGCGCACGAAGTCTGCGATGGCGGCGATGGTCTGGTCCGGCTCACTGAGGTGCGGGCAGTGACCGACCGAGTCGAGCACGACGTAGGTGGAGTCCGGCACGTGGTCGCGGACGTACTCGCCCGCCGACTGCGGTGCGATGGCGTCCTCGCGGGACTGCAGCACCAGCGTCGGCGTGATGACCTTGGGCAGGTCGTCCCGGTTGTCCGAGCGGAACGTGACCGAGGCGAAGCGGCGCGCGATGTCGGGATCGGTGCGGCAGAAGCTCTCGTCGAGCTCCTGCGTCAGTCCCGGGCGCTCGGGGTTGGACATGATCACGGGAGTGATCGCGTGCGACCAGCCGAGGTAGTTGCTCTCCAGCGACTCGAGCAGGTCGTCGATGTCGGCGGCGCTGAAGCCGCCGACGTAGCCCTCGTCGTCGATGTAGCGGGCGGACGGCCCGACCAGGACCAGCCGGTCGAACAGCTCGGGACGCTCGACCGCGGCCAGCACGCCGATGATGGACGAGACCGAGTGGCCCACGAAGATCACGGGGCCCTGGTCGAGCTCGTCGATGAGGTCGATGACGTCGGCGGCGTAGCCGGACAGGGTCGCGTACTTCTCCGGGTCGTACGACGCGAGGTCGCTGCCGCCGGCGCCCACCAGGTCGAACGTGACGACCCGGAAGTCCTGCTCGAACGCGGGTGCGACGAGACGCCACATGTTCTGGTCACAGCCGAAGCCGTGCGCGAACAGCATCACTCGTGCGCCGGTCGGTCCGGAGACCTTGGCGTTGAGGCGTCGCGTCGCGTTCATGCCCGAACGATATCTGAGTGGGCTGCTGCTCCCGCCATCTCGGCCACATTGTCGGGACCTGCCGATATGCTGGCGGCGACCGGTTGAGCCACCAGGCGGTGCCATCTTGAGAAAGCTGCGCCTTGATTCCCGATCCCCTCGGTCGTCTCGACCACACCCCGGCCTATGCGGCCCCGGACCTCACCAACTGCGACCGTGAGCCGATCCACATCCCCGGCGCGATCCAGCCCCACGGCCTGCTGCTCGCCCTCGACCACGAGCGTCGCGTGGTCATGGGATCGCGCAACACCGCCTGGCTGCTGGGTCGTCCCGTCGCCGACCTGATCGGGCTGGACGTCCGCGACGTGCTGGGCGCCGGCCCGGCCGCGACCGTCGCCAAGGCGGTGGCCAACGGCGACCTGTCGGCACCGTTGCGGGCCAGGCTCGCGTCCAACGAGGGCCAGCTCGGCACCGCCGAGGTGGAGCTCGTCGTGCACCGCTCGGGCAGCCGCACGGTGGTCGAGGTCGAGCCGGTGTGGGGACCCGAGGCCACCCAGGCGGTGTCGTACCGGTCGGCCCGGGCGTCCGTCACGCGGCTCACCGAGACGTCCACCACCCCCGAGCTGTGCCAGCAGCTCGCCCACGAGATCCGTCAGGTCACCGGCTTCGACCGGGTCATGGTCTACCGCTTCGACGAGGCGTGGAACGGTGAGGTCGTCGCCGAGGACCGGCGCGAGGACCTCAACCCGTTCCTGGGCCTGCACTACCCGTCAACTGACATCCCGGCCCAGGCGCGACGGCTCTACACGGTCAACTGGACCCGGCTCATCGCCGACATCCTCTACGAGCCGGTCCCCCTGGAGCCCGTCCTGGACCCGGAGACCGGCGCGCCGCTGGACCTGTCGCACTCGGTCCTGCGCAGCGTCTCCCCGATCCACGTCGAGTACCTGTCCAACATGGGCGTCTCGGCGTCGATGTCGGTCTCGATGGTCAAGCAGGGCAAGCTGTGGGGCCTCGTGGCCTGCCACCACTACTCCGGCCCGCACCGGGTGCCGTTCGACGCCCGTTCGGCCGCGGAGTTCCTCGGGCAGACCGCCTCGCAGCTCATCGACGACCGCGAGCGCGCCGACAACCACGCGGACGAGATCCGCGCCAGCGCCATGCTGGGCCGGCTGACGGCCACCCTCGCCGGCGACCGTCGCCCGGTCTACGACACCCTGATGTCCGATCCGCGGCTGCTCGAGCTCGTCGATGCCACCGGCGCCGCCCTCTGGGTCGACGGCCAGCTGTCCACCATGGGCACGGTGCCGAGCGAGCACGTCATGCACCGGATCGTCCGGGAGATCGGGGAGGGCGACGGCCGGGCCACCGCGAGCAACCACCTCGCGGCGCTGGCACCCGAGCTCGCCGAGGCGTCCGATGTCGCGGCGGGCGCGCTCCACGTGGGCAACGGCCCCGACCGGTGGATGCTCTGGCTGCGTCCCGAGGTCGAGCAGACCGTCGACTGGGGCGGCGACCCGACCAACAAGGCGCTCGCCCTGGCCGAGGGCCCGAACGTACGGCTGAGCCCCCGCAAGTCGTTCGAGAAGTGGCAGCAGGTCGTCCGCGGCCAGAGCACACCGTGGCGACCGTGGGAGCTCGACGTCGTGGAGAACCTGCGCCACCACGTCGCCGGTGAGCTGGTGCGACGTACGCACGAGCACACGGCCCTCGCGGAGTCGCTGCAGCGCGCGGTGGTGCTCGACGAGGCGCCCCAGTTCGACGGCGTCGACGTGCTGGCCCGCTACCGCCCCGCCAAGGGCAACCACCTCGGCGGCGACTGGTGGGACGCGTTCCCGCTCTCCGACGGGCGCATCGTGCTCACGGTCGGCGACGTCGCCGGGCACGGGGTCACCGCGGCGACCGCGATGGCGCAGATCCGGACGGCCCTGCGGGCGTACATGATCGACGGCCACTCCCCCGCCGCGTGCGTCGACAAGCTCGACGTCCTGGTCAACGCGCTGCTGCCCGGGCAGACCGCGACGGTCGTCGTGCTGGTCGTGGACCCCGTCACCGGACGGGTCGAGCTCGCGAACGCCGGTCACCCGCCGCCGCTGCTGCTCAAGGACGGCGGAGCGGAGCTGCTGCGGCCCGCGACGCGTCCGCTGCTGGGGGTCGACTTCGGCCAGGCCGAGGCCGAGGATCTCGTGCTCGCGCCGGGTGACGTCCTGCTGATGTACACCGACGGACTGGTCGAGCGGCGCGGTGTCGACATCGGCACCTCGATCGAACGACTGCGCCGGGCCGCGGTGACCACGGACCACACCCGTACCTTGGACACCTGGATCAACGACCTACTGACGGCCGTCCCGGGCACTCTCGACGACGACCTCACGGTGGTCGCCCTCCGCACGACAGGAGCTCACCCATGAGCCTGACCATCTCCGACCGGTCCGCCGGCGACTTCCACGTCGTCGAGCTCGCCGGCGACATCGACATCGAGTCCGCGCGCGAGCTGCGTGCCCACATCGTGGAGCGCATCTCCGACAGCTCGTCGCGGGTCGTGGTCGACCTCACCGACGTCGCCTTCATGGACTCCTCGGGTCTCGGCGCCCTCGTCGGCGGCTGGCAGATGACCCGGGAGGACGGGGAGTTCCGGATCGCCGGGGCCAGCCCGGTCGTGCAGCGGGTGCTGTCGATCACCGGGATGGAACAGGTCTTCCAGCTCTACCCGACGGTCGCGGACGCCACCAGCAGCTGAGCTCGGTGCCACGGCCGGCGCGCCCGAATCGTGAAATAAGACTCAGAGTGACAAATCGCACGAGCACGAGCATTTGGGCACTCTGCCGCGTAGCCTTCGGTGCAGCACGAGGCGCGCCCGCGCGGAGTCACACACGAGAGGCATGCAGTCAATGGCAGATGTTGAGGCAGCACTGGATCAGGCCGGACTGACCAACCCCCACGTCCGCGAGTACGTCCGCTACTGGGCCGACCTGACCGGCGCGGAGCGCGTCGAGGTCATCAGCGCATCGGACGACGCGCGGCTCGCGCAGGAGGCACTGGATGCCGGGGAGCTCCTTCCCGCCGGTGAGGGTCTGTACTACTCCCGCAGCTACCACAAGGACACCGCGCGCTCCGAGGAGCGCACGATCGTCGCCACGAGCAACCCCGAGGACGCCGGCGCGTACAACAACTGGCGCCCCTCCTCGGAGATGAAGCCGCTGCTGGAGAGCAAGATGCGCGGCGCGTCGGCCGGCAAGACGATGTACGTCGTCCCGTACCTGATGGCACCTCCCGGCTCGCCCCTCGAGGCGTACGCCGCCGGCGTCGAGCTCACCGACTCGCGCACCGTGGTCATGCACATGATCCGCATGGCCCGCGTCGGCATCGACTACATCAACGACCTCGCCGACCCGAACAGCTTCGTCCGCGCCGTCCACGTGACCGGCGACCTGGAGAACCTGGGTCACGGCACCGCCGACGACGCCCGCTACTTCGTGACGGTCGCCGACGAGCGCACGATCCTGCACTTCGGCTCCTCGTACGGCGGAAACGCCCTGCTGGGCAAGATCGCCCACGGCCTGCGCCAGGCGGCGTACGACGGCTGGGCCTCCGGCGCGTTCCTGTCCGAGCAGTTCATGCTGCTGGGCATCACGGACAAGGAGACCGGCAAGAAGTACCACATCTGTGGCGGCTTCCCGAGCGCCTCGGGCAAGACCAACCTCGCCATGACGCTGGCACCCGACGCCCTCGGCGACCGCTACTACGTCGACTTCTACGGCGACGACATCGCGTGGCTCTGGGTCGACGAGAACGACGGCAAGCTCTACGGCATGAACCCCGAGTTCGGTGTGTTCGGTGTCGCCAAGGACACCAACGAGGCGACCAACCCCGGCGCGCTGCACTCGGTCGACGCCGGCTCGGGCGCGATCTTCACCAACATCGCGTACAACCCCAAGACGCAGGAGGTCTGGTGGGAGGGCAAGACGCCCAACCCGCCCGAGGACGTCACGGGCTGGGAGGACTGGAAGGGCGAGCTCATCTCCGAGCGCGCCGAGGGCGACGACTCCCCGTGGGCGCACCCGAACAGCCGGTTCACCACGACGCTGTCGAACGTCCCCAACGTCGCACCGGACTTCAACAGCCCGCAGGGCGTGCCGATCGACGCGATCATCTTCGGCGGTCGTACGCGCGACCGTGAGCCGCTGATCCGCGCGATCACCGATCTCGCCGAGGGCGTGTACGACGGCCTGACGCTGGGCGCGGAGGCGACGTTCGCCGCCGAGGGCGTCGACGGACAGCTGCGCTACGACCCCATGTCGATGCGTCCGTTCATGTCGTACCCCGAGGGCTCGTACGCGGCGCACTGGCTGAAGATCATCGGCCAGGCCAAGGAGCTGCCGCTGTTCGCGCACGTCAACTGGTTCCAGCGCGGCGACGACGGTCGCTTCCTGTGGCCCGGCTACCGCGAGAACCTGCGCCCGTTGCTGTGGCTCATGCAGCTCAAGGCCGGAGAGGTCTCCGGACGCCAGACGCCGGTCGGCATCATCCCGACCAAGGAGGAGCTGAACCTCGAGGGGCTCGACATCTCGCCCGAGGACCTCGACACGATCCTCACGATCGACAACGCCCGTTGGCAGCAGGAGATCGAGCACCGCGACGTGCACCTCTCGGCGTTCCACGGACTGCCGGAGGAGATCTGGGAGGCGCACCGCCGGGTGAAGGCCGACCTGGAGGCCGACGCCTGATCGGAGCTCCTCGAGCCTGACGAAGCCCCTCACCCGCCACGGGTGAGGGGCTTCGTCGTCCGGTCAGCCGCCGATCTGCTGGGCCTGGGTCGTCAGCGCCTCGGCCTCGGCGGAGATCTGCTCGTCGGTGGGATCCTCCCCGAGCTCGTCGGCCAGGTCGTCCTGGGCGATGACGGTGAGCGCACCGAGGTACGCGTCGGTGTCCGCCTGCTCGGCGCTGATCACCTCGACGCGCCCCTCGATCAGCCCGATCGTCGCGCCGGGGCCGGCGTCGAGGAGGGAGCGGACATGGTCGGCGGTGATGGTCTGCGGTTCGGTCATGGCCTCGGTGTTCCCGCCGCGGGCGAGCCTAATCACACGGACGGCCGCACCCCGTCACTATAACTCAGAGTTACGCTATGCCCATGAATCAGTGGGTCGCGATCGGGATGGCGCCCGTGCCGAGCAAGACCACACCCGAGGTCCGCATCTTCGGGCCGTTCGGGACCGCGGATGCAGCGCGGGATTTCGTGCAGTTCCTGGGAGTCACCCAGCCCGTGACCTGGGACATCGCACCGATGCGTCAGCCCAGGATCTGAGGGCATCGGCGCGGACACAGGGATCCGACGTCCGCCTCCAACTCGGACGGCCGGCCGGGCAGAGGCGCCCGGTTCGGGGCAGGGCGTCCGCCCCGGACTCCTGCGCACCTTGCGCAATGGGCGTGGACAAGGGGGCTCGTAAGGGCGAAGTGTCACCGAGGAGTGACATGCAGTCACTGTAGAATCTCGGCATGACATCTACGCGCAGCATCGCGTACATCCCGGCACTTGACGGTCTCCGGGGGATCGCAGTGCTAATGGTGCTGGTGTATCACTTAGCGCTCACCACGCCAGTGCTTGCCCATGGCGGCGTCATCGGCGTGGACGTGTTCTTCGTCATCTCCGGTTACCTGATTACCAGCATACTCTCCACCGAAGTTGCTCGCGGTGGCCGGATCAACCTGCCCAAGTTCTACGCAAAACGCGCTATCAGGCTCTGGCCTGCCCTGATCGTTGTGGTCGTGATGATGCTGATCCCTGGACTCTTATGGATGCCAGAGCCCGCGAAGTATCTAGTTGATTCTTTCGCGGCCCTCCTTTACCTGACGCCCGTCACAACGCTCCCGCTACACCTCTCTGCCGCGTACCTGCACACTTGGACGCTCGGCCTCGAAGAGTACTTCTACCTCGTATTCCCGTTGGTTCTCATCGTCGCGGCACGTCGCGGATGGTCGCAACGTGCGCTCAAACGAGGACTAACAGGAGCGGGCGTCGGGCTCCTGACCCTACTCGCGGTCGCGCATCTAATTGGCCGCGGCGATTCGTCCGCCCTCAACTACCTGCGCGTCGGGGGCATTGCTCTGGGCTGCGCACTCGCACTCGCACTACGCGAGCGAGACCGGATCCAGTCAGGCCTCGGCGCCTCAATTGCGGGAGCAACCCTCATCGTCGTCGCGGTCCTACTCACCGAACCTGACCACCTCTACGGGTTCTCATTCGTCTTCTCCGCAGCTGGCACGTGCCTGCTGATCATTGCCGCCGTGAGCGTGGCTGGCGGGCCGATAATGAGCGCGCTCTCGGTCGGGCCGTTGGTCTATATCGGGGTCATCTCCTACGAGTTGTACCTATGGCATCACGTCTTGCGCACGGTTGGCGCACGCGCCACCGAGCAATCCTTCGCCGATACGGCCATCTGGGCATATCCGCTGGCATTCGTGCTCGCCGCGATCACACACCGCGTCTTGGCACCCGTGCAGGGGCACCTCCGGGGCAGGTTCGTCAAGCCAAATCGACCGGGACGCCAGCACCGGCCGGTTGCGCGACCGGGATACTGATCATCGCGGGGCGCCAGTTAGGTCGGACACGACGCTCGGAGGAATCAGATCCTGGACCGGGGCACGCCGTCACACCCGACGCACCCTCCGTGCCGCGAGGCATCACATGTGGTCGCCGTCCATGCCAAACGGCGCCCGCAAGTTCGTACTGAGCATCATTCGTCTCTCGGAACAGGACGCCCTGCACATTCTCGGTGCTGTTGGTCTCGATGTGACAGTCCCGACGAGGTCGCGCCGTCCGTCGGGATGGTGCCGAAGTCAGTGCAGTAGCCGAAGAAGCAGCAGCCATAGAACGGGTCTGACGAACGATCGCGAGAGCGGCCCCAGGACGTCGTTATTGCCGAAAGGGAAGGCTCGAACCGAATCCCAGAAAGCGCGATGTCATGCGGCGGTCCCGCCTCGGGTGGTCTCATGGAACACATCGGAAGATGCGTGTCGCGAAGATGAACGACGGGGTGACATTTCGACTGCCATCTCCGTTAGGCTTCGGCGGTGACCACCCTCGGGCTGATCGTCATTCCGCTGACGGTGTACGCGATCTTCCGTCCCGCGTTCCTGCCGTACCTGATGGCCGCGACCATGCCGCTCGTGTCATCGTCGGCGCTGGAGTTCAGTGGCAACAAGGTCCAGCCGTTCTTCGTTGCGGCTATCGCGCCGGCCTTGCTACTCGGACTCAGGAGGTCCAAACCATCGAACCTCGGGCTGCTTCCGGTCACCCTCGTCGCGTTCTTTGCAGCAACAGCGGTAGCGCTGCCGGCAGTCTTTAGGGGCATACCGGTCCTCGTCGCGCGCGGCGGCGTGGACGAGCAGGTTGAGGCGCCGGGCCAGCTTGAGTTTACGATTTCCAACCTCGCCCAGGCTGGCTACTTTGGGCTCGCGGTGCTCGTCGTCGTGTACTTCGCGCGCAACCCTCCGAAGAACTCGAGGTTCATCGCGGCAGGGTTTGCGGTCGGCACGTTGCTCAACCTGTGGGCGCTGGCGAACCAACTGATCGGAATCTTCTACCCGCGCGAGGTGTTCCGAACGTCGCTCTTCGGAATCCATAGCGATAGCTATTTCAACGGTGCGCAACGGTTCTCGGGGATCTACTCCGAGCCCTCGATGCTCGCGACTTTCAGTGTTGCAGCCGGAGTTTACGGTCTCTTCGCGTTGGGTACCAAAACACACAGAAATGCCGTAGGCGTGTTTCTACTCGCGTCGAACCTGACGATGTTGGCTATGTCGTACTCCGGGACCGCCGTTGCTGGGGGCGGCCTCGTGGCAGGTCTCACGGTCGGCGTGGTGGTGTGGCGGTTCGTCAGCGGCCAATCGCGTGTACGGGCCGAGGTGATGCTGCTGATGATCGTTGCCGCGGTCGTGATAGCCACCGCTTCGGCCGTCGTGCACGACTACGCCGCAGCTCTGATCGAGGACAAGCTCCGCTCGTCGAGTTACGCGAACCGTTCGGGCTCAAATGCATTCTCGTGGGACCTGTTCCTCGATACCTGGTATCTCGGCGCTGGATTGGGGTCGTCCCGACCGTCATCGTTCGCGATGTTGTTGCTGTCGAACGTCGGCCTGGTCGGGACCGGGCTCTACGTCGCACTCGTCGGCCGGATTGCCCTGCGCGCGCGAAGCATCGCCGAGATGCGCCCCGAGCTGTGGGCGCTGATAGGCGTTCTTTTGGTCAAGGTTGTCGCGGAGCCAAACCTGTCGAATCCGATCCCGTGGATGCTGCTGGCAGCGTGCGCGGCGGCGTACTCATCAGGCGTGGACTCCGAACCACGTCCGTCGAATACGAGCACCCGGACTACGGCCGCAACGGGGGGACGCGCCGCCCACCATTCTTCGTTGCCTGGAACCTGAGTCGTTTTCGCAACATTCACCTCGTCGCTGCCCTGTACTGGCGGTCCTGAGGCTCCCGTGACGCTGGTGGCGGGACGGTATGGCGCTTCACGCGACTGATCGAGGCCCAACTGCTCACACCGCCTCGAGTCCATAAAACACGCGCTGCGGGCGCGAGCGACAAATCACGACCAGCCGCCACAGGCCCAAAGCGGCAGAGGTGGCGGTGCCTTACATAAGGTGCTTCGCGCTCGCGATGTTCGCAGTGTCCTGAGTCAATCGGCAGGATCCCCGAACGCGAAGGCGTGGTGGATCAGGATTCGTTGAACGCGGAGGGATGCCGACCCGTAGGGTGAACTTTTTGAGCCCTGTGGCGAAGTCACGGATCACAGAGTCCTGTCGAGGGGAACTGAGCCGGGACTCGCGGCGTGCATGACAAGCCGTCTCGGTAAGGTGTGCGCCTATGGATGACATGCGCCCCACCCCGCAGATGCGACTTGCCCGTCGACTCAATGGCCGAGGCGGCAAAACGGCATGGGCCGCCCTCAAGTTGCTTGGCGTCGAGATCCCTCGCAGCGTGCAGATCGCGGGCGGCCTGCGTCTCGCGCACGGCGCCGTCGGGCTAGTGGTCCACCAGTACACAATCATCGGTCAAGATGTAGTGCTCTACCAAGGCGTCACGCTCGGGCGAGGCGACCAGTATCGACGTCTCGACCAGGTCGACCACGACCCGTCGACCGGCGGGCGGATCGTGGTCGAGGACCGCGTCATCGTGGGCGCGAACGCGGTCGTCCTGTTCAAGGTCGGACAGTTCCTCACCCTCGGTCACGACTGCGTGATCGGCGCAAACTCTGTCGTCCTCGACAGTGTTCCGCCCGGCGAGATATGGGCGGGATCGCCAGCCAAGAAGGTCGGCACGAACCCGAACTTCACCGCCGGCCAGACCACCTAGACGTCTGCCGCGACGGCAACTCAACGAACTCGATCCTGCACGAGAGTGCGCTGCTTCCGGCCAGAAGCAGGGATTGCTGGCGACAGAAGTGTCGCCCACAGAGCGAAGAACCCGGACCCTCGATGGAGAGCCCGGGTTCCGCGTGTTCTGTCCTTGCGCGCCCGAAGGGATTCGAACCCCTAACCTTCTGATCCGTAGGCACTTGCACCCCGTATCTGCGGGTCTCAGCTCATGCTGATCCGTACTGCAGTCACAGGCTGCCGACCCGCACCGCGTGTCATTCCGTCTCACTCTGTTATGCGCCGTCCGTGAGAGATCCCGTGAGAGCCCAGTGCCGCACCTTGAACCCGCGTGGCGGGGTCGGTGTCGTCGTTACCGCCCTAGGCTCTGGACCGAGCAAGAGGGAATGAGATGTCAGAACCGCCCGCCCTACCACGCACCTCAGAAGGTTGAGCACCTCAAGAATACGAAAACAATAAAGCGCTTACCCGGTAGTCGCTGAAGAGCGCGGCAAAACGCACGCTGTTGACGCCGGACACACGAAGGAGGGCGACCCTTGGAACGTCCGGCCGAACGGGCAGCCAAGACAGGTCTACTTCTATTCGGCTGACGGCCCGATGGCCACGGGCGGTCGGAGGGTCCGCGTTGCTCTCCCGACTGAGTTTCGGGGTGGCTGACCCCGACTCTTGTCCCGAGTGCGTCGCACTCGTCAAGTCCGGTACGGCATGGAGAGGGGGGAGTCGGGTGACAGTTGGAGTGGTGTCGGAGATGTCGTCTGCCGGGCCACCACAAGGGCCCGCATGACTCGATGGGCGCCACGTGGAGTTGCGGAGCGGAGGACTTCACCCCACCTCCGCGCGGCTACGTGTGAGGCGCCCATGTGTCCGGCGAGCACGATACGGTCAATCGAACCGGCGAACGTGGAGGAAATTAAATGGGTCAGCGCGCGTGGACGACCAACGAGGCAGATCTCCTGACAATCAGATTCCTTGACTGGGTCGCGTCCCATAACGACGGGAACCTCATCCACGACGCGCTCGCGTTCTACGAGGACTCAGGCACGCCCACCGAGGCGGAAAAGGGGTCGCTCATCGCTGTCGTGAAGGATCTCGACGCACGAGGGCTAATCACCGGCGAGCAGTCCATGGGCGGCTGGGCCACGTACGGAGCGGTACTCACACCTGCGGGCCGTCAGCTAGTCCGCGACCGCACCGAGCGCCGAGCGTCACGGCGTGCAAGGTCCGTGACTGCGCGAGATGCGCTGCTCGATTGGATGTACGAAAACACGAACGATGAGATCAACGAGGCGCCGGAGATCGACACCTTCTCCGGGACCGTTCACGCGCATGTCGAGGCCGACCCCTTCACGGAACCCGAAATCACAGCGGCAGCGACGTTCTTGCGCGATGAGGACTTCGTGACCGGAATCCGCGTCGGATTCGGGCCGCCAGTGATCCGGCCTCGTGTGACTGCCAAGGGGCAGCGGGCGGTCACGAGCGGCGCGTACACGACCGAGCCCGCCGCGTCAGCCAGCAGCACCCACAACACCGTCAACGTCCACGGCGGTAACTACGGTCAGGCCGGAGCAGGCCAAATCGTCACCCAAGAGCAGACCGTGGGCGCGGACCTCGAACACCTGCCCGACCTCCTCGCTGCAGTGCACGATGCTCTCTCCGGCCTTCCTGAGAATGAGATCAGCGGCGCTGAGGCGTACCTCACGATGATCGAAGCGATGGCCGCATCCGACGAGCCGAATCGTGGTGTCCTGGAAGTCGCGGGCCGTGGCCTCGCGAACCTAGGCGACAAGGCGACCAACGCCATCACGGGCGCCAGCATTCGGACCCTCTGGCTGTATCTCGCTAGTCGGTTTGGGTTCCCCGCAGGGTGACGGCGACCGCGGTGGACCGCACCCTTTGCTCGTCCCTACCAACCCGCCGTACGTCAGATTTTCGTCTCATTAAGGTGGGACAATGTTGCGGGAGGCGATCTGATGCTGCATGAGGGTCCAACCGCTCGTGTGCCCGAGGGCGCTACAGAGGTTTCCTCCCCGGAGCGACCGGGGCGACGGTTCCAGCCAACGACTGAGCGCCTCCTTGACGCCGACCTTCGTTCACTCGCGTCCCGCCTGCCGGGGGCACGAATTGGGCTGCTGCTTGCCCCCGAGTTCCCAGGTCCACAGGGCGTAACCGATCTGCTCGCAGTAACGCGATCTGGTGCAGCGCTAGAGAAGCGCCTGCGTTCAGGCATCCCTTTCGTCACGAGCCTCAGCGACAGCGCGGTCCTTGCGGCTCTCTCCCCGAGGCGTGCCCACACTGCCGAGTTCGTGGCACGTCGGTCAGGCATGAGCGTCAACCAAGTGCGGCGAAGGCTTTCGTCGTTGACGGCTCGCGGGATGAGCACAAGACTGGAGAGCGGCAACTTCCTACGCCACGAAGTGTTCACACCCGTTGGACGCAGCTACTCGTTTGAGGCAAAAGTATCGGACTGGCAGCAAGGACTCAGCCAGGCTGTCCGCTACTCGGTCTGGTCGGACGCGAGTGCCGTCGTCTTACTAAAGCCTCCTCGTGATCTGAGTGAAGTTATCTCCAGATATCACGGGTTGGGAATTGGGCTTGCGGTACGTGACCGCTGGTTGCTTAAGCCAACAATCGGCCGCCCGGATGCTGGGCTGCGGCTGGTAGCGTCCGAATTGCTAGCGAAGTCTGTGTCGCATCAGAAGCCTTCACCTGCGGCGTAGCGCTCCAGCACCTGCGATGGCCGAATGTTCCAGGCCTCCTTGTCACTGAGCCTCACCGTAGGACGCAAGGCGGCAACTAGGTCGTCATACGCGGATCCGGAAACGGCGTAACGTCTCCGGAGTTCGGCGACCCGGTCGGCCCGCAACGCAGACGCGCCAACAGCGAGCACTGCTTCGCGCAGACGACCCAGGTGGTGCATTCTCTGGGCGGCGTCACTTGGTGGCATTGGACCCCCTCGTAACGCTAGTGCTCTGGCAGAATTCCAGCGCTCGATGGCCTGCGCAGTGTCGCGTCGAAGAATTGATTGAAGACCTCCCTGGGTCACATACGATGCGGGAATCCGAATCCCCGGATCCGAGTCGACGTGGAAGGAAAGCGGATCGAATGTACGTTGCCCTCGATCCCACCCGCTGCCAAGCGTGTCGGCGCCTGCAGCGATGGCGGGCAGACCTGAAAAGTCGGCGTGCGCGACGATGACCCGCGATCGGATCGACAGCGAATGGACAGTCCGGCAGAGTCCCGAGAACGCCTCGACATCCGTGAGATCCGGTACGTGGTCGACGACGATCTCGTTTGCAACGGTCAGCACCCACACCGGTGACCTGAGCGCAACGAGGCTGCCGACGTAGGCATCGAGGCGAGTGCCCGAACTCCAGAAGGCTCGCGTCCCGACGAGTGACTGCCACGAATCGCCGTCGATACCTCGCGCAACTCGGGCAGTAGCAAGGGCGTGCGTCGCCTCGGCCGCAACGGGCGAAGCCAGCTGGAGAGTTGGCGCCAGGTGCGCAGCATTCAGGGAATCCTGACGCTGAAAAACACGCTCGACGTGCGATACGCGGGAGGCCGCCGTGTCTAGGGGCGCGGGAGCGCCGTCCCACAACTCCCATTCGTCGTAGAAGTCGACCTTGTTGCACGCTGGCAGGAATCGCGCGTGTGTCATCGGATCAAAGACGACCTCGCCGCCAACCGAGCGAACTGCACTCGCCACGTCACCCGCGCTCGGGTGGCGAGGTTCGCTAACTCTGGGGGTAGCGAACGGGGAAATGATCACGCCGTCCGCACGACCCGCCTCAACCGCTTCGGCAGACCATTTCCTCTGCCCTGACCGGCGGCCGTCGTGGATGAGCACTCCAGCCATCAGGACTCTCCTCTGATCGTTGCGATTCGTTCTCTCAGTTCGCGTCCGTCTAGGAAGCGTCGGGCAGGTTGCCGCTGTAAACACGTGTCGATGACTTGTGCCAGTTGGTCGGAAACCCCTGCCGCAACCGACTTGATAGGAGCAGCCTGCTCATCGGTGAGCCGACGGTCGTACTCGCCCGGCGCACCGTTGGGGTCGACTGGGAAACCGCCAGTGAGCGCATAGAAGGCAAGGATGCCTAGAGCAAAGATGTCGCTCGCAGGCGAAGGCTCGCCCCCTGGGACGTGCTCGGGGGATCGCCATCCTGGGGTACCAGGCTGGAAATGACCCGTTATCGCGGTTCGCTCCAAGTGCCGCGCGAGACCGGGGTCCATCAGTACGAAACGTCCGTCCGCTGTCTTCCGAACGTTGCCAGCGGACAAGTCGCGATGTACGACGTCTAACTCATGGCACGCCTCCAGCGCAACCGCGATGTCGCCAAGGAGCGTCCAGACGTCGTCCTCCGACCAGATCGTGTTGAGAGTCTGACGGACATCTTGCCCATCGAGGTACTCCTCGACCCAGCAGACGGCCTCCGTCGGATCACCGATTTCGACAGCGTCGGTCAGGACTTTCACGACGCGAGGCGAATCCACCGTCGATAGCAATTCGACCTCACGATGGGCGCGCTCTGAGGTGATCCGACCGTTCGGATCGTTACTCACAAGCACGATCTTGGCGACGGCTTCAGCCCCGCTGAGCGTGCACTTGAGAACAATCTTCTGACCGCCCTGGATCAGCGGTGTCACGTCCTCCAGCCCGAGTGCAGCCGTCACATCCTGGACAAGTGTTTGACTCATAGCCGGCGATGTTATCTGTGAGCGGGTGTCACGACGTTCGTTTTCATCGGCCAGACGAGCGATGCCACGCCAGTCTGTGTGTCGATCAGAAGGTTAACGAGACGCTCTTGCCCTGTGCGCGTCACACACATGGCGCTGACCAGCGAGAATGGGCGATTAGTTAGCGGCGAATGGGGACTTGTGGGCCGGTCTCTCACCCATCTCTCACGACAGGCCCCCCTGGGTCTGTTGTCTTAGTAGTGGATACCGAGTTCGCCCTCGTGGCAGAGGATCACAATCTGGTCTCCGGTCGCAATTACGTGAAAGCCGCGCACCCTGCACTCCGCGATGAGTTTCTCCAGACCGACGTAGCGCTCGACGTCTGCGGTCGCCCGCCGAACCACGCCACCCGTGTTGGCCCGACCGGCCGCGAAAAAAGATCTGACTCATCCATGCCTGTGTCATCTTCGGTGTCAAAGGTTGTCCCGACGACGAGGACAACTACGGCGGTGCCCGCCGAGGTGGCCGGTCCTCGGCGGGCGGTCTAGCGGCAGGAGTGTTCCTGCTCGATCAGGACGACGTCAGCGGCGGTGAGCGGGACACCCCGCCTGAGCCATGCCCAGACTCTGCGGAGGCCGTGCACCTTGCAGCAGACGCGGGCGCGGTCGGCGGAGCCCATCGGCGCTGCGAGCGCTGCCAGCCACCCTCGGAGCACCTCCTGGACCGGCGCGTCGAGCCGGACGACGAGGTCGCCTAGTGTCGGATCGCCGTCCGGCGCTGGGGTGGCGACGGTCGCCTCCAGTGCGCTCAGGCGGGCAGCGCGGTCAGACCTGTGTCGCGATCCTGCTGCCACCGGGTCACCTCCTCCAGCCGTTCGATCCGCTCCTCGATGTCCTCGTCAAGGACGTGACGGCCGACCTCCAGCAACGCGCGCGCCGCCCGCACGCGTGTGGCTGCCGACTCCGCAGTGAGCGCCTTCCGAAGCGCCGCGACGGCCTCACCCTGAGCAGCAAGCAGCGCGGAAACCGCTTCAGAGGCAGCAGCGCGCCCCGCAGCCCGATAGGCGACCCGAAACCCGGCATCGGCTAGCCACCGGCGTACTGAGCGCTCCGTTACGTCGGCTGCGGTCGCCGCCGCAGCGGTGGAGCCTGTCGTCACCAGTACTCGCACAGCGATCTCCTGGGCCGGGCTGAGATTCTCAGGGTGGACCTCTGAGGACACAACAGGACTGGCGGCGGTCACAATTCGGCTCCGTGAGCCGTCCGGACGATGCCAACGGCGACGGTCGTAGGCGTTGTCTCGGATGCGGGCTCCCGCCCCTCCGTGGGCGGAACGTCGAGTGTCGAGCCGGACTGGACCCCGAGAGTCCGACGTTCATGGGTGTCCCTGCCCTCCAAAACTGCACTCAGGCCGTGGTCAATCGCGCCAACGAGGGTCGAGAGATCGACCACAGGCGGGCGACGAAGAGGAGTCGCTTGGTAGGGGTCCAGCGATTGCCGCGCGTCGGCGATCTCGTCGAGTGCACCGATCAATCGCCGGAGGACCAGGGCGGCCTCGCGCAGTTCCTCCAGCGGTCCCCGCGCCCCCGCAACGATCTCGGCTGCCTCGCGCTCAACCCCCTCCCGGATCGTGTCGGCAGCGCTGACTATCGCACGGCGGCGCTCAACGATGTCCCGGTCGATCTGAGCGCGCAGCCTCTGCATCACGAGCCTGCGAGTCGTCTCGTCCGGCGGAGGCGGAGCCGGTTTCGGATCCTTTCCCGCAAGTTCAGCGGCGATGGCTTCCGCCTCCCACTTGGCGTAGGCCGCGCGATACTTCGTCGCGGCCTTGGCCGACTTGTCCGCGAGGGTGCGCTCTTGCTCCCGGGCCTTGGCAATCCGTGCGTCTATCGCAATGACTTCGGGCTGGCGATCAGTAACGGTGCTCATCAGCGCTCCCTCCGACCGTTGCGGTTGCCTTCGTCATCCAAAGCCGCCTGAGCCCTGCGGGCGTCTGCGGGATTGGCGTACACCGATGCTGCTTGCAAGGCGCCGCGCTGCGCTTCGGACAGCAGGTGCCCACGCTCGGCGCGCTCGCATGCCTCCCTTTGCTGGGCGTTGAGTTTCACGTCCGCGCGTCCGAGCGGGATCGAGTGCTGAAAGCCCGTCATGCCTTCACCTCCGGGTCGATTGCGGTCACGTGCCGCGTGCCCTTGGCAAGGGCTTCCGCGACGGGACTTACCTCGATGGCATTGAGCGGCCAGCGATCTTTGGCCCCGGGACCCCTGAGCAAGTTCGCTCGGATCTCCTCGGCGGGGAGGGCGACCGTCCGCCTGCCTGCGAACCTCTCTCGCACGCCCTGCGCGAACCGGTCTCGTGGTGCTCGATTCTTGCTCATACTGTCGTTCCTCTCGTCGTTCACCAGGTCTCCAGACGCGTCGCGCCCGGAGGGAATGCGCTCGCCGGAGCAGGTGCGTTCCACACCCGCCGAGGGCGGCGAGGGGTATTTCTAGGGGAACTACTAGGGGGGCGCTCACCTGAGTGAGCGGTTGAGACGTCAGATCGAGCGGTTGAGACCACGGATCGAGCGGTTGAGACCACGCTCAACTGCTCGCCTGACTGATTGGTTGAGAGGCCGCTCAGCTGCTCACCTGACTGAGCAGTAGAGATGGTCAATGCGTACTCGTTGGCACGGACCCGACCAGAACCGTCGCGGCCACCCTGCACGGTTCTTACAACCCAGCCGTGGACGCGTAGCCAATGAACGTGACGTCTCACTGTCGACTCACCGGCCCCGGTTTCGGCAGCGATCATTTCGGCCGACACGACGGCTCGGAGGCCGTTCGCGCGAGAATGCGTAGAGATCACCACACCGACCAGTCGCGCGCCCGACGGAAGGCCCGGACTGGTGAGAAACGCGCGCCACCATGCCTCCCGGTAGGTGTTGTCTCGCCCATCGTCGAGCACCGTCACGACTCATCCCCCTCCTCCTCTCGGTCCTGTCAGGCATCGAGTAGACGCAGGAGCGCAGACGTCGGGACGATCAGACGGCGCCCAATCCTGACCGTCGGAATCTCGCCACGCTTCACCGCCGCGTAGGCGCTCGCACGACCGAGGCTCAGAACTTCGGCAGCCTCCTCGACCGTGACGGAGGGGCGTTCTCGGAGTTCCGACACCGTCAGGGCCCGGTCTTGCTCGTCTGCTGCGTTCGTCATGACTTCAGCCTGTCCGCCTGTACTCATTTCGTCCACTGATGGACTAAACTGACACCATGCAGATTGACCCCGCACTCGCCCGAGGAATCGGAAAGGCGATCGCTCAGCGACGCGCAACCGCCGAAGCACTGGACCCCCGCACGACGCTATGGAGCGATCGCGACGTCGCTCGACGCATGACTGAGGCCGGACATCCGATGCAGCACTCAGCTGTGATCCGGGCGCGGAAGGGTCAGCGCACTGTTTCTGCGCAGGAGTGGCTGACGTTCGCACTCGTCCTCTCGGTCACGCCGCTCTCGCTCGTCGACACGGATGGGGAGTCGGTGGATCTCGCTGGGGAGGCACACGGGCGCGCGCCGTTCGCTGCTTGGTTCGCCGGTCATCGTCCGCTCGACTCGGTGCCCGAGCCTGCCCAGTTCTATGCGTCGGCAGGGGCCACACAGGGACCGATTGAAGGTCATTTCGCGGGAGTCCTACGGGCGTACGCGGATCATCTGGAGACCACAACGGACCCGATCGAGCGGTTGCAACTGCTCAGCGACATTGCACGCGCGTCGCTCGATCAATCGCGGGCCGACGAGCGAGTAAAGCAAGTCATCGAGGCGCGGAACGCCCGCGCTCGGAGAAAGGGTGGAGAACAATGAGAGTGGCGAAACCGAAGGAAGGCGAGCCGATAAGGCTCGTGGAGACGCGCACGGGCTGGCGGTATCGGCTCGTGCTTGACGTCGGTGAACGCGAGGACGGTCGACGGCGTCAGCACACCGAGACCCTCGACACGCTGACGGCCGCTCGGGAGCGAGTCTCCGAGATTCGGGCAGACGTGAAGCGCGGGACGTACAACGCGCCGGACCGGACCACGTTCGAGGCCCTGTGCGCTCGGTGGCTGGAGTCCAGACGCGACGTACGCGAGATCACCCTCAACGGCTACCGGACGGTCCTGAAGCCGGTCCGGGCACGGATGGGCAGCCGCAAGGCTCAGGGCCTCGGCCGGTCCGACGTAGAGGCACTCGTGACGTGGCTGGCGACGGAAGCCGGGCGCACCGGCAAGGGCGTCAGCCACCGCACGATCGTGTTCACGCTCGGCGCGGTCCGGCAGGTGCTCGCGTACGGCGTCTCTGAGGGCCTGTTGTCCGTGAACGTCGCGGACGGGGTGCGGGCGCCGCGCAAGACTCGCGCCGACGTCAGGACCGTGACCGTGTGGGAGCCGTCTGACTTGCTGAGGTTCCGCGCGACGGCCGACACCGACGACTGGGCGGCGGGTTGGCGGCTGACACTCTCCGGGCTGCGACGCTCCGAGGTGCTCGGGCTGCGCTGGACGGCGGTCGACCTCACGGAGGGCGCGGTCACGGTCGAGGCGGGTCGGGTCGCGCTCGACGGGAAGCGCACCACAACGGACGATCCGAAGTCGGCAGCGTCGTGGCGCACTGTCCCGGTCGAGTCGATGCACACAGGCACGGTCGCGCTGCTGAAGTCCCTGAAGGCCCGGCAGGCTGCCGACCGGCTCGCGTCTGGCAGCGCGTACGAGGAGAGCGGGTACGTGCTCGTGGACGCGATGGGCCGACCGGTGCGACCTGAGGCGTTCTCCGACCGCTTCGCGGACCTTTGCGCGGAGGCCGACGTCCCGGCGACGCGGCTGCACGACGTCCGGCACACGGTGGCGACGCTGCTCCACCGGTCGGGCGTTGCACCGGCCGACGCGGCGGGCCTGCTCGGGCACACGGTGGCCGTGCACCTGTCCACGTACGTGACGAGCACAGAGCGCGGCGCACAGACCGCCGCGACGGCACTCGGTGAGGCACTCGCAGCGGTCCGGTAAGCCGTTGCAAGTCAGCAAGAAGCCCCGCGAACCAACCTTCGCGGGGCGTTGTTGTGTCGGATCCCACCGCGCCGACTGATGTCATGGCAATCTCGACCTGTGTTGCTGACCTACGTCGATGAGTCCCACTCGAAGAACGTCTACTACGTCTGCGGTCTCGCCGTGCATCATGAGGCCATCCGGGGTCTGGAGACCGGCTTGGCGAAAGTTGTCCGTGACGCCATGTGGGAGTTCGACGGCTTCAGCTCGAAGGCCGAACTGCACGGCCACCCCCTCTTCCACGGCGAGGGCGACTGGGAGGGACTCAAGCCACGCCAGCGAATCGCGATGTACAACCGCGCGTTACAGGTCATCGCCGATCACGACGTGAAGATCTTTCTTCGTGGCGTGATGAGGAAGCGTCTGACTGAACGCTACGGCGATCGCGCTTCGGACCCCCATGACGTGTGCCTCCAACACCTCCTGGAGCGAGTCAACGACTACGCCCGCGGAACTGATCAGGTCGCCTTGGTTATTGCCGACGAATTGCATGAGCACGACCGCCGACGCCGCGATCTGACCGACTTCAAGGACTACGGCACCCCCGGGTACCTGAGTTCCACCCTTCCTCGGATCGTTGACACGATCCACTTCGCGCCATCGCACCACAGTCGCTTGATTCAGGCTGCGGATCTGATCGCCTTCCTGCACCACCGCATAGAGACTGCAGTCGACACCGACGAGCGCGCGATTCGGGCGAACCAATCGCTCTGGGCCAGGATCGCCCCGAAGGTCGAGCACCAGTGGACCTGGACGCCCTAGGACGCACGAAGGCCCCGGCGACATTCTGTCTACGGGGCCTAAGGCGGGGCGGGAGGCCCTCGCGGGCGTCCACGACTCAGACGATAGGGCACACGGCTGACAGTTTCAATGAACCGAGCCGGTGCACTTAGTGAGAGATTCGTGAGAGAAGGCCCCCCGATCCGGTAAGTATCGGGGGGCCTCCGTCTGTTTGCGCTGGTCAGAAACCTGCACTCTGCGCGCCCGAAGGGATTCGAACCCCTAACCTTCTGATCCGTAGTCAGATGCTCTATCCGTTGAGCTACGGGCGCACACCCCGAAGGGCCTCGCCGATACTATCGCGCCCTGGCTCCAGGAGAAAATCCGGGGACCGATCTTTCGATTCCCCCCTGCGATCACAGGCACAGCCCTAGGGTGACGTGTCACCACTTCACCACCCGGGAGAACACCCATGGCATCACGCCCGCTGCGGACAGCCGCCAGCGCCACATCCACCTTCGCGCTGGTCGTCGCGGGCATCGCCGCCACGACCACGGGCGCCCACGCGGCCCCCGAGGACGTGGACACGCAGCTGTGCGCCGGCACCCCGGTCTGGACCGGCGGCTTCACCGCAGGTCAGCCCGTCCACGGCCTGACCACGACCCGTGGCGTCACGCCCGAGGCGTTCACCGGCTCGTACGTCGACACCCTCGCCAACGGCGCCGGACGCGGCAAGGACATCCTCCTGTTCTCGATGGAGGGCTCGCGGATCACCAAGACCGACCGGGACGGCAACGTCACGGTCGACGCGGGCATCTGGTCCGGCATGTCCGGCTCGCCCGTCTACGACGCGGACGACAACCTGATCGGCGCCGTGGCGTACGGGTTCAGCTACGGCCCCAGCGTCATCGCGGGCGTCACGCCCGCCAAGGACGTCCTCGGCATCCAGGGCACCCAGGCGACCGCGCCGTCCGCGGCGAAGGTCACCATCCCCGCGTCGGCCGGCAAGCGCATCGCCGCGACGACCGCCACCAAGGCCGACGACGCCTCCGTGCCGACGACGCTGCCGCACCTGACCGTGCCGCGGGTCGCGGTCGGCACGCCCGGCTCCGTCGCCACCAAGTTCACGGCCAAGTCGCGCCAGATGAAGAAGAAGTTCCGCACTGCGCTGCCGAAGTTCACGTCGGGCGCGTCCACGACCACTCTCGACCCGGCCACCGCGATCGTCCCGGGCGGCAACATCGCCACGGCGTTCGCCCGCGGCGACGTCACGCTCGCGTCGGTCGGCACCATCACGGCCATCTGCGGCTCGAAGGTCTTCGCCTTCGGCCACCCGGACAACTTCGACGGGGACAAGGCGAGCGAGACGTTCCACGCCGCCTCCGCCGCCGTGATCCAGGAGGACACGAACGGGTCGTTCAAGATGGCGAACATCGACACGACCCCGCTGGGCCAGATCACCCAGGACCGCCTGAGCGGCATCCTGGGGGTCCTCGGCAAGATGCCGCAGGAGACCACGGTCACCACCAACACCACGGTCGCCGGCCAGCGGACGCAGGCCGTCAGCCACGTGTCCGTCCCCCAGGCGCTCGCGTCCACCGTGGCCTCGCAGGTCTACAACGACGTCCTGGACGGCCTCGACGCGTACGCGAACGGCGGCGAGGCCATCGCCTCGTGGACCATCGCCTACACGCCGAGCGGCGGCAAGCCGGCCACCTACACCCGCTCGCAGCGGCTCTCGTACGACGCGTTCTTCCCCGAGCAGCTGCCGTTCGACATCGCCAGCGACGTCGAGTTCCTGCAGTACGGCTCGGACCGCAAGGTCACGATCAACTCGGTGACGATCAACAACCAGCTCAAGCCGGACTACAACGCGCTGCGCATCGCGAAGGTCGAGTACCGCAAGACCACCAAGATCGGCAAGAAGACCGTACGGACGTGGGTCCCGGTCAAGAGCGGCAAGCGGGTCTCCCTGAAGCGGGGCCGGAGCCTGTCGCTGCTGGCCACGCTGGTGCCCGCCACCCCGGACTCGGTCGCGAAGCCGGTCAAGAAGCGGCTCAACCTCAAGACCAGCAAGGGCGCCTCCGGCGTCGGGATGGCCCGGCTGAGCGGTGGGCAGAGCTACTACCCGATGGACGAGAGCGAGTTCACGATCCGGATGGACGAGGAGGACGAGGAGGAGTTCTACATGGACGAAGACCCCTCCCCGGCCACCCTCGCCGAGGTGCTTGCGGCGCTCAAGGCTCAGCCGCACAACGACAGCCTGATCGCCGAGCAGCTCTACATGAAGAGCAACGGCACCCAGCAGCGCGTGACGGCCAAGGCCATGACCCCCGCCGTCACACGCGGCAGCTTCAACCTGAGCGTGCGGTACAAGAAGCGGTAGCGCTCGGCAGCACGTGAGGAGGGAGGCACCGGATCCGGTGCCTCCCTCCTTTTCGTACGTGTGACGATATTCACCCGCTGTGCCATAGCCGCCCCCCGCGCCGCGCCCGTACAGTCGGCTGAATCGCCACCGCCGGTCGGTGGCGACTCATCACACATCAGCTGCCTGGGGCCCGACTGGCTCCGGGGGTGCGATCCAATGCGCTTGGTTCGCGATGCGCGAGAAGGAAAAGTCCACACATGTCTGTAGAGACCATCAGCACCACCTACCGATCGTCGTACGCCAAGCTCCAGGGCTGGGTCGACGAGGTAGCCGCACTGACCAAGCCGGCCGAGATCCACTGGTGCGATGGTTCGCCCGAGGAGTGGGCCACCGTCACGGACCGGCTCGTCGGGGCAGGCACCTTCAAGCGTCTCAACGCCGAGAAGAAGCCCAACTCCTTCTACTGCGCCTCCGACCCGAACGACGTCGCCCGCGTCGAGGACCGCACCTACATCTGCTCCGTCGACGAGAAGGACGCCGGGCCCACCAACAACTGGATGGCGCCCGACGAGATGAAGCAGATCATGACCGATCTGTACGACGGCTGCATGCAGGGCCGCACGATGTACGTCATCCCGTTCGTCATGGGTCACCTGGATTCCGACCACCCCATGTTCGGCGTCGAGATCACCGACTCGGCGTACGTCGTGGCGTCCATGACCGTCATGGCCCGCATCGGCAAGGACGTCCTGACCAAGATCGAGGAGACGGAGGCCGACTACGTGCCGGCGCTCCACTCGTTCGGCGCGCCGCTGGCCGAGGGCCAGGCCGACGTCCCGTGGCCGTGCAACGACACCAAGTACATCGTGCAGTTCCCCGAGGAGCGCACGATCTGGTCGTACGGGTCGAGCTACGGCGGCAACGCTCTGCTCGGCAAGAAGTGCTACGCGCTGCGCATCGCCTCGGTCATGGGCCGCGACGAGGGCTGGATGGCCGAGCACATGCTCATCCTGAAGCTCACGAACCCCGAGGGCACCGTCAAGTACATCGCCGCCGGCTTCCCCAGCGCGTGCGGCAAGACCAACCTGGCGATGGTCGAGCCGACCATCCCGGGCTGGAAGGTCGAGACGATCGGCGACGACATCGCCTGGATCCGGGTCGGCGCCGACGGCCGCCTGTACGCCGTGAACCCCGAGTTCGGCCTGTTCGGCGTGGCGCCGGGCACCGGGTGGGACACCAACGCCAACGCGATGAAGACCATCGCGCAGGGCAACTCGGTGTTCACGAACGTCGCGCTGACCGACGACGGTGACGTCTGGTGGGAGGGCATGACGGACGAGCCGCCGGCCCACCTGACCGACTGGAAGGGCAACGACTGGACGCCCGAGAGCGACCAGCTCTCGAGCCACGCCAACAGCCGGTTCTGCACGCCGATCAAGCAGTGCCCGATCCTGGCCGACGAGTACGACGACCCGAACGGCGTCCCGCTCGACGCGATCCTGTTCGGCGGCCGCCGCAAGACGACGATCCCCCTGGTGACCGAGGCCCGCGACTGGACCCACGGCACGTTCATGGGCGCGACGCTGTCGTCGGAGACCACGGCTGCCGCGACCGGTGCCGTCGGCGTCGTGCGCCGCGACCCGATGGCCATGCTGCCGTTCATCGGCTACGACGCGGGTGACTACTTCGGTCACTGGATCAACATGGCCAAGAACAACGACGAGTCGAAGTTCCCCAAGATCTTCTACGTCAACTGGTTCCGTCGCGACGAGGACGGCGGCTTCCTGTGGCCCGGCTTCGGCGAGAACAGCCGCATCCTGAAGTACGTCATCGACCGCGTCGAGGGCAAGGTCGAGGCGTTCGAGACGCCGATCGGCCTCGTCCCGCCGACGTCGTCGATCGACACCGACGGCCTCGACGTCACCGAGGAGCAGCTGGCGAAGGCGCTCGCGGTGAGCCCCGAGGAGTGGGCAGCCGAGATCCCGCAGATCAACGAGTGGTTCGAGAAGTTCGGCGACACCCTGCCGGCTGTGCTCTGGACCGAGCTCGACGGCCTGAAGGCCCGCCTGGGCCTGTAGCACCCGGCCCGTCCCCGCTGGGCCTGACGTTTCTGCCAGACACGCCGTGCGTGTCGCGTCGAAACGTCAGGCCCAGCGGCGTTTGGTCAGGGGACGAGGACGAGCTTGCCGACGACGCCCCGGCCCAGCTCGTCGTGCGCGGCACCCGCCTGGGCGAGGGGGAACCTGCCCGACACGTGCACCGCCAGCCGGTCGGCGGCCATCAGGTCGACGACGGCCTGCAGGGCCGCGCGGCTGGGCACGATGCGCACGCGATTCAGCTCGATCCCCCGCTCCTTCGCCGCGACGACGTCCTCCTCGCGGACGTCGAGCAGCGACGCCACGACTCCCCCGTCGCGCACCACGGCGAGCGAGCGTCCGACGCTCTCACCGCCGAACGGGTCGATCACCAGGTCGACGTCGGACAGCAGCGTCGCGAAGTCCTGCTCCCGGTAGTCGATGACCTGGTCAGCGCCCAGCCCGCGCACGAAGTCCACCTTGCCCGCGCTGGCCGTCGCGACGACCTCTGCTCCCAGCGTCTTCGCGAGCTGGACCGCGACGTGGCCCACGCCGCCGCCTGCAGCCTGCACGAGCACGCGCTGCCCCGGCTGCAGCTGGGCGATCTCGACGATCGAGCGGTACGCGGTGTGGGCGACGAGCGGGAGCGCCGCCGCGTGGGCGTCGTCCAACCAGTCCGGCGTCGCGAGCAGCTCGGCTGCGGGGACGACGACCTGCTCGGCGTACGTGTTCCCGGCACCGGGCAGGCGGGGCATGCCGAAGACCCGGTCGCCCACGGCGAAGTCGGTCACCCCGTCGCCGAGGGCGTCGACGGTCCCGGCGACGTCCCAGCCGAGGGTGAACGGGGGCTCGCCGATCATCGGGTACCAGCCCTCGCGGACCGCGACGTCCAGCGGGTTGACGCCGATCGCGCCGACGGCGATCCGGACCTCACCGGCGGAAGGCTCCGGGCTCGGGACGTCGACCTGCTCCAGGACGTCGGTCCCGCCGAAGCTCGTCTGGGTGATGGTGCGCATGCTGCTCCTCGTGGTGGGTGGCCGGGCAACCGCAACCTACCGACCGGCCACCCGTCCAGAGGAGCCGGCTTCTATCCGGTGTTGCGCAGGCCCGCGGAGATGCCGTTGATCGTCAGCAGCAGGGCGCGCTGCAGGTCGTCGTCCGGTTCCTCGCCCTCGGGGACGGCGCGCACCGAGCGCAGCAGGGACACCTGCAGCGCGTGCAGGGGGGCGAGGTAGAAGTCGCGCAGCTCGAGCGTCCGTTGCAGCACCGGGGCCGACCCGAGCAGCGACGACTCGCCGGTCACCCGCAGCACCTGCTCGACCGTGCGCTCGTGCTCGCGGCGGATGACATCGAAGATCTCCCGCTCCCCCTCGGGCACCAGGGCGTTGACGTACTCGGCGGCGATGTCGAGATCGGTCTTGCTCAGCGTCATCTGCACGTTGGACATGAACGTGCGGAAGAACGCCCACGAGCCGTACATCTCCTGCAGCTTCTCGCCGCGGCCGTCCTCGAACGCCGCCTCGAGTCCCGAGCCGACGCCGAACCAGCCGGGCAGGATGATCCGCGACTGCGTCCACCCGAACACCCACGGGATCGCCCGCAGGTCGTCCAGGCCGCCCGCGCCGCCCGGGCGCTTGGCCGGACGGGAGCCGATGTTCATCTTGCCGAGCTCGTCGACCGGCGTCGCCGAGACGAAGAACGGGACGAGGGCCTCGTCGCGCACGAGCGCCCGGTACGCCTGCTTGCCCTGCTCGGCGACGAGGTCCATCGTGCCGTTCCAGCCGTCCAGGACGTCCGCCGGCAGCAGCGAGGTGCGGTGCAGCACGGACGCCTCGAGCACCGCGGCGAGCGCCGCCTCGAGGTTCTGCCGGCCGAGTCCGGGCAGGGAGTACTTGTCGGAGATGACCTCGCCCTGCTCGGTGATCTTGATCGGTCCGTCCAGGCTGCCGTACGGCTGCGACATGATCGCCTCGGCGGTCGGCCCGCCGCCGCGTCCCGTGGACCCGCCGCGGCCGTGGAAGAGCCGCAGCGTGACGCCGTGGGCGCGGGCGATGTCCCGCAGGGCCCGCTGCGCGCGGTGGACCTGCCACTGCGAGGCAGCGATGCCGGCGTCCTTGGACGAGTCCGAGTAGCCGAGCATGATCTCCTGGACGTCGCCGCGCGCCGTGACGATGCGCCGGTACGTCGGGTCGCTCAGCAGCGCCTCGAGCAGGGGGCCCGCGGCCTCCAGCTCGGCGACGGTCTCGAACAGCGGGGCGAAGCCGATCCGCGCGGTGACCTCCTCGCCGACCAGGTCGACCAGCCCGACCTCCCGGGCCAGGACCACGACCGCGAACAGGTCGTCGACGTCGTGCGTCATCGACACGATGTACGTCTCGATGACCTCCGGGCCGTACGTGTCCAGGGCGTCGCCGATGACGCCCAGCAGGTCCAGGGACGCGGTCGCGGCCGGCCCGGACCCGCCGCCGGCGAGACCGGTCAGCGGGCGGGCGGACGCCATCTCCCGCGAGAGCACCTCGATGCGTTCGGGACGCTCGAGCGACGCGTAGTCGACCTCGCCGATCCGCTCGTACAGCTCGGCCAGGGCCGCGTGGTGCTTGTCGCTGTGCTCGCGGACGTCCATCGTCGCCAGCCCCGCCCCGAACGCGACGGCGGTGCGGATGAGGCGCAGGATCGCGCCGTTCCCGGTCAGCTCGTCGCCCGCGGCGAGCATCGAGTCGCGCACCAGCTGCAGGTCGGACACGAGCTCGTCGAACGTCAGGTAGTCGCGGCCGGGCTCGTGCAGGGTGCCGTTGAGCAGGCGGTCGCGGGCACGCAGCAGGCGTACCCGGACGAAGCTCAGCTTGAGCCGGTACGGCTCGTCGGCGTTCAGGCGACGGATCGACTCCCACGTGATCGGCAGCGCCTCCGCGTCCGCCTCGAGGCTGCGGCACAGCTCGTCGGACGCGGTGACGATGCGCGTGGACGCGGTCATCTCGGTGAGGATCTCGTCGACCATGCCGACCAGCTCGGCCAGCCCCGAGGTGTGCTGCAGGTGCAGGACGTCCAGCGTCACCGCAGGGGTGACGTTCGGGTTGCCGTCGCGGTCACCGCCGGCCCAGGTGCCGAAGCGCAGCGGTCGCGCGGTCGGCGGCAGGGCGACGTCGAGACGGTCGAGCTGGCGGTCGAGCTCGGCGAGCAGGTCGGGGACGACCTCGGACGCGATCGAGCGCAGGTAGTACACCGACGTGCGCGCCTCGTCCTTCGGTTCGGGACGCACGACGCGCAGCTCGTCGGTCTGCCACAGCAGGTCCACCAGCTCGGCGAGGCGGCGGTCGTCGGCCTGCGCCTGCGCGGGCGCACGCCGGGGGTCCTCCATCGCGCGGATCGTCTGGGCGATCTTGCGCAGCAGCCGCAGGACGCTGCGCCGGCTGGCCTCGGTGGGGTGCGCGGTGAAGACCGGGCGGTACTCGAGGCGTCCCAGCACCTCGGTCAGCGTCTCCCGCGACACCCGACCGTCCTCGAGCGCGTCGCCGATGCGGCCGATCGTCGCCGAGAGCGGTCCCTCGGCGTCCGCGGTCAGCTCCTGCCAGCGGTGCAGCTGCTCGGTGGTGTTGACGAGCTGGAAGTACGCGGTGAAGGCCCGCGCCAGCACCACCGCGGTGCGCGGGTCGATCTCGTCGAGGACGTCGCGCAGCTCGGCGTCGTCGGGCTGGCGGGCGAGCCGTCGCACCTTCTCGACCAGGGCCAGCAGCTCGGCACCTTCGTGCCTGGTCAGCGCCTCGCCCAGCAGGGTCGTCAGCTGCCGGACGGACGCACGCAGGGCGGCGTGCTCGGCGTCGGACGAGACCCCTCCGCCGAACAGCGCCGGGTCGGGCTGGCGACGGTCGGACTCGAGGATCTCCTCGGTGGTCAAGCGGCTCGTGGAAGTCACGGCACCAGTCTGCCGAATGAATCGGCAACCCGACCACCTCGTTCGCCAGGGAGGCCGCTTGCGGCCGACCGTGAGCGAAGCGAGGCGAACCCCTCCGCACCTGTGGAAACCCCGTTGCCCCACGCCCCCAGCCGGGCGGACGATGCCGCATGCCCTACACGTACCTCCTGCTCTGCGCGGACAAGACCTACTACACCGGCAGCACGTACGACCTCCCTCATCGCCTCGCCCAGCACCGTTCTGGCGAGGGCGCCGAGTACACGAAACGACGGCTACCCGTGAAGCTCGTCTACTACGAGGAGCACGAGCAGATCGCGATGGCGTTCTGGCGCGAGAAGAAGATCCAGGGCTGGACGCACGGCAAGAAGCGCATGCTGATCAGGGACGGGCCGGGCGTGAGAGTCGAGGACGACTCCCGGTTGTTCGGCGGCTGAGGTGACTATTCGTTCGCCAGGGAGCCAAGCGACCGTGAGCGCAGCGAGGCGAACCAGAGCCCACCAGCTGACATTCGCCTCGCTTCGCTCACAGTCGGCCGCAAGCGGCCTCCTTGGCGAACGCGTCCCTCACGTTCGCCAGGGAGCGAAGCGACCGTGAGCGCAGCGAGGCGAACCCGAGCCGACGAGCTGACGTTCGCCTCGCTTCGCTCACAGTCGGCCGCAAGCGGCCTCCTTGGCGAACCCTTCGTTCGCCAGGGAGCGAAGCGACCGTGAGCGAAGCGAGGCGAACCCAAGCCGACCAGCTGACGTTCGCCTCGCTTCGCTCACAGTCGGCCGCAAGCGGCCTCCTTGGCGAACGGACTGGCGCAAGCGGCGGGCCGGGCGTCGCCAGGCTCCACTCGTGTGTACACCCACGGGCCTCCGCGCCAGACCGAGTTCCACCTCGAGCCATGTCCGGTGTGCCACTGGACGACGTACTCATCCTCGCTGCCCGGTGGCGTGAACTTCTCGTACGTGACGTCGCCCGACCACGCGAGCGCGATCAGTCCGACATAGCCGAGGCCGAGCCACGCGGCCAGCACTGCGGCTGTCAGCAAAGTCCGCAACGCCAGCAGCGTCAGGTTCCCGCGGTCGGCGTTGAGCCAGGCGCGACCGATGATCCACGTGCCTCCGAGCAGGATGGCTGCCACCGCCAAGCCCACCCACGGCGCGAACCCGGGGAGCCCGGCGACGAAGACCGCTTGGTCGGGACCGCTCGCCTGACCGTTCTGCACGGCGAGCGCGCCGCAGGCCAGGGCGAGGACACCCAGGACGTCGCGCTTGCGGGGATGCCACCACGATCGTCCGGCCGCCGTCGGGTAGGTGACGACCGCACCGTCTCCGTACGGCGGAAGGCTTCCCGCGTCCTGCGGCTCCATCGCGTCAGTATTGCCGACGAGACGGGCGAACGGGCGTGATCGTTCGCCCGGGAGCGCAGCGACCGTGAGCGCAGCGAGGCGAACCCGAGCCGACCAGCTGTGGTTCGCCTCGCTTCGCTCACAGTCGGCCGCAGGCGGCCTCCTTGGCGAACGGGTTGAGTTCGTTCGACCGGGAGCGCAGCGAGGCGAACCCGAGCCGACCAGCTGTGGTTCGCCTCGCTTCGCTCACAGTCGGCCGCAGGCGGCCTCCTTGGCGAACCTTGGGGACGGTCAGGGGCAGGGGCGGGGGGTGCCGGCGGTGACGGTGGCCTGGGCGACCAGGTGCTGGGTCGGGGTGATGGGCTTGCCGCCGGCGTCGACGTAGCGGCGTCCCTCCGGGGCCTCGTCGCCGAGGGTGAACAGCGTCGCGTGGTGCAGCCGGCCGCCGTCACCCCGCCACGGCTCCACCAGTCGCAGCGTCTCCCGCGGTGCCTCCGTGACGGCCCGGACGACCGCAGCGAGGCTCATCCCACAGGTCAGCATCTTGGTCATGACGGTCGCCAGGTCGAACACCGGTCCGTTGATGTTGCGGACGTGGATGTCGGTGCTGATCGAGCTCGGCGTCACGCCGGCGGCGACAGCGGATCCGGCCACCGTGATGTCGAAGCTGGCCGCGCCGTGACCGACGTCGAGCTTGACGCCACGGTCGATGGCGCGCCGCATCGCAGCGGACGGCTGACCGTCGGGGGCCCACGGGAAGCCGGTCTTGCCGTGGAAGCAGTGGGTCACGACGTCGCCTTCGTCGAGCAGGTCGAGCACGTCGTCGATCAGCGGAGGCGCCTCCCCGATGTGCACCATCAGAGGGATGCCGCACTCGCGCGCCGCGAGCTTGCCCAGCTGCAACGGCTGCAGCCCCATGTTGCCCACGATGAGCCCGCTCGAGCGCACCTTGATGCCGCGCACGACGTCGGGCGCCGACGCCACCGCGGCAACGGTCGCGGGGACGTCGATGAACGTGGAGTCGGCGACCTCGCGCAGGTGCACCAGGCCGTGCGAGCCGATGTTGAGCCAGGCCTTGATCTGGGTCCTCGCGCTGGGGATGACGTAGTCGATCAGCCCGCGCAGCGTCGCCTGGCCGGCACTGCCCGCGTCCGCCACCGTGTGCACGCCATGGTCGAGCCCGACCCGGTCGGGGTGCACACTGATCTGCGTCGTGCCGTCGTACACGTGGGCGTGCAGATCCACCCAGCCGGGACTGATGAAGAGCTCGGGGGTCGTCTCGCCCGGCTGCTGAGGACGCTCGTCGACCAGCTCGGCCTGCCCTGCGGCGGACACCTGCAGCGTCGCGACCGTCGTGCCCGATCCCTGCGGGTCGATCACCGCGACCGGGGTCTGCGTGCCCGGGTCCAGCGCCGGCCCGGGCATCACGCCGCCCCCGCGTCGCGCTGCGCCAGTCGTTCGGAGATCTCGGCCGCGGCGGTGCGCACGAGCCCGCCCAGCTCGTTCAACCGGTCGAGGTCGAGCAGGAACGCCAGGCCGGAGATGCTGATGCCGCCGATCACCGAGCCGGTCGAGTCACGCACGGCCGCACCGACGCACCGGACGCCGCGCTCGTTCTCCTCGTCGTCGATCGAGAAGCCGCGCTCGAGGACGCCGTCGAGGTCCCGCCGCAACGCGTCCCGGTCCGGGAGCACGCGTCCGGTCTGCTCGGTCTGCGACGTCCGCTCGAGCAGCTCGTCCACCTCGGCGGGCGAGAACTCAGCGATGATCGCCTTGCCGATCGACGTGCAGTGCAGCGGGATCTGCATGCCCACCCGGGACGCCATCTGGTACGGCTTGTCGCCCTCGACCTTGGCCAGGTAGACCGCGGCGTCACCGGCGCGCACGGCGAAGTGCACGGTCTGCTCGGTCTCGTGCTGCAGCCGGACGAGGGTCGGCGACGCGATGCGGGCCACGTCGTCGCTCGTGTCGCCGCTGGTGACCAGCGCGCTCATGGCGTATCCCGGCGCGTAGAGACCGTTTCCCCGCGCCTGTGCGTAGTTGCCCTGCACGAGAACCTGCAGGATCCGGTGGACGCTGGGCCGCGTCAGACCGGAGCGTTCCGCGAGGTCGGCGAGCTGGTGGGGGCCGTTGGGCGCGGTGAGCGCCCTCAGCACCGCCAGAGCTTTCTCGATCGAGTTCATTGCGCACCTTCTGTAGACATCGTCAATAACGCTGTGGCAGCATTCCATCATAGAAAAGGGCCGTTCCGCATGGTGGAACGGTGCGAGATGGTCGGGACACCTTCCCAGACGCCTTACGAAAGTAGCCGCACATGAATCCCTTGCATGGAAAGCCCCGTCGCATCGCCCGACTCACCAGCGCCGCAGCCGCGCTCGTGATGGCGACCTCCCTGGCCGCGTGCTCCGGCTCGTCCTCCGGGGGAGGCAGCAGCAGCGATGACCCGCTGCGCATCTCGATCGCGTCGGACGTCGTGTCCCTCGATCCGCAGCTGCAGGGCGACCTCACCTCGATGAGCGTCGCCGACAACATCTTCGACACGTTGACGGTGCGCGACGCCGACAACAAGCTCTCCCCCGGCCTGGCCACGAAGTGGGAGCAGGTCGATCCCCTGACCTGGCGCTTCACGATCCGCACCGGCGTGAAGTTCCAGAACGGCGAGGCGCTGGACGCCAACGCGGTCGCGTACAGCATCAACCGCCTCCTCGACCCGGCGACGAAGTCGCCCATCGTCGAGCTGGTCAACGTCAAGCAGGCCAAGGCCGTCGACGCCACCACCGTCGACTTCCAGATGAAGACGCCCGACCCGGTCATCCCGGCGAAGGTGTCGCTGTTCGGTGGCGTCATCGTCCCGCCGAAGTACATCGAGGAGAAGGGTGCCGACGGCTTCGCCCAGCACCCGGTCGGCAGCGGCCCGTACGAGTTCGTGTCCCGCAAGCGTGACAACGAGATCGTCCTCAAGGCCAACCCGACGTACTGGGGCTCGAAGCCCAAGATCAAGAACGTCGTCTTCAAGGTCATGCCGACCCCTGCGTCCGCGGTCGCCGCGCTCCAGTCCGGCGAGGTCGACATCATCACCGGGGTCACCAAGGACGCGATGAACCAGCTGGGAAGCGGCGGCGACACCAAGGTCCAGAGCAAGCCGGGCATCCGCACCTACACGGTGAACATGGACACCCGCACGGACGGACCGCTCAGCAAGAAGGAGGTCCGCACGGCCCTGAACTACGCCGTCGACGCACCGACGCTGATCAAGACCGTCATGGCCGGGGACGCCAAGCGCACCGCGACGATGATCCCCGAGGGTGTCTTCGGGCTCGATCCCTCCGTCAAGCCGTTCGAGCACGACCCGGCCAAGGCCAAGCAGCTGCTCGCGGACGCCGGCTACCCCAAGGGCTTCTCCACGACCATCAGCGCATCGTCGGTCGACTCCTCGCTCGTCCAGGCGATCTCCGGCCAGCTGGCCGAGGTGGGCGTCAAGGCCAAGGTGCGGCTCATCGACCCGGTCACCGCGAAGTCCGAGATCATCACGCTGAACGGCCGCAAGGACGGCGGCATGTACCTGTTCGCCAACTCCGGGTGGACGCTGGACGCCACGAGCTTCACCCAGTCGGTGCTGAAGTCCGACCGCCGCTCGAGCCGCTGGAGCAACGACACCGCCGACAAGCTGGTGACGACCGAGGAGACGTCCGTCGACAGCGACGAGCGGAAGAAGGCCTTCTCCGACCTGCAGAAGCTGCTCGTCGAGGAGTCGCCGTACGTCTACCTGTTCGCGATCAACAACACCTATGCGACGCGCAGCAACATCGACTGGACGATGCCGGTGACCGGGATCTTCGCCCTGTCAAGCGCGAGCCGGAAGTAGCAGTCGGCCATGGCTGATGTGACTGTTCCTCGAGCGCGGGCCGTCCGGCTGGGCGGCAGCGAGCTCCAGCGGTTCCTGGTGCGCAGGGTGGCGCAGGCGGTGCTCGTGCTGTTCTGTGTCGCGACCGTGACGTTCTTCATCGTGCGACTGACCGGCGACCCGGTCCGGACGATGCTGCCGCCGGAGGCGACGCAGGAGCAGGAGGACAGTCTGCGGGCCACGCTGGGGCTGGACCGCCCGCTCTTCGTCCAGTACGTCAGCTTCCTGTGGAACGCCCTGCACCTGGACTTCGGACAGTCACTGTTCTTCCACGAGTCGGCCTTCTCGGTCATCGTCGACCGGCTCCCGGCGACGATCCAGCTCGCGGTGGGCGCGTTGGTCTTCGCGCTCGTCGTGGCGATCCCGGCCGGCATCATCGCCGCCGTCAAGCGCGGCAGCGCGACCGACAGCTCGGTCGTCGCTGCCGTGCTGATCGGGCAGTCCACGCCCGCGTTCTTCGTGGGCATCCTGCTGATCCTGATCTTCGCGGTGAAGCTGCAGGTGCTGCCGTCGGCCGGGATGGGCGGGTTCGACCACCTGATCCTGCCGGCGATCACGCTGGGGCTGTACTCGATGGCGATGATCGCGCGACTGCTGCGCTCGTCCCTGATCGACGTCCTGGGCGAGGACTACATCCGGACGGCGCGGTCCAAGGGCCTCTCGCGCTGGCTCGTGATCCGCGACCACGGCCTGCGCAACGCGGCCCTGCCGGTCGTCACGATCATCGGCCTGGAGATCGGCAGCCTGCTGGGCGGCGCGATCCTCACCGAGCAGGTCTTCTCCTGGCCCGGCGTCGGCCGGCTGACGGTGGAGGCGATCACGAACCGCGACTTCCCGCTGATGCAGGCGATCGTCCTGTTCCTGTCGGTGATCTTCGTGCTGACCAACCTGCTCGTCGACATCGCCTACGCATTCCTTGATCCCCGAGTGAGGCTCAGCTGATGACTGCGGACATCACCCCGACCAGCACCGTGCCCGACCTCGCGCCGGCCCCGGCCGCCTCCGCGTCCCAGGGCTCCCCGAGCACCTGGCGCGCCGTCCTGCGGGCGCTGCGCCGCAACAAGGTGGCGATGGCAGCGGCGATCATCCTGGCGCTCGTCGTGCTCATCGGCATCTTCGCTCCCCTCATCGCGCCGTACGACCCGTCCACGCAGCACCTGGTCGACCGGCTCAAGCCGCCGATCTGGTTGTCGGGCAGCTCCGACGGCCACCTGCTCGGCACCGACCACCTCGGCCGGGACGTGCTGAGCCGGGTGCTCTACGGCACGCGCGTCTCGCTGCTGGTCGGCCTCGCCGCCACCGTGCTGTCGGGCCTCATCGGCACCGTCATCGGCATCGTCTGCGGCTACTACCGCGGCTGGGTCGACGCGCTGTTCATGCGCCTGGCCGACATCCAGCTGGCGTTCCCCACGATCCTGCTGGCACTGGTCGTCGTGGTGGTCCTCGGCCCCAGCCTGTGGGTGGTCATCGTCGTCCTCGGCCTCAGCGGCTGGATGTCGTACGCCCGGGTGATCCGCGCCGAGGTGCTGTCGCTGCGCAGCCGCGACTTCGTGACGGCGGCGCGGGCCATCGGCGACAGCGACCTGCAGATCATGAACCGGCACCTGCGCCCCAACGTCATGGCGCCGCTGGCCACGATCGGCACCCTCCAGGTCGCCGCGATGATCGTCGCCGAGGCCTCGCTGAGCTACCTCGGCTTCGGCGTGCCGCCCAGCATCCCCACGTGGGGCGGCATGCTGTCCGAGGGCCAGCTGTACATCACGAACGCCTGGTGGCTGGCGCTGTTCAGCGGCCTCGCGATCACCCTCACGACCCTGTCGATCAACGTCGTGGGCGACATGCTGCGCGACTTCGCCGACCCGAAGGCCTACCGATGAGCCTCGCGACGGTGATGGTCTGCGACGACTGCGCGCACGAGGTCTCCCTCAGCACGCTGGTCAACCTGTGCCCGCGCTGCGGCGGCCTGCTCGAGGTGCAGTACGACCTGCAGGCCGCACCGGCGGGCCTGGCCCAGCGCGCCCGCGAGCGCCGCGGCGAGGGCATGTGGCGCTGGCGCGAGCTGCTGCCACTGCCCGACGACGCCACGCCCGTCAGCCTCGGCGAGGGCGACACCCCGCTCCTGGCGACGCCCGACCTCGGCCGCCGGCTCGGGCTCGAGCGCCTGTTGCTCAAGAACGACGGGCTGATGCCCACCGGCAGCTTCAAGGACCGCGGCTTCGCCCTGGCCGTCAGCTTCGCGCAGCACCTGGGCGCGACGAGCGGATTCACCTACAGCTCGGGCAACGCGGGCGCCTCGTTCGCGGCCTACTGCCGGCGCGCAGGCATCGACGCGACCGTGTTCGTCGAGGACGCCGCGAACGAGACCAAGGTCGCGGCGATCACGCTGTACGGCGCCGAGGTGCTGCGCCTGGAGTACGACACCAGCGCCCAGATCTTCGAGACGCTCGACGAGCTGGCCCGCGAGGGCTACTACTCGTTCGTCAACTTCGTGAACCCGATCCGGCACGAGGCCATGAAGGTCTACGCGTACGAGATCTGCGAGCAGCTCGACTGGGAGGTGCCCGACGTGATGGTGCACCCGGTCGGCACCGGTGGCGGCATCTGGGGAGCCTGGAAGGGCTTCAACGAGCTGCGTGAGCTCGGCCTGATCGACCGCGTCCCCCGGATGGTCGGCGTGCAGGCCGCGGTGTGCGCACCGCTCGTGGACGCCTTCGACAACGGCCGCGACCACACGATCCCGACCGGCGACGCCGGCGCCACGATGGCGCAGAGCATCGCCGGCGACACGATGATCCACGACGGGCGACGCGTGCTCCGTGCGATCCGCGACTCCGGCGGACGCGCGGTCGGCGTCACCGAGGACGAGATCGCCGAGGGCATGCTGCTCGCCGGCCTGGGCGCCGTCGCGGCCGAGCCCTCCGCCGCGGTCTCCGTCGCGGCGCTGCTGCGCGGACGCGAGGAGGGCTGGCTGGAGCCGGACGACACGGTGGTCTCGGTCATCACGGCCACCGCCCTCAAGCAGCCCGGCGCACTGCAGGCGGTCGCACCGCGGCCGTCCGGCGTCGTCGCGGCGACGGCCCAGGCATGGAAAGACACGATCCGACGAGAGACGGCACACTCATGACACGCGCAGCCGACGGCATGGTCCTGGCCCGGACGACCCACTCCGCGACCCCGGGCGGTGAGCTGTGATGGCGGTGCTGGAGGTGCGCAACCTCAACGTCGAGTTCCGTCTGGACACCGGCGTGGTGCGGGCGGTCAATGACGCGACGTTCTCGGTCGAGCAGGGCAAGACCCTCGCGATCGTCGGCGAGTCCGGCAGCGGCAAGACCGCGACCGCGCTGTCGACGCTGCGGCTCAACCCCGAGCCGCCGTGCTTCTACACCGGTGGCGAGATCCTGTTCGAGGGCCAGGACCTGCTGACGATGAACGAGCGCCAGCTGCGCCAGGTCCGCGGCCAGGGGATCGCGATGATCTTCCAGGACCCCATGACGAGCCTCAACCCGGTCCGCACGGTCGGCCGGCAGATCGTCGAGAGCGTCGTGCGTCGCGAGAAGCTCGGCCGGGCCGAGGCCAAGGCACGCGCCGTGCAGGCGCTGCGCGAGGTCGGCATCGCCAACCCCGAGGAGCGCGCCGGGCAGTATCCGCACCAGTTCTCCGGCGGCATGCGGCAGCGCGTCATGATCGCGATGGCCCTGGCGTCCCGGCCGAAGGTGCTGATCGCCGACGAGCCCACCACGGCCCTCGACGTGACCGTCCAGGCCCAGATCATGGAGCTCCTGGACGACCTGAAGACCCGCTTCGACATGGGCATCGTGCTGATCACCCACGACCTGGCGATGGTCTCGGAGAAGGCGGACGACGTCCTGGTGATGTACGCGGGGCGCCCGGTCGAGAAGGCCACCGCCGAGGCGGTCTTCGCCACGCCCCGGATGCCGTACACGATGCAGCTGATGCAGTCGGCTCCGCGCGCCGATCGTCCCAAGGGCGCCGTGCTCGACCCGATCCCGGGATCCCCGCCCGACCTGCTGAACCTGCCTCCGGGATGCCCGTTCGAGCCGCGATGCTTCCTGTCCCGGCCCGAGTGCACCGAGACCGTGCCGCGCCTGGTGACCAAGACGCCCGGGCACGAGGCGGCCTGCATCCTCTCGCCCGACGAGCTGGCAACCGGCGCGCAGACGCTCGCCGCGCGGGCCGCCGCCCTCGAAGCCGACGCAACCGAAGGGGTCTCATCGTGACCACCGAACTCGCCCTCGACGCCCCGTCGCCGGTCCAGCCGCTGCTGTCGCTCCAGCACGTGAGCAAGCAGTTCCCTGGACGCTCGGGTGGAGCGCCGGTCCTCGCCGTCGACGACGTCTCCCTCGACGTCGCTCCCGGCGAGGTGCTCGGGCTCGTGGGCGAGTCCGGCTGCGGGAAGACGACGCTGACCCGCGTCATCATGCAGCTGCTGGACGCCTCGGCCGGCAGCATCTCGTTCGACGGCAAGGAGCTGACGGACATGTCCCGCCGCGACCTGCTGGCGGTCCGCCGCGAGATGCAGATCGTCCTGCAGGACCCGTACGCGAGCCTCAACCCCCGCATGCGGGTGCACGACATCGTCGCCGAGCCGCTGCACACCCACCACCTGGTGCCGAAGGGCAGGAAGGGACGTGCGGCCGCCCGCGAGACGGTCAGCTCGCTGCTGGAGTCCGTCGGTCTCGACCCGGCCGTGCAGGACCGCTACCCGCACGAGTTCTCCGGCGGCCAGCGTCAGCGCATCGGCATCGCCCGGGCACTCGCGCTCGAGCCCCGGCTCGTGGTGTGCGACGAGCCCGTCAGCGCGCTCGACGTGTCCGTGCAGGCGCAGATCCTCAAGCTGCTGCGCACGCTGCAGACCGAGCGCGGCCTCAGCTACGTCTTCGTCTCGCACGACCTGTCCGTGATGCGCCAGGTGGCCGACCGCATCGCGGTCATGTACCTGGGGCAGATCGTGGAGATCGCCGAGACCGAGGAGCTGTTCCACCACCCTCGCCACCCCTACACGCAGGCGCTGCTGTCCGCGGTCCCGCTCGCGGCCACCGCCGCGACGGACACCCCGGCACGCACCCGCGTCGTCCTGGCCGGTGACCCACCCTCGCCGGCGAACCCGCCGTCGGGCTGCCGCTTCCGCACGCGGTGCCCGCTGGCGCGTGAGGCCTGCGCGGAGGAGCGCCCGCCCCTGATGCAGCAGGGAGCGCCCGGCCACGAGGCGGCCTGCTTCTTCCCGGTCGACAGCATCGCCGAGCTGGCCGCCGAGCAGGCCCGGCGACAGCCGTCGGCGGTGTGAGCATGCATCGCATCGACTCCACGCTGACCGAGGCCCGCGAACGCGGCGTCTTCTCCGCGGCGGCCTGGTCCCACGGCACCGCCGAGGGTCCGTCCGCCCGGGGACTCGTCGGCACGCTCTCGTGGGACGGGCCGGCGGTCGAGGAGCACAGCCGGTGGGACCTCGCCTCGGTGACCAAGCCGATCGTCGCGATCGCGGTCATGTCGCTGGTCGAGTCCGGTCACCTGACGCTCGACGACACCATCGCCGACCACCTGCCCGACTACGCCGGCACCGACAAGGCCACCCTGACCGTGCGCCAGCTGCTGAGCCACACGTCGGGGATCCCCGGCCAGGTGCCGCTGTACGCGTCCAGCCCCACCCGCGAGGAGATGCTCACGGCGATCCGCGAGCTGCCCCTGCTCGGACCGCCGGACACCGCCGTCGTCTACTCGTCCCAGGGATTCATCGTGCTGGGCCTCATGGCCGAGGCCGCATCCGGTCTCCCGCTCGACCGGCTCGTCGCAGAACGCGTCAGCGCCCCGGCGGGCATGCCCGACACGGCGTTCGGCGTCCCGGACGCGCAGCAGCGCCACGCCGTCGCGACCGAGGACGACCCGTGGCGCGGCACCGTCGTCCAGGGCCAGGTCCACGACGAGAACGCCGTGGTGCTGGGCGCACCGGCCGGTCACGCCGGGCTGTTCTCGACCCTCGCCGACATGGAGCAGCTCGGCCGGACGCTGTGCGCCGAGGGACGCGGACGCGACGGCCGCATGCTGTCGCCGGCCGGCCACCGGACCATGATCGAGCCACGGACCGACCACCTCAACCTGCGCCGCTCGCTCGGCTGGCAGGGCCAGGACGCGACCCTCTCCCCTGCGGGCGACCTGATCGGTCCGCGGGGCTACGGCCACACCGGGTTCACCGGCACGTCCCTGTGGGTCGACCCCGACGCCGGTCGCTACGTCGTCCTGCTCACCAACCGGGTGCATCCGTCGCGCACCGGCGACGCGATCGTCCGGGTACGCCGCCAGGTGCACAACCTGGCCCTCGCCGACAGCTGACCCGGCGCCCCTCTCGACCATCCATCGCAACACGAGGAGACAGTCATGACCAAGAAGTCGATCGCCATCGCCGACGCCCCCGCGCCGGTCGGCCCGTACAGCCAGGGAATCGTCGCCAACGGATTCCTCTACACGGCCGGGTTCGGCCCGCAGGACCCGCAGACCGGGGAGATCGCGGACAACGTCGGTGACCAGACCCGGCAGGTCCTGCGCAACATCCGCGCGGTGCTGCAGGCCCACGGCGCCGACATGGACGACGTCGTGAAGTCGACCGTCCACCTGGAGCACCTCCACCGGGACTTCGACGAGTACAACCGCGCCTACGCCGAGTTCTTCACCGAGCCGTTCCCCGTCCGCACGACCGTCGGCTCGACGCTGGCCGACATCCTGGTCGAGATCGATGTCGTCGTGGCCCTCGACCAGTGATCGCCCCCGGATCGGCCGCACGCCTGACGGTCTCCCCGGTCCTGCAGGAGACCCCCGTCATCGCGGTGCTGCGCGCCGAGGAGGCCACTGCGTACGACCGCGTGGTCGACGTGCTGGTCGAGAACGGCGTGCGGAGCATCGAGCTGACGCTGACGACGCCCGGCACGAGTGAGCACCTGCCGACGCTGGTCAAGCGGCTGGACGACGCCGAGCTGGGTGTCGGCACCGTGACGACCGTGGAGCAGGCCCGGCAGGCCGTCGACGCCGGGGCGAGCTATCTCGTCGCGCCCGTCGTCGACACGGACGTCATCGAGTTCGCGGTGCGCAACGGCGTGCGGGTCTACCCCGGCGCGCTGAGCCCGACCGAGGTCCTCTCCGCCTGGGAGGCCGGTGCGACCGCGGTCAAGATCTTCCCCGCAGAGACCGTCGGCCCGCAGTACGGCAAGCACCTGCGCGGGCCGTTCCCCGACCTGCAGTTCATCCCCTCGGGCGGCGTCGCGCTGGACGACATCGCGTCCTGGCTGCGCGCCGGCGCCGCGGCCGTCAGCCTGGGCGGCCCCTTGGTGGGCGACGCCTTGAGCGGGGGCTCCCTCGTCGACCTGGCGACCCGGGCCCGTCGCGTGGTCGACGTCGCGACGGCGGAACGAGCGGTCCGATGAGCGAGAGCCGGGCGCGGGGTGGCGTCGTCACCCTGGGCGAGACCATGGCCCTGGTCAGCACGAGCACGATCGGTCCGATCATCAACGGGGCCAGCCTGTGCCTGGGCATCGGCGGCGCCGAGAGCAACGTGGCGATCGCACTGAGCAGGCTGGGCGTCGACGCGACCTGGATCGGCAAGGTCGGCGACGACCCGTTCGGCGACCTCGTCCTGCGCGAGATCCGCGCCGAGGGCGTGCGGACCGTGGGCGTCCGCGACGCCGACGCCCCGACCGCCCTCATGTTCAAGGAGCGGCGCACCCAGGCGGAGACCCGGATCGAGTACTACCGGGCGGGCCTGGCCGGTTCGCGCCTCAGCGTCGCCGACGTCGACGACGACCTGATCCGCGGTGCGGCGGTGCTGCACCTGACCGGCATCTCGCCGGCGTTGTCCGACGACATGCGTGAGGTCACCGACCACGCGATCGCCGTCGCGAAGGACGCCGGCGTGACGATCTCGTTCGACCTGAACTACCGCGGCAAGCTCTGGACGACCGAGGACGCCGCCGAGGCGTACCGTCGAATCATCCCCGACACCGACATCGTCTTCGGCGGGGACGAGGAGGCGGCGATCGCGCTGGGTGCCGACGGCACCCCGCTCGCCTTGGCGCACGGGCTGGTCGAGATGGGAGCAGGTGAGGCCGTCGTGAAGCTGGGCTCGCTGGGAGCCGTCGCGGTCGTCGACGGGCAGGAGCACGAACGGGCCGCGATCCCGATCCAGGCGCTCGACACGGTGGGCGCGGGCGATGCGTTCGTCGCCGGCTACCTCGCCGACTACCTGCTGGGCGAGCCCGTCGCGACCCGGCTGACCACCGCGGTGACGGTCGGCGCCTACGCCTGCCTGGTCCCCGGCGACTGGGAGGGCCTGCCCCGCCGCTCCGAGCTCGCTCGCCTCACCTCGAACGAGTCCGTGGACCGCTGACGATGACCGCACCGCCGACCACCCGTGAGGAGCAGTCCCGTGACCACCACTGAGACCCTGATCGACCAGCTCGGCCTGGACGTTCCGGTGACCGACCGGGCGATCGACCGGTTGGCCTACTCCCACGACGCGTCGCACTACCTGCTGCACCCGCGGGCCGTCGTGATGCCCGAGTCGGCGGCCGACATCGCGCAGCTGTTCCGGGCGAGCCACGCCCAGAACATCCCGGTGACGTTCCGCTCGGGCGGGACGAGCCTGAGCGGCCAGGCGGTGACGGACGGTCTCCTGGTCGACACCCGACGCGCGTTCCGCACCATCAGCGTGCTCGACGGCGGCGGACGCGTGACGGTGCAGCCGGGCGCGACGGTTCGCCAGGTCAACCTGCGACTGACGCGACTGGGACGCAAGCTCGGCCCGGATCCCGCGAGCGAGTCGGCCTGCACGATCGGCGGCGTGGTCGCCAACAACTCCAGCGGGATGGCCTGCGGCACCGAGCAGAACACGTACCGCACGCTCGAGTCGCTCGTGTACGTCCTGCCGAGCGGCACCCTGGTCGACTCCGCGCACCCGGACGCCGACACGCGCCTCGCGCGCGACGAGCCGGAGCTGTACGCCGGCCTGACGGCGCTGCGCGACCGGGTGCGCGGCGACGCGACGTCCACGGGGACCATCCGCCGCTTGTTCGCGATGAAGAACACGATGGGCTACTCCGTCAACGCCTTCGTGGACTTCACCCGGCCGGTCGACATCCTCACCCACCTCATGGTCGGCAGCGAGGGGACGCTGGGCTTCGTCGCCGAGGCCACCTTCCATACCGTCGAGCTGATGCCCGCCGCCGCGACGGGCCTGGCGATCTTCGCGGACCTGGCCGACGCGACCGCTGCGCTGCCCGCGCTCGTCGACGCCGGACTGGCCACGATCGAGCTCATGGACGCGACGTCGCTGCGCGTCGCCCAGCAGCTGCCGGACGCGCCCGCCGAGCTGACCGGGCTCACCGTGCAGGCGCACGCTGCGCTGCTCATCGAGCTGCAGGCGGCCGATGCGAAGGGGCTGGACGAGCTGACCGCCCGCAGCGCCCGCGTCCTGGACACCCTGCCGCTGGTCGCCCCCGTCGAGCTCACGCGCGACCCGGCGAGCCGGGCGCGGCTCTGGCACATCCGCAAGGGCCTCTACACAGCCGTCGCCGAGGCCCGCTCGCCCGGGACGACTGCGCTGCTCGAGGACGTCGTCGTCCCCGTGGCGGAGCTGGGTGCGACCTGCGAGGAGCTCATCGGCCTCTTCGACGAGCACGGCTACGAGAACAGCGTCATCTTCGGGCACGCCAAGGACGGCAACATCCACTTCATGCTCAACGAGCGTTTCGACAACCCGGCCAGCCTGGAGCGGTACCGGCGGTTCACCGAGGACATGGTCGAGCTGGTCCTGGCCCATGGCGGCTCGCTCAAGGCCGAGCACGGCACCGGGCGCATCATGGCCCCGTTCGTGCGCCGCCAGTACGGCGACGAGCTGTACGACGTCATGACCCAGGTCAAGAGCCTGTGCGATCCGCGCGGGCTGCTCAACCCCGGTGTCGTGCTGTCGGACGATCCGGACGCGTACCTGCGGGACCTGAAGATGGTGCCGACGGTCGAGTCCGAGGTCGACCGTTGTGTCGAGTGCGGCTACTGCGAGCCGGTGTGCCCGTCGAAGGACCTGACCATGACGCCGCGGCAGCGCATCGTCGTGCGCCGCGAGATGCGGGCCGCGGAGCAGTCCGGCGACCTCGACCTGCTGGCCGAGCTGCGCAACGACTACGAGTACGACGGCGTCGAGACGTGCGCGGTCGACGGCATGTGCCAGACCGCGTGCCCGGTGGCGATCAACACCGGTGACCTCGTGCGCCGGCTCCGTCAGGAGAACGCCGGCGCGATCGGGCAGGCCGCCTGGAAGAGCGCCGCCAAGCACTGGGACGGCGTGTCCCGCCTCGGGGGCGCGGCGCTGACGATGGCCGACGCGGTGCCTGCGCCATTGGCGACCGGCGCCACCAAGGCGGGCCGCGCGGTGCTGGGCACCGACACCGTCCCGCTGTACGACGCGGGACTGCCACGCGGCGGCGCCAAGCGGGTGCCGTTGCAGACCGCGGACCCGGTCGCCGTCTACTTCCCCGCATGCATCAACAGCATGTTCGGCCCAGCCGGCGACGGGGACGGGGTCTCGGCCGCGTTCCTCGCCCTGTGCGAGCGGGCTGGGGTGGGTGTCGTCGTCCCGGACGGCATCGGCTCCCTGTGCTGCGGGACGCCGTGGAAGTCCAAGGGCTTCTCCGATGGGTTCGAGCAGATGAGCGGCGACGTGCTGCCGACGCTCTGGCGGGCGACGCAGGGCGGACGTCTGCCCGTCGTGTGCGACGCGTCCAGCTGCACCGAGGGGCTCGACACGATGCGCCGGCTCGCCGCCGAGGGTGACTTCGCGTCGTTGCGCTTCGTCGACGCGGTCAGCTTCGTGCGCGAGCACGTCCTCAACCGGGTGTCGGTCACCGCGCCCGTGGCGTCGATCGCGTTGCACCCGACGTGCTCGTCCAGGCAGCTCGGCATGGACGGCGACCTGGTGGCCGTCGCGGCCGCGATCTCGTCCGATGCGTTCGTCCCGGACGACTGGGGCTGCTGCGCCTTCGCGGGCGACCGCGGGCTGCTCCACCCCGAGCTCACGGCGTCGGCCACGGCGCCGGAGGCCACCGAGGTCAACGGCCGGCAGTTCGCCGCCTACGCCTCGACGAACCGCACCTGCGAGATCGGCCTCAGCCGCGCCACCGGCCACGAGTACCGCCACATCCTCGAGCTCCTAGAACAAGCCACCCGCTAGCAGCCCCACGTTCGCCAGGGAGCGAAGCGACCGTGAGCGCAGCGAAGCGAGGCGAACCCGAGCCAACCAGTTGACGTCCGCCTCGCTCCGCTCACAGTCGGCCGCAAGCGGCCTCCTTGGCGAACACCTCCCTCACGTTCGCCAGGGAGCGAAGCGACCGTGAGCGCAGCGAGGCGAACCCAAGCCGACCAGCGACGTTCGCCTCGCTCCGCTCACAGTCGGCCGCAAGCGGCCTCCTTGGCGAACACCTCCCTCACGTTCGCCAGGGAGCGAAGCGACCGTGAGCGCAGCGAGGCGAACCCGAGCCAACCAGCTGACGTTCGCCTCGCTCCGCTCACAGTCGGCCGCAAGCGGCCTCCTTGGCGAACGCCGTTACGTGCGGGGCTTCCAGCCGATGGCGGGGAGGACGTGGTCGGCGAGGGCCGACAGGAGCCGGGCGTTGTAGTCGACGCCGAGCTGGTTGGGCACGGTCAGCAGCAGCGAGTCCGCGGCCTGCACCGCGACGTCCGCGGCGAGCTCCTCCGCGAGCTGGTCGGGCTCACCGACGTACGACTTGCCGAAGCGGGCGAGCCCGCCGTCGAGGTGTCCGACCTGGTCGTCGCCCGAGCGCTCGCCGAACCACGCGCGGTCCTGCGCGTCGAGCACGGGGATGACGCTGCGGCTCACCGAGACGCGGGGCTCACGCTGCCAGCCCGCGGCAGCCCATGCCGTGCGGAACCGCTCGATCTGCTCGAGCTGCAGCTGGTCGAACGGCACGCCCGTGTCCTCGGTGAGGAGGGTCGAGCTCATCAGGTTCATGCCCTGCTCAGCGGTCCACTCGGCGCTCGCGCGGGTGCCGGAGCCCCACCAGATGCGGTCGGACAGACCGGGGGCCTGCGGCATCACCGGCAGGCGCACCGAGCGCCCGGTCATCCGCGGGTCGGAGTCGACGAGCCCGGCACCGGCGATCGCGGCGCGGAACAGCTCGGTGTGGGCGCGGGCCATGTCGGCGTCGCTGCTGCCCTCGGGCGGCACGTGGCCGAACGCCTCGTAGCCGCGCACCGCGGTCTCCGGTGATCCGCGGCTGATGCCGAGCTGCAGCCTCCCCTCGTTGATGAGGTCCGCCGCGGCGGCGTCCTCGGCCATGTAGAGGGGGTTCTCGTAGCGCATGTCGATCACGCCGGTGCCGATCTCGATCCGGCTGGTCCGGGCGCCGACCGCCGCGAGCAGCGGGAACGGCGAGGCGAGCTGCCGCGCGAAGTGGTGGACGCGGAAGTAGGCGCCGTCGATGCCCAGCTCCTCCGCCGCGACCGCGAGGTCGATCGACTGGAGCATGACGTCCGATGCCGTACGGGTCTGCGACCCGGGCACGGGCTGGTAGTGACCGAAGGAAAGGAAACCGACGTTCTTCATAGAAGTTTCAACCACTTTGTCGGCCACGATGTTCCCCTGACGCGTTCAGTCGTCCATCCGCAGGACACGCGGCTCGCACCAGCGGCCTTCCTTGACGCCGGACGCGAGGTCCTCGAACGGCACGACGTCCCGGTCGTCAGCACCGCGACCCGCGCGGTCCCGCCGGCGTGTGCCGGCGGGACCGTCAGGTGCTACTCGCTCTTGTCGCCGACCAGGGTGCCGGCGGCGACCATGCCGAGCTCGGCGTGCTCGGGCTCGTCGGCGAGGTGGTCCTCGATGACGTCACGCTTGACCCGCGGGATCAGCAGCGCGACGAGCGCCGCGACGATGAACGCGATGGTCAGCATCAGGAATCCGTTGGTGTAGCCGGACTCCTTCGGCAGGCCGTTGGGGAACACCGACGCCGTGACGACGCTGGCCATGACCGCGGCACCGACCGATCCGCCGATCGTGCGGATGTTGGCGTTCATGCCGCTGGCGACACCGGTCTGCTCCGGGGGCACCGCCGCGACGATGAGGTTGGACAGGCACGCGAAGATCAGGCCGACGCCGACGCCCATGACGGCGTTGGCGACGTACAGCTCCCACTTCTCCTCGTGCGCGAACGCGAGGATCGCCATCGAGGCGGCGGAGATCAGGCTGCCGATCACGACCACCGTCTTGGGGCCGATCAGCCGGACGAACGTGCCCGAGAGCAGGCCGACGGTGAACATCGTGACGGACGACGGCAGCAGGATCAGGCCGGACTCGGTGATCGAGGCGCCGAAGCCGTACCCGGCCTCCGACGGCGTCTGGGTGAACTGCGGCAGGAAGCCGAACGAGGCGTACATCGAGAAGCCCACGAGCAGGGCGACGAGGTTGGTGGTCCACACGGCCGGCAGGCGCATCATCGTCATGTCGATCAGCGGCGACTCCGAGCGCTCCTCGACGACGACCCACGCGACGGCCAGGACGACCGCGGCGACGATCAGGCCGAGGACGCGACCCGAGGTCCAGCCCCAGCTGCGGCCCTGGCTGAGCGCGAGCAGCAGGCAGACGAGCCAGGCGGACAGCAGGACGGCGGGCAGGACGCTGATCTTGCCCGGCGTACGCACCGGCGACGCCGGGACGACGAAGAACGCGGCGATCGCGGCGAGGGCCGTGACGATGCCCGGGATCCAGAACAGCCAGTGGTAGTTCAGCGCGTCCACGATGGGTCCGGCGAGGACCAGGCCGACGCCGGCGCCGACGGCGGCCAGCGAGGCGATGATGCCGACCGCGCCGGGGATCTTCTTCTCGGGGAACTCGTCGCGGATGATGCCGAACGCGAGCGGCAGCACGCCGCCGCCGACGCCCTGGATGACGCGGGCGACGATCATGGGACCGATGCTCGTGGCGAGGGCCGCGATGATCGAGCCGATCGCGAGACCGACGAGGGCCACGACGAGCAGCTTCTCCTTGCCGACCTTGTCGCCGATGCGACCGATGATCGGCGTGAACACCGACGCCGACAGCAGGTACGCCGTCAGGACCCAGGTCACGGTCGTCTGGTCGGTGTTGAGATCCACCTGGATCTCGGAGAGCACCGGCGTGACGAGCGACTGCAGGAGGGCGAAGCTGGCGACCGAGACCGCGAGCACGGCGAAGGTCAGCTGGTAGTGAGATCGGTTCTGCTTGGCCACAGAGGACCCTTTCGGAAAGATGGTTGCACAAGGCAAGCACCTTGCCGAGAGAGTTTACGGCCGCCGACTCCGCAGCGAGAACTTTCGTGACGCGGCTCACCAACCGGAGCCGGTCTCCGCCCGTGGCCGCCGACCGCCCCGACTCGCGACGATCTACAGTCGTACCCGTGATCGTCGTGGCCCTCGTGGTGCTCCTGGCCGCCCTCTCCACCGGCCTCCTCGCCCGGCGCAGCGTCACCGCCCGTCCCCCGCTGGCCGCGCACGTCCCCGGCCAGCCCACGTGGCTCAGTCCCGCGCCGCCGTTCCGCCTCCGGGTGTGGGCCATCGCCGCCGCAATCCTCACCGCCATCGCGGTGGCGTGCATCCTGTTCGCCCCGGCGTTCCAGGTCGCCGCCGCTCTCCTGGCCGCGGTGATCCTGGGCCTGCTGACCGCGATCCTCGGCCGGTACGCCTCAGGGTGCCGCGAGTCCCATGCCGCCGTCGAGGCCTTCCGCCCGCGCCTCGCGGTCCCGTACGCGGGCAAGGTCGGCGTGCACATCGGCATGTGGTCACCGTGGATCGACCGGACGGGCATCCCGTGGGTCATCGTCGCGCGCACGCCGGGACTCTTCCGCGAGCTGGCCGCGATGTACCCCGGCACGCCGATCGTGCAGGGCGCGATCCCGGCGTCGGTGACCGGCGCGTTCTACCCGCACGGCGCCGCCAGCAACGCCGACTTCATCGCCGCCTCCGACGCGACGGACGTCTTCCTCGGGCACGGCGACAGCGACAAGCCGCTCAGCGCGTCCGAGCGCGTGCTGCAGTACGACCTCGTGGCGGTGGCCGGGCAGGCCGCGATCGACCGCTTCGCCGCCGCCGGGCTCGCCCTGCCGCCCGAGAAGATCCGCGTCATCGGCCGCCCGCAGACCGAGGGCATCCGCCCAGGCACCAAGCGCCGCTCCCGCCCCCCGGTCGTCCTGTACGCCCCGACCTGGCGCCACGCGGACGACTCGCTCAACGTCTCGTCGCTGGCCGTCGCCGACCGGATCGTGCAGGCGCTGCTCGACCGCGGCTGCACCGTGCACTTCCGCCGCCACTTCGCGGGCCAGAACCACGCCGAGGCGGAGGCGATGATCGTCCGCGTCAACGAGATGCTCGAGGCCGACCACGAGCGCACCCAGCGCCCGCACGGGTGGGGCGCCGAGGAGATGGAACGTCCGCTGATCGAGGCGTTCAACGACGCCGACGCGATGGTCTCGGACGTGTCGGGCATCGTCGTGGACTTCATGGCGAGCAACAAGCCGCTGGTCATGTACGCCGCGCAGTACGCCGACCCCGACGAGTTCCGCGCCAGCCACCCCACGGCGCAGGCGGCGTACGTCATCGACCGTGACCTGGCCCAGCTCGGGACCGTGCTCGACCAGGCGCTGGGCAAGGACCCGCTCGCCGCCGTCCGTGCCGAGCGCGCCGACTACTACCTCGGCGGCCCCGACCGCGCCGAGCCCGCGGCCCGGTTCATCGCCTTGCTCGAGGAGCTCGGCAGCTAGGTCAGGACGTCAGTCCTCGAGCAGCCCCAGCAGGTACGCGCCGTAGCCGCTCTTGACCAGCGGCTCCGCGCGCTGGCGCAGCTCGTCGTCGGTGAGGAAGCCGAGGCGCCAGGCGATCTCCTCGGGGCAGGCGATCTTGAGCCCCTGCCGCTTCTCCACGGTACGGACGAAGTTCGACGCGTCGTTGAGGTCGTCGAACGTCCCGGTGTCGAGCCAGGCGGTGCCCCGCGGCAGCACCTCGACGTTGAGCTTGCCCAGCTCCATGTAGATGCGGTTGAGGTCGGTGATCTCCAGCTCGCCGCGCGCGGACGGCTTGAGGGCGCGCGCGTGGCCGATGACGTCGTTGTCGTAGAAGTACAGCCCCGGGATCGCGTAGTTGCTGCGCGGCTTCGCGGGCTTCTCCTCCAGCGAGATCGCGCGACCGGTCTCGTCGAACTCCACCACGCCGTACGCGGTGGGGTCGGCGACGCGGTAGCCGAACACGAAGGCGCCGTCGATCTCCTGGAACCGCTGCAGGTTCGTCCCGACGCCGGCGCCGTAGAAGATGTTGTCGCCCAGCACCAGCGCGACCGAGTCGTCACCGATGTGGTCGGCGCCGAGGATGAACGCCTGGGCGAGGCCGTCGGGCGAGGGCTGCTGCACGTACGTCAGCGAGACGCCGAACTGGCTGCCGTCGCCGAGGAGCCGCTCGAACTGGTCGGCGTCGTGCGGCGTGGTGATGATCAGGATGTCTCGAATACCGGCCGACATGAGAGTCGAGAGCGGGTAGTAGATCATCGGCTTGTCGTACACCGGCACGAGCTGCTTGCTGATGCCCTGCGTGACGGGGTGCAGACGCGAGCCGGTGCCACCGGCCAAGATGATGCCCTTCATGAGAAGCAGCCTACGGGCGCAACGGATCGTGGCGCCCGCGGGCGGTAACCTCGGGCCCATGCGCAACCTTCTCGTCACGGGCGGTGCGGGGTTCATCGGCTCGAACTTCGTCCACCACGTCATCGACCACACGGACCTCTCGGTCACCGTCCTGGACAAGCTGACGTACGCCGGCAACCGGGCGTCGCTCGAGGGTCTGCCGGCCGAGCGGGTGAACCTGTTGGTGGGCGACATCGCCGACGCCGACCTGGTCGACGACCTGGTCTCGCGGCACGACGCGGTCGTGCACTTCGCGGCGGAGTCGCACAACGACAACTCCCTGCACGATCCGTCGCCGTTCCTGCAGACCAACATCATCGGCACGTACGTGCTGCTGGAGGCGGTGCGCAAGCACGAGAAGCGCTACCACCACATCTCGACCGACGAGGTCTACGGCGATCTCGAGCTCGACGACCCGGCACGGTTCACCGAGCAGACGCCCTACAACCCGTCGAGCCCCTACTCCTCGACGAAGGCCGGTTCCGACCTGCTGGTCCGCGCGTGGGTTCGCTCCTTCGGCGTGCAGGCGACGATCAGCAACTGCTCCAACAACTACGGGCCCCGCCAGCACGTCGAGAAGTTCATCCCGCGGCAGATCACCAACGTCATCGACGGCATCCGCCCACGCCTGTACGGCGAGGGCCTCAACGTCCGGGACTGGATCCACGCGGACGACCACAGCTCGGCCGTCCTGACGATCCTCGACAAGGGCGCGGTCGGCGAGACGTACCTGATCGGCGCGGACGGCGAGAAGGACAACAAGACCGTCATCGAGCTGATTCTCGAGCTCAGCGGACTGCCCACCGACGCGTACGACCACGTGACCGACCGCGCGGGCCACGATCTGCGCTACGCGATCGACTCCAGCAAGCTGCGCTCGGAACTGGGCTGGGCTCCCGCGTTCAGCGACTTCCGCAGCGGCCTGGCCGCGACGATCGACTGGTACCGCGAGAACGAGGCCTGGTGGCGCCCGCAGAAGGCGCAGACCGAGGCCAAGTACCAGCAACTGGGCCACTGATGCCCACAGCAACAACCCTCACCGGTCGCCAAGCAGCCCGCCCGCGCGTCGGTCGCCAGGGAGGCCGCCTGCGGCCGACCGTACGCACCACCCTCGGTCGCCAGGGAGGCCGCCTGCGGCCGACCGTGAGCGAAGCGAGGCGACACCCGAACCCCACCCTCGGTCGCCAGGGAGGCCGCCTGCGGCCGACCGTGAGCGAAGCGAGGCGACACTCCCACCTGCCGAACGCCACCCGAACGAGGCGACATGCCCACTGACCTGACCATCCACCAGACGTCCATCCCCGGCGTCCTGCTGCTGAACCTGCCCGTCCACGGGGACAACCGCGGCTGGTTCAAGGAGAACTGGCAGCGCGAGAAGATGACCGCGCTGGGCCTGCCCGACTTCGGTCCGGTGCAGAACAACATCTCCTACAACGAGGCCGCTGGCACGACCCGCGGCATCCACGCCGAGCCCTGGGACAAGTTCATCTCGGTGGCGACCGGGCGCATCTTCGGCGCCTGGGTCGATCTGCGCGCGGGCGACACGTTCGGTACGGTCTTCACCGCCGAGCTGGGCCCCGGCCAGGCGATCTTCGTGCCCAAGGGAGTCGGCAACTCCTACCAGACGCTGGAGGAGAAGACGGCCTACACGTACCTGGTCAACGCGCACTGGACGCCCGACGCCGAGTACACCTTCCTCAACCTGGCTGACGAGACCGTGGCCATCGAGTGGCCCATCCCGCTGGAACTGTGCGAGCTGTCCGACAAGGACCGGGCCCACCCGCGGCTGTCGCAGATCACCCCGATGGACCTCGAGTCCAGGAGCACGACGGACCCCGACTCCCCCCGCACGCTCATCCTGGGCGCCAACGGACAGCTGGGCCGCGAGCTGGTCAAGCAGCTGCCGAACGCCACGGCGTGGTCGCGCAGCGAGTTCGACATCGCCGACCTGGCCGCGTACGCAGACGTCGACTGGACGCGCTTCGACACGGTCATCAACGCCGCCGCCTACACGAAGGTGGACGAGGCCGAGACGCTGCAGGGTCGTCGTGACGCGTGGCGCATCAACGTCCACGGCGTGGTCGAGCTGGCCCGCGCGGCCATCGCCCACGACCTGACGCTGGTGCACGTGTCCAGCGACTACGTCTTCGACGGCGAGGAGCAGGAGCACACGACCGAGGAGCTGTTCTCGCCGCTCGGCGTCTACGGCCAGACGAAGGCTGCCGGCGACGCGGTCGTCATGACCGTCCCCAAGCACTACATCGTGCGGACGAGCTGGGTCGTCGGTGAAGGCCCCAACTTCATCGCCACGATGCGGTCGCTCGCCGAGCGGGGCATCTCTCCCTCGGTCGTGGACGACCAGGTGGGCCGGCTGACGTACACGAGCGACCTCGCGGCGGGCATCCAGAGCCTGCTGGCCGAGTCAGCCCCGTACGGCGTCCACAACCTCACCAGCGGTGGTGAGCCGCGGACCTGGTTCGAGATCGCCCGCGAGGTGTTCGCCGAGGCCGGCGCGGATCCGTCGCGGGTCTCACCGGTGTCGACGCAGGAGTACGGCGAGGGCAAGAATCTCGCTCCCCGCCCGGCGAGCAGCATCCTGGCCTAACGGCTCGGGCTCGGCGCCCACGAGCGTCGAGGGACGCTCAGCCCGGTGGTGCTGGAAATTCGCTGCGGTTCCCGGCGTCAGAATCTTCGAGAATGGCCCTCTTCGGGGTCATGAGCGTGCGCAAACGGTGGAGACGGTCGAGGCTCCGGTGCAGGATCAAGTACGGCGATGCGTGCCCGCATCGCCTCCGACACGGGCGGTATCGAGCCCGCAACCGGACGAACCCGATGTGATGCGCCGGGTCAGGCTCCCATGATCGAGAGCTCGCGGTGGTTGCGCTCCTGGTCAATCTTGCGCTTGAGCTTCTTCTCGGAGACGGACGGGATCGCCAGGCGGGCGACGGCGGCGGCGAGCAGCGCAACGCCCAGCACCAGGAAGCCGGCCGTGTAGCCGATCTCCTTCGGGAAGCCGCTGGGCAGGAAGTGCGCGATCACGATGCGGTCCCTGGCCGATCGCGGCATCTCCCCCACAGTCGTGGACGACCAAGTGGGTCGCCTGACCTACACGAGCGACCTCGCCGCGGGCATCCAGAGCCTGCTGGCGGAGTCCGCCCCGTACGGCACCCACCACGTCACCAGCGGCGGCAAGCCGCGCAGCTGGTTCGAGATCGCCCGCGAGGTGTTCGCCGAGGCCGGGGCCGACCCGGAGCGCGTCTCACCGGTGTCGACGCAGGAGTACGGCGAGGGCAAGGACCTGGCCCCGCGTCCGGCGAGCAGCGTCCTGGCGTAGCCGCTACGCCCGGGCGCGTGCCGTGTCCGCGCGAGGCTCGGGTGAGGCGGTCGCCGGCCCGGAGAGCGCCGGGATCAGCAGGGACACCCCGGCTCCGAGCAGCGCCGCCAGCGACAGCACGAGGAAGCCATCTCGATACCCGGCCTCGAGCGGGTAGCCGCCCACGCCGGTGCGTGCCGTGATGATGCCCGCCATCAGCGCCGTGCCCAACGAGCCGCCCACGAGGCGGATGTTGGCGTTCATGCCGCTGGCGGCCCCGGTCTGCTCCGGCGGCACGGACCGGAGCACGACCCCAGCGAGACTCGACACCACGCAGCCGATGCCGATGCCTTGGAAGAACATCCAGGTGGCCACCTGCCACTTCTCATCATGGAAGAGCGCCACGGCCCCGTAGGCGAGTGCGTTCAGAACCAGACCCACACAGATGACCCGCTGCACGCTGAACCGCCGCACCATCCGAGGCGCGACGAATCCCATCACGAACCCCGTGACCGACGCCGGCAGCAGGATCAACCCGGACTGCGAGATCGACGCCCCGAGCCCGTAGCCCGACGCGGACGGGGTCTGGAGCAGCTGGGGAAGGAAGCCGAGCGATCCGAACGTGCCGATTCCTGCGACCAGGGCGACCACGTTGGCGGTCCACACGCCACGGGTGCGCATGAGTCGGACGTCGATGAGCGGCACCGCCGGCCGGTGCTCGGACCGGAGCCATCCGGCGAACACGACGGCCGCGCCGGCGAACATGCCGAGGATCGGCGCCGACGCCCAGCCGAGGTCGTTGCCCTCGCTGAGCGCCAGCAGCAGCAGGGTCAGCCACGCCGACAGCAGCACCACGGGGACGATTCTGATGCGGCCGGCCATCCGCACGGGCGACTCCGGCACGAACAGCAGAGTTGCCACCGCGGCCAGGGTCGTGGAGATCGCCGGCAGCCAGAACAGCCACGTGTACCCCAGTGCGTCGACGATCGGACCGGCCAGGACGATGCCGATCCCGAACGCGCCCGAGACCAGCGAGGCGACGATGCCGACCGCGGTGCCCGCGCGGGCCGGGGAGACCTCGTCGCGGATGATGCCGAACGCCAGGGGCAGCACGCCACCGCCGAGGCCCTGCACCGCGCGCGCCGCAATCATCCAACCGATGGTCGGGGCGAGGGCAGCCATCACGGAGCCGAGCGCCAGCAGCAGGAGCGTGACGATCAGCATCCGCTGCTTGCCCACGGCATCGCCGATGCGTCCGATCAACGGCGTGGCCACCGCTGCCGACAGCAGGTAGGCGGTCAGCACCCAGGCAGTCGTGGCCTGGTCGGTGTCGAACCGCTCCTGCACCTGCGACAGCACCGGGACGATGAGCGACTGCAGCAGCCCGAACGACCCGACGCCGACGGACAGAATCCCCACGGTCCATCGCGCCGGCATCGCGGCAGCTCGGTGGGGATGCATGGGTGATGCCGGGTCAGGCGCCCATGATCGAGAGCTCGCGGTCGTTGCGCTCCTGGTCGATCCGGCTCTCGAGCTTCTTCTCGGACACGGACGGGATCGCCAGTCCGGCGACAGCTGCGGCGAGCAGCGCGAAGCCCAGCACCAGGAAGCCGGCCGTGTAGCCGATCTCCTTGGGGAAGCCGCTGGGCAGGAAGTGCGCGGTCACGATGCTGGCCATCACGGCGGTGCCGATCGAGCCGCCGATCGTGCGGATGTTGGCATTCATGCCGCTGGCCACGCCGGTCTGCTGCGGGGTGACCGCCGCGACGATGAGGCCCGCGAGGCACGCGAAGGCGAGCCCGATGCCCGTGCCGGAGATGGCGTTGGCGAGGGCGACCTGCCACTTCTCGTCGTGGAAGGACGCGAGCAGGAACATGCCGGCCGCGCCGATCACCGAGCCGATGACCACGACGGTCTTGGGGCCGATGCGGCGCGCGATCCGGGCGGCGACCAGGCCGGTCAGGAAGGTCATGATCGCGGAGGGCAGCAGGATCAGGCCCGACTCCGTGATCGAGGAGCCGAAGCCGTAGCCGTTCGAGCTGGGCGTCTGGTTGAACTGCGGGACGAAGCCGAACGAGGCGTACATGCCGACGCCGAGCAGAAGTGCGACGAGGTTGGTGGTCCACACGCCGGGCAGGCGCATCATCTTCATGTCGATGAGCGGCACGTCGACGACCAGCTCGACGCGGATCCACGCCACGAGCAGGACGACGGCGAGCACGAGCAGGCCGATGACCTTGGGCGAGCCCCAGCCCCAGTCGGGCGCCTGGCTCAGGCCGAGCAGCAGTGCGATGAGCCAGCCGGAGAGCAGGGCGGCGGGCAGGATCGCGATGCGCCCTGGCGTCCGAACCGGCGACTCCGGGACCACGAGGACCGCGACGACGGCGGCGGTCGCCGTGACGATGAACGGCAGCCAGAACAGCCAGCGGAAGCCCAGCGACGAGGTGAGCGGGCCGGCCAGGACGATGCCGGCGCCGAAGCCGACCGCCAGCAGCGACGACACGATGCTGACCGCTCCGCCGATCTTCTCGATCGGGAACTCGTCGCGGATGATGCCGAACGCCAGCGGCAGCACGCCACCGCCGACGCCCTGGATGACGCGGGCGAGGATCAGCAGGCCGATGGTCGGGGCCAGCGCCGCGGCCAGCGAGCCCAGCGCCAGCGCCGCCAGGGAGATCACGAGCATGCGCTGCTTGCCGTACGCGTCGCCGAGACGTCCCATGATCGGGGTGAACACCGAGGCCGACAGCAGGTACGCGGTCAGCACCCAGGTCACGGTGTTCTGGTTCGTGTCGAACTCCGCCTCGATCTCGGACAGCACCGGGACGGTCAGCGACTGCATCAGCGTGTAGGACGCGACGGAGACGGCAAGGACGGCGAAAGTCACCCAGTAATGGGTGCGACGGGTGGACGTGGGCACAGCGGCACAACCTCAGAAAGACGCAAAAGTAGTTAGCCAAGGCAATTGCTTGACGCAATCACATTACGGAGCCGGTCTCCAGATAGCCACCGGAATGTCGCGTGCTGTCCGTCACTCGGTCATGTGCGTCAGCGCGGGAATAGGGCGGCGAGAGCCGGCCGCACGGGGCAACCTCTCGCCGTGATGACGTGCCTGTGGTTGATTGGCATGTTCTGGGGCGCGTGCTCCGCGCTCGTCCTGGCCGGCTTCGCCATCGACACCGCCTGCGCCTCATGGAGAAAGCGCCGCACGCTGCGCTCCCAGTCACTGGCCGCCTAGATGCCTCCCCGCGTCGAGCGCGAAGACCCGCGAGTTCTTGGGCTGGCAGCCGACGGGCCCGGCCCTGCTCGAGGAACCCGGTCCGGCTTCTACGACTGAGGGCGGCTCCTCGGTCCCGCCAGGTCGTCGAGGATCCGCTTGTCGTGCGCGGGCAGGACCGTCACGTCCGCAATCTCGTTCAGACGCCGCAACGTCCGGTGGTTGCGGACGATGGCCAGGCGGTCGCGACCCACTACCTGCTCGAACGCGCGCAGCATCGGCGCCTTCGCCAGCGGTCGGCCCGATGGCGCCACCGCGGCGTACGACGAGGCGTCGAACACGGCGTCACCGGCATGGACCAGGAGCCCCCGACCCCCGGCGTCGACGGCGACCGCAGCGTGCCCGCGCGAGTGCCCCGGCATTGGGACGATGGTGATGCCGGGCAGCACCTCGTGGCCGGTCAGTCCTTCGCGCCACATGTCGCCGCGGCCCCCGTGAAGCTGCCACGCCGGGCCGTGCGCCCACTGCGCCGGGCGGTAGCGGCGCTTGTCGAGGAAGTCCGGCGAGGTGATCGCCGCCGCGTGCTCGTCCGCGGTCGTGTGGACGATCGCCGACGGGAAGTCAGACAACCCGCCGATGTGGTCGAAGTCGAGATGGGTCAGGACGATGTGGGTGACGTCGGCCGCCGACCGGCCCAGGGCCTCCACCTGGCGCAGGGCCGTGTCCGGCGCCCCGGAGACCGGCCGGAGGAGCAGGCGGGTCGGCCCCATCCGTCCCTTCGGGGCCGCGTAGTCGTCGAGCCCGAGGCCGGTGTCGACCAGGACGAGGCCTTCGTCGGTCTCGAGGAGCAAGACGTGGCAGACCACCTCGCCGACCAGCGGCGGCGAGAAGGTGGCGCAGTTGAGGTGACGGACGCGCATGCCAGCATCCTGACCGAACATCAGGGGCGCCGCGACCATTCGCTGCAATTCCCAGCGGCGGCCTGGTTCTCGCTCCAGGACAACTCCGGTAAAGACAGACCGTCTGACGCATCAGGCCCAGAACGGGCCTATGCTTCGGACATGTCATTCGAGGGAGATAAAGCGCGTCTGATCCGTGAGCTGGCGGACGCCCAGAAGGAGATCCGGGCCAAGTACGGCATGGCCAAGCGCGAGGACCCGCTCAGCGATGACGAGCCGGCCGACGACGCACAGGCCGGCAAGCGGGCCGCTGCGGGCACCAAGGAGTCCTAGATCCGGCGCTGGCGTTTCGGCTCAGTCGGACCCGAAGAGATCACGCGTGTAGACGCGATCTCGCACATCCTCGAGTTCGTCGACCCGGCGATTGGCGACGATCACGTCGGACATCCGCTTGAACTCGTCGAGGTCGCGGATGACCTTGGAGTGGAAGAACTCGTCCTCCTTGAGCTCGGGCTCGTAGAGCACGACCTCGACGCCCTTCGCCTTGAGGCGCTTCATGATGCCCTGAACACTGCTAGCCCGGAAGTTGTCGGATCCGGACTTCATAATCAGCCGGTGGATGCCCACGATCCTGGGTCCGCGGCGCAAGATGTCTTCCGCGATGAAGTCCTTGCGTGTGCGGTTGGCTTCGACGATCGCGCTGATCAGCGTCTGCGGGACGTCTTGGTAGTTCGCCAGGAGCTGTTTGGTGTCCTTGGGCAGGCAGTAGCCGCCGTAGCCGAACGACGGGTTGTTGTAGTGCGTCCCGATCCGCGGGTCGAGCCCGACGCCGTCGATAATCTGTCGCGTCGACAGCCCATGGCTGATGGCGAACGAGTCGAGCTCATTGAAGTAGGCCACACGCATCGCCAGGTACGTGTTGGCGAAGAGCTTGATCGCCTCCGCCTCGGTGGGCTCGGTCAGGAGGACCGGGCAACCCTTCTCAACCGCGCCTTCCATTAGTAGGTCGGCAAACCGCTGCGCACGATCGCTCTGCTCGCCCACGACGATGCGGGACGGGTGCAGGTTGTCATAGAGCGCCTTGCCCTCTCGCAGGAACTCGGGAGAGAAGATGACGTTCTCTGTTCCAAGCCTGCCGCGGACATCCAGGACGAACCCCACCGGGATGGTCGACTTGATAATCATCGTCGCGTCGGGCTGTTTCACAGCCACGTCTCGGATGACGCTCTCGACCGTCCGGGTGTTGAAGTAGTTTGTGTCCGCGTCGTAATCGGTCGGCGTGGCGATGACGACGTAGTCGGCGCCGGCGTACGCCGTCGCCGGATCGTTGGTGAAGGTCAGGCCTAAGTCTCCGCGGGCCAGGAACTGCTCGATCTCGACATCCTGGATGGGACTTATGCCGGCCTCGAGGATGCGCAGCTTCTCGGCATCGATCTCGAGTCCGACGACGTCGTTGTGCTGCGACAACAGAACAGCAATGGAAAGTCCGACATAACCTAGGCCGACAACAGCGATCTTTGTGCTCACGGCGCGAGCCTATCGGTGCCGCCTGATCGACGAGGAGGGCTGTGACCTCGAACACATAAGACGGTTTCGTGCCCGCACGTTGCCAACATGACCCGATTACGCCGTAGAGTGACCAATGGTGAAAGGGCGACACTAATCGGGGTGAGATACGGGCATGACCGAAATCTGGCGCGGCGAGTCGCCGAGAAGGTCGAGCCAGTCGCCCATTGAAGGAACGTCCGACAGCGGACTGCCACCCCTTCGTGATCACGCCGCAGACCCGGTTCCGAAGCGCAGGCCCAGTTCCTACCGACGTGGGCTACTGCTCACCGACCTAGCCATCCTCGCGACGACCACGGCATTCGCTCAGTTGTGGCACATCGGTGCGGATTCGAGTGTTCAAGCGCGGGGGCCTTTCGATATCTCATATACGGCGCTCGGAGTTGTCGTGGTCACCTTGTGGTGGGCCACCCTCCACTCCTTCCGTACCCGAGACCCTCGAATCATCGGCGACGGGGCGGAGGAGTACCGGCGCGTCGCCCGAGCAACATTCTTAATGTTCGGCTCGGTCGCCATTGCGTCCCTGATGTTCAAATGGGACATGTCGCGGGGCTATCTCGCGATCGCATTCCCACTTGGTCTCGTTGGGCTCCTGATCGGGCGACGGATTTGGCGCACGTGGCTACGCCGCCGCCGCCGCCTTGGCCACCACCTGTCTAATGTCCTCGTGGTCGGCGGGCCCCGCTCGGGGCGAGAAATGGCCCTCTGGTTCAGCCGTCACCGCGCATCCGGCCTCCAAGTCACTGGCGTCTGGGTCCCAGACGCGCAGACGAACCACGACCAGTGGTTAGAAGTCCCCGGCCAATTTATTCCGGTGCTTGGGAACGACCGGGATCTCCTAGACGCGCTCCGCCTCGCGGACGCAGACACGGTGATCGTTAGTGACACCGAGCACTTAGGCCCGCACGCCTTGAGAGATCTCACTTGGCAACTTGAGGGTCTCGATGTTGATCTCATGGTGTCGCCAAACGTCATGGATTTTTCGGGTTCCCGGATTCATGTTCGTGCCGTCGAGGGCATGCCGCTCATACACCTCGAAGAGCCCCAGTATGCCGAAGCTGGGGAGTGGCCCAAATCGGTATTCGACCGCACGTTCGCATTGTTCGCCGTCTTGGCGTTCTCGCCACTGCTTGTCGCTGCGGCCGTGGCCGTGAAACTCACTAGTGAAGGGCCAATCCTCTATCGCCAGCGACGGGTTGGTCTTCGCGGTGAGGCTTTCGACATGCTCAAGTTCCGCTCGATGCGAGTGGGGGCAGATGACGAACTCGCCACGTTGATGGCAGCGCAGGGCACATCGGATACACCATTGTTCAAGGTGAAGAACGACCCGAGGATCACCAAGGTCGGCACCTTCCTGCGGAGATACTCAATCGACGAACTTCCGCAACTACTCAATGTGCTGCGAGGCGACATGAGCGTTGTCGGGCCGAGGCCCCAAGTGGCGGCCGAAGTCGAGCTTTACGATGACCGCGCCTTACGACGTTTGACTGTGCGGCCCGGCATGACCGGCTTGTGGCAGGTTTCTGGGCGGTCGGACCTCTCGTGGGAGGATTCGATTCGACTCGACACCTATTACGTCGAGAACTGGTCGATGACCAGCGACCTGATCATCCTTTGGCGCACTGTTCGTGCCGTTTTCGGTTCGGACGGCGCTTACTAGCTGTGTCCGTGTACCCCATGAGTCACAGATTGGAACTGTGTGAATCACGAGACTGTCGGCGTCGTTACGCTGGTCGACCTGAAGAACTACGGCAATAGGCTGCAGAACTTCGCCACACACGAGCTCTTCCGGCAACGCGGGATCAAGGCAACAACTATCGAGATGCGGGCGAAGCCTGGCAAGGCGGTGGCGCGCGCTCTTTACTACGCCGCGGCAAAGGACGCGAGGGAGAACCTCATTCTGCGAGGTCGCTACTACCGCTCCTGGCGCTTCACTTCCACACACGTCAGAGCCATATGCCTCGATCCTGCACGGTCTCCGCTGAGCGACCGGTTTGACTACTTCTCCGTCGGAAGCGATCAGGTGTGGAACCCGAATGACGGTCGACTCGGTGGGAGAGCCGATGGAGTCCAATGCCTTGCGAACGTACCTGCCGAGCGGAAGATGCTGGTCGCACCTAGCTTCGGCCTCGACGAGCTCTCGTCTGCTTGGGGCGAGAAGTACAGCCAATGGCTACAAACGTTTGCTCATCTCTCATGTCGCGAAACGCGTGGGGTGGAGATCATCAGCTCACTCACGGAGCGTGACGCCGAAGTCGCAATCGACCCGACCATGGCGATTGAGCCCGAGCGCTGGCGCGAAGTCGCTCGTACTCGCGACCTTCCCCCGAGACCGTATCTTGTCACTCTGCTTCTCGGTTCGATTTCGCTTGAGAGACGCCGCCAGATCGTTGGATTCGCAGCCAAACACGGTCTCGACATTGTCAATCTCGCCGATCCAAAAGATCCAATCGGACGCCGCATAGGGCCGCAGGAGTTCCTGGCACTGATCGACAACGCTCGATGTGTCATGACCGACTCTTACCACTGCAGCATCTTTGCGCTTTTGTTCCAACGGCCCCTCGCGATCTTTGATCGCGAAGGGCCCGGCGCGATCATGTCGTCGCGTATCGAAACCCTGGTGTCTTCGTTCGATCTCTCGAACCGAGTGGTTGACAAAGACCCAGGGAGCTCACTCGACGCGTTCCTCGAAAGTGACTACACAAATGGAACGCGAACGCTCGACATGCGACGCGTGCAGTTCGTTGACAACTTCGATTCGGAACTTGCGCGTCTGCGGACAGCACGGGTTAATCGCACTGGGAGCAGCAAAAATGAACACTGAAGGACGGGCACTCCTACAGGCACTACGCCGCTACAACCTGTTCGTCGCATCAGGAGCTCACGAACTTGCCGTTGATGACTCAACCACTGTGCTGGACAAGGATGGATTGCCTGCGGCCGTCTTTCCTTCGCGCGAGCTCTCGGACGCGGAGGTTACTGCAGTCCTGGCGGTCTCCGCCTTCGCCCGGACCGGTGAGCCAGAGCACGTCATCAGCGAACGGCTCTTCGCCACTCAGGCGGGTGTGCGGCTGCACCCGGTGGCTGGCTACTACGCAGGTGCATACGCCGGCGCGGTCAACGATGACAAAGATCGAGCGCGATCGAGTTCGGGCGGCCTCACGACGTGGTTCCTGCAAACGCTGGTGAGGCAAGGGCACGTGGACGGCGTGATTCACATGAAAGCAAGTGATGACACGACTGCTCTGTTCAGCTACGCAATCTCGCGAACCAGCGACGAGATCGCGGAGGGCGCAAAGACTAGATACTTCCCTGGGCACGTGGGGCCACAACTTCGGGAGATAATGAACTCGAACGAGACTTTCGCCATTGTTGGCATTCCCAGCATTCTCTACGAGATGCGTTTGGCGGTGCGACAGTTTCCGAATCTGGGTAAGCGGTTGAAATACTTCGTCGGTCTCATCTGCGGGCATCAAAAGAGCGCCCACTACGCCGACGCACTGGCTTGGCAGGTGGGGATACCCCCGGGGGAACTCACAGATATCGACTTCCGCCTGAAGATTCCCGGGCAGAAGGCAAGTGCGTACGGAGTCGCATTTCACGGCCGTGACGCTCAGGGCACGCCCATAACCGCACAGAGGCCAGCCTCCGAACTGTACGGAACGGACTGGGGACTGGGATTCTTCAAGGCCAACTTCTCAGACCATTCGGACGATGTCTTCAACGAGACCGCTGACATAGTCTTCGGAGACGCGTGGCTGCCGGGCTACGTTGATGACAGTCGCGGCCACAATGTTGTCCTCACGCGTGCCCAGGAGCTGGACGAGATGCTCACCCGGGGGGCGGACGCCGGCGAGATTAAGCTCGACACGCTAGATGTCGCGCAGGTCGTGCAGTCGCAGGGAGGTTTGGTGCGTCACGGTCGGGAGCTCCTCCCCACGCGATTGAAGTACTTTGCCTCGAGGGGCGAGTTTGTACCGCCGCAACGCTTCGAGTTAGGAGCCCCAGCAGGCTTCGCACGCCGACGCCTGCAGCAGCTTCGTGTGCGCATGTCGCGTCGGAGCCACCACGCGTACGCCGCTTCGGTCGCAGCAGGCGATTTTTCTGTGTTTCCGCAGCGCATGCGGTGGCTGACACGGGAGTACCGACTCGCGTACAGGGCCGTCCGGTTGATAGCGAAAGCGCGCCAACGGTGACGGCTGAGAACGGTGGCGCACCGGTGACCAACATGCCCGTTGATAGTCACAACTCGCGCCAAGTGTGGATCGTCGCGAGAGCCGTGGCCTTTGACGACGGCGTCGGGGGGCTTGAGCGAGCAGTCGCCGACCAAGCCAGGGCATTGATCGAACTGGGTTGGATGGTCACAGTGGTCTCGCCATCGGACGGCGCAGGCGTCACGCCTGACGGTTTGCGGTTCCGGAACGTGGAATGGCCGATACCTGCCCTGGGGCCGGGTCGCCCGGGGTTCGGTATCTCGTACAAACTCTGGGTTGACCGGGTTCGACAACTTATCCATTCGGAGCTTCCCGCAGGCGCGAGTCTCTATGTTCACGGTGCCGCGGCAGGAGTCTTAAAGGGGCTTGATTTCAGTCACGTCGGTCGGGTGGTCGCAAACCCTCACGGCATGGAGGAATTCCGTCGGGAGGGTCTTTTGCGAGAGTTCAACCGCGTGCCGGTTCGACGGCTTGCGCGAAAGGCGAAGCACGCAGACTGTGTTCTTGCGACAGACACGGGGCTCGTCGACCAGGTGGTGGCCAACCTCAACCTCACGTCGGATCAAGTCGTGACATTGCCAAATGCGGTTGACGTGTCTCGCTTGGACAGGCTCGCGGACCATGGAATGGATCGATCGATTGAGGCGGACTTTGTCAGCGTCGGTCGGCTTACGCACAACAAGGGTTATGACCTATTACTCGACGCACTCGTAGAGTTGCAGGACGAGATCGGTCGTCCCTTGCGCTGGGTCCATTTTGGGCGCGGTCCTATGCGCGATCAGTTGCTCGACTCAGCGAGACGCAGACTTGGCTTGTACCTGCAGATCGTGACGGACGCGGACGACGCGCAAGTCCAAGCAACCCTTGCGAAGGCTACCTACTTTGTCCAGCCGTCTCGCTACGAAGGAAGCAGTCTGACGACACTCGAAGCGATGGCGAGGGCTATCACGTGTATCGGCACGCCAGTAGGCGGAATTCCCGAGAAACTGACCGACGGGGTGACGGGATTCCTGGCGGAAGAGGCGACCGCGACGTCACTAGCCGACGCAATACGACGAGCGATGCACGCGCCGGACGATATCGGCGCGGCGGCCCGGAAACGAGTGCTCCAAAAATACGACCTACCGGCACTCGCAAGCGGCCTCGCCGCGCAGCTCGAGCGAAGGGGAAGTGGAGAACTGCGTCGCGTGGTGCAGGTTTCACGGCACGTGTCTCCCGGCGCCGGCGTGGCCCAAGTTGTGTACTCGCTCGAGCAGTCCTTCGTGAAGAAGGGCATCAGGACAGAGCGGATTGATCTGCCGTCGACTGGGCTGCGCCTCAAGACTCAGGTAAGCAGTAATCCCGGAGATAAACTGAAGTTGCTAATAGAGGTTGTGTGGTTCTCCGTCGCGGGCACTTACGCGATATGGCGCGGACGCAGGCGGTTCCCTGGCGCCAAGTTCCTGGTACATGGGGATCCCGTTGGGGGCGACGTCTATGTCAACCACGGGTTGTTGAAGGCTGTCATGAAGGAACGCCGTGAGGCGGGAGGGGGTCGCATTCCTGCCAACCCCATGCACTGGTTCACCCTCGCACGAGACAGGGTGCGTTACGAAGGAGCCTGGCAATCCCGGATCGTGTGCCTGACCGAGATGGACAAAGCCATCTTGGCGCAACTCTATCGTCTCAAGACTCCCGTTTCTGTGATTCCGAACGGGGTGGATCTCGAGGCCTACGTCGATCTTGACAGCAAGTACAGAAAGCAGACTCGGCATGACCTGGGGCTTGCGGAGGCACCGGTCGCCCTCTTCGTTGGCCACGAGTTCGAACGAAAGGGCTTATACATCGCGATCGATGCGCTGCCGAATGTGGAGCGCACCCTTTGCCTTCTTGTGGTGGGCGGCTCCGCCGAGATGATCAATCACGCAAAACGACGCGCCGAACAGGTCGGGGTGTCAGATCGAGTGGTGTTTGTAGGAAGCAGGCAGGACCCACGTCCGTACTACGCAGCGGCGGACATCGTGGTGATGCCGAGTTCTTACGAGACAGGCCCGCTGATACTGCTCGAAGCGTTGGCAGCAGGGCGCATGGTCGTCATGACGCCGACCGGTCTCGCTCCTCAATTGATTGAGAGATCGCGGAACGGAGTAATTGTCGAACGGAACCCCGGGGCCGTCGCAAACGGACTGGAAACCTGCCTCAAGCAGATTCGTTCAGACCGAGACCAGACTGAGTCCGCATGTCGCGCGTCCGTTGCGGAATATGGCTGGGACGCTATAGCGAACAGTTATGTAAGCCTTCTGGCCAAGAGCGCGCGGGCAGATGGGTATGAATGACGCTGGTGGCGCCAAGCCGTCAACCCCGGCGGGACCAGGCTCTGGGCCTCTTGCTCGTTCAGCCGCCCGCGGCGCGGCCATCACAATGGGCGGGCGATTCACCCGCATATTCCTTCAATTTGTCGGAGTAGCGGCCCTGGCGCGAGTACTGTCACCGTCCGACTTCGGCCTGGTCGCCATGGTGATGGCGTTCACCGGCCTCGGTGAGATCCTTCGAGATTTCGGTCTTTCGAATGCAGCAATCCAAGCGAAAACCCTCAGCGCTCAACACCGGGACAACCTCTTCTGGATGAGTACGGCTCTGGGCACGATCATAGCGGTTCTGGTGGTCATGGCGGCCCCCGCGATTTCGCACCTTTACGACGACTCTCGTCTTCTTCTGGTGACGCAGATTCTTGCGTCAACGTTCGTGATCAACGGGATGACTGCGCAATACCGTGCGAATCTGGCGCGTGAGCTTCGCTTCCTCAGTCTCCAACTGACCGACCTAATCCCCGCGGTGATCGGTCTGGCCTCGGCGGTGGGTCTGGCCCTAGCCGGAGCAGGTTACTGGGCCCTGGTCGCGCAGCAACTCACTCAAACGGCTGCTGGCCTGCTCATGGCGGCGGTCTTCGCTCGGTGGCTCCCGGGGCGGCCGCGTCGCCTGGGCGAAATGTCGTCCTATCTAAGATTCGGGGGCAATTACCTACTCGCGCAGATACTCAGTTTTGGCACGAAGAATGTTCACTCGGTAGTCCTTGGTCTTCGGTTCAGCCCCGCCGCCGTAGGCCTTTACAGCCGGGCGTATGACCTCGTCGTGAATTCCACGAATCAGATCGTGATGCCTGCAAGCAAAGTGTCGGTCGCAGTCTTAGCGCGCCTTCAAAACGACGAAAGGCGCTACGTGGACTTCCTGCTAGCAGGACAGAAGGTCCTGCTACACCTCGTACTTCCACTACTCGGAATCGGCGCCGCTCTGGCGTATCCTCTCGTCGACATCGTGCTGGGACCAGCGTGGACGGGCAGTGCGCCGGTGGTCCAGCTGCTCGCCGCATCTGCGGCGATCAACGCCGCTGCTTACGTGTTTCAGTGGTATTCGCTGTCGAAGGGATACACCGGTCTGGATTTGAAGGTAAACCTCGTTGTGGCACCGATATGGATCGCCCTTGTCGTGGGCGGATCGGTATTCGGACTCAAGGGTGTAGCGAGCGGCTTCCTGATCGGACAGTGCGCACACTGGACGACGACGTTGGTGTGGTTTCATCGCTCGGCAGGCGCCCCCAGCGTCAAGATGTTCCTCGCTGCTGCGCGTGCTCTCCTTCCGAATGTTGCTGCTGCTGCGGTCGCCTATATCGTCGCCGGTCGCGTCTTCGATCTGTCGTCCTGGCAATCCGTAGGTCTTGGGACGCTGGTCTACGTCATTGCTTGGTCCATCTGCATCGGGGCTTACACGCCACTTCGTCGGGACGTCAGCGACGCTTTGTCCATCGGCGCATATCTACGACCCGACCGGACTCCGCCCCCATCGCGAGGCGGCGTGGACTGAGCGTCGACATGAAACGGCGCCGAGGATTGCCTGACATCCTCATCACACATGTGCACTGGTGCACTGGTGCACTGGTGCAGGCGTGACTCTACGGACGGGGCACTGAGACTAAGCGCGACCCTGCGGTTCTGAATCCAAATGCCGTCATCCGCCACCCTGGGTAGGCGTGCCCCAACGTGCCAGCACATTTGTTCGCACGACTGCGGAAGGACAGCTCCTCACGTGGTGATAAGTCAGAGCGGGCATTCTCTCGACAACGGTTATCGGTTTGCAGACAAGCAACCGGGGTCACGCTGGCGCGGGCACGATCGCCATAAGTCCTTCGAAGGCGCCTAGCCACCGATCAAGTCTCTAGGGTCCGGACGTGGCGACGCGCAGGCCGAGGACTACGCGGCGTCCGTCGGCGTTGCCACCGGTCGCGACGAGCACGACGGTGTCGACGACCCGGCCGCCTTCTCGGGCTTTCATCGTGAACGCGTCAGGGGCGACGAAGGTGAACAGCCCGGGCTCGTCCACTGGGCGGTGTCGGAACTCGTCGACGATCTGGTCCAGGTCGGCGACCATCCGTGAGACCTGTGGCCTGGGCAGTCCCACGCCCTGATCCCCAGCGTCTTGCCGGCCCCTTGTCCATCCGGCGGGTCGAGACGCCGGCGAAGTCGCATTCGGCGACGAGGGTGATCAGGGCGGGCTCCGCTCGTGTGCGGCGGTTGAGCAACCACTCAGGGGAGCAGACCTGGTGCGCAGTTTGGGATCTGGACGACGATCGAGCCAACCCGGGTGTCCAAGAGGCGGTGATGGAAGCCGTTGCGTTACACCGTCCGGTCGGGGCTGGGGCGGCCGTGCTCCGCGCCGACCATCGGAATCTGCTGACAGCAGCGCGTTGATCATCTTCTGCAGCAGCGAATGCATCAGATCCGCGGAAGCTTCGGGCAGAGCGTCGCAAAGCAGGCCAAACGGGTCGACAATGCCTTGGTGCGTCATCGTGATGACCCCGTTCGAGAGTCCTCTGAGACGTTTACTCGAAGATGACGCGGTGGCCGCATTCATCTCGATCGCATCGAACGGACTCGGCGACCGCGCTGAACTGCTATCGGGGACTCAACTCAGCCACCCTGCTATCCGCTAATGCCGGGACAGTTTACGGGCGACAAGTGAGCGAGCGACTTCCCTCGCGGTTGAGCCTCGTCCCACCCAACTGTTCTGCTGGGCGATTTTCGCGCGCGCTGCTTCTTGTGCCGATGATGGCGGTGATGAGAAATGCGTAACCGCATTCAGAAAATCGACACCGCCATTCCGAATGGCGACGTGTCCCTGTTGTTCTGAAACGCTAGGGACGGCCGTACTAACGACCGCGAGCCCAGCGGCCAAGTACTCGAACGTTTTTAGTGGACTGACCCCCCGCGTGTAGTCGTTGATGACATAAGGGATCAACCCGACGCAGGACGACCAGTACAGGCCGCTGAGGTCGTGCAGGCTCAACGAACCGTGATAAGTGGCGCCGCGCCTGACAAGGTCCTCAACTTCCTTGCTTGACTCGCCTCCACCCTCAGCAATAGGCCCCGCCAGATGTAGATCGACGTCATGCTCAACTAGCAGTCGCAACAGAGGGAAATCCACTTTCTGCGGCGCTAAATTGCCAGCGAAGACAACTCGTCCCGCGACGCGGTCACCCGCGCCGCTGCGCGCTCCATCGATCGCCGAAGTGTCTGCTACGTTCGGCCAAAGGATCGGCTCATGGCCACGGACGCGGAGGCTGCTCGCCACGGTCTCCGTCGTAGCGATGGATGTGTCTACGATCGGAGCAATTCGGCGCTCCGCACGTTCGATCACTTCGCTAGAAATCCCGTTGACCTCGCCAAGTAGGTCCACACAGTGGTAAACGAATCCATCGAAACGCTCCTCAGCTCCATATGTGACAGGACTGTATGTCCACAATAGTTTTGCTGGTGCGACTCCTTGAGCAGCACGATCCATCACGCGGCCCAGAAGATACTGATTCACGCGGGCGAAGGCCCCCGTATGGATTGGCAAAATGAGCGGTGTGATGACCTTGATGTGCTCACGCCGGCGTGGAACCCCGGCTGACGCCTCCCGCCGAGTCACTAATGCGGCGAGTCGCCGTCCGATACGTCGGAGATCTCGGAGTCTCCATTCCGGTCGGCGCAACCCAATAGACTCGATGAATCGCACGTCAAACTCTTTGGCGAGTTCGTTCGTTACATAGTGCTGGTTGGTAGCTATTGGCTGGTCCCAATCTGCAGTTCCCAAAACAATGACAATCGCGCGCTCAGGCATTGTGGATCCATCCCGTCAAGGCCGCGCGGAAACTGCTATTGGAGAACTGCGATACGGCCGCCGGCCCCGCGGCCGATTTGACCCGAAGGGCCTGACGCGCGCCGGCTACAACGGATGACATGTCGCTGGTGTCGACAGCCCATCCCGCACCGGTCTGTCCAACCCCTTCCCAAGCACCCCCCACAGAATTGACGAGAACCGGAACGCCCGCGGCAATAGCCTCTAACGGCATGATTCCAAAGTCTTCAATCGGCAGAAAGACAAACAGTGCGGCGCGCCTGTACAACTCGTATAGCAGGCGATCACTCACACGTCCGACAAATACCGCATGCACACCAAGCTTGTCGGCGAGGTGCTCAAGAGCGCTCTTCTCCGGTCCGTCGCCTGCGATGACTACCGGTCGGCCTAAGGCGTCAGCGACTTCTATGACTTGGTCAACCCGCTTGTACCCAATGAGACGCGAGGCACCAAGCACGTAGTCGCTGGGAAGGGTGGCCGCGACGGCCGCGTCGCCTTCGTCCAGCGGCTCAGCAAGAGCCGCGGTAATCTCCTCGACCGCCACAGGCGGATAAATGACCCGGGAATCAACGCCCCAGGCGTCGTGTATCCGCCGCCTTACGAATTCGCTATTGGCGGCGTACTCGACCCTGTCAGATGTTGTCCGCTTGTCGAGCCAACGCATAGCCGGCGCCAGGGAGCGGACCGCTCGGCTTTGGCCCCGGACATCATGCTCCGGTGCCCAAACGTAGCGGGCGGGTGAGTGTACGTAGGAAAACCCCCGCGCGCCGTTCTGGACTGCCCGGTATGCGTTGTAATGTCCGAACGCGTGCGAACTTGCAACCACTGTCGCGTAGTCCTCGACAGGGATTGACCGGAGCGCCGACCTTAGGAAGGGCAGAGCCATAGGCTTGCTTTTCCGCAAAGGGGTGCGACCTATCCAGGTATCCCTAGTCGCCGGAAAGCGATCTGGGTCCTCATTCCAGAGGCAATACTGGTCGGCGTACGGAAACGCGCGACCCATCTGCTCGAATACGTTCTCCGAGCCGCCGGCCTTAGCCAACCACTCGTGAGTGATAAGTGTCGCCAAGATGGGTGCCCTCCAGTGGTCACGTGCGACCAGTCTCGGCCGTTAAGAAAACTACATGACGGCACGGCTTTACAAGAAGAGACTCCTGCCACACCACGCCCCAACGAGAGACCCGTCACTCCTGCGACGTCATTGCCATCTCAGGCACTGGCCAAGATTGAGAGCGTCATTTGCTCCCGGTGCAGTTGAGAGACCTTGCGCGTAAAGCCCTCCGCTAAACCGGTCGTCCGACGGTTAGCACGTGCCGTGCCCGAGCCACGGCGCGACGGGTTGTGTGACATGGCGGCCCGAGCCGCGCTTACATGTTGCGACTGCTGGCAGACCACATCCTGTGCCTGACAGCCTGACACTTTCGGCGACCAGCGAGGGCCACCGTTACACTCGGCGCCAGACCGGAGTCGGCACATCTCGGACGGAGCACCTGATGGACCTGCGTGACTATGTGAAAGTCCTACGCGCACGCTGGATGCTTATCGCGGTCTGCGGACTGGTCACCGTCGCTCTTGCGGCGCTTCTCAGCTGGAGCGCGACTCCGCAGTACGCATCGTCGGCGCGTTTGTTCGTTTCTACTCAGGGTTCTACCGACGACGCTCAGGCAAACCAAGGCGGCCAGTTCTCGCTGCAACGCGTGAAGTCCTACGCGGACCTGCTGACAGGCCAAGAAATTGCGCGCCAGGTGGTCGATGACCTGGAGCTCGAGGAGTCCCCGGGCGCATTGGCCGAGCAGATCAGCGCTTCGTCGAAGCTCGACACCGTGATCCTTACCGTCACAGTCACGGACCCGGATCCCGAACGAGCCAAGATGCTGACGGATGCCGTTGCTCGAGTCTTCGTCGCGTACGTCGCCGAGTTGGAGACCCCGCCAGGCAAGGACGAGGCCACCATCAAGGCCACCGTGGTCGATCCCGCGTCGACGCCCGGATCGCCGATTTCGCCAAACCCCACGCGGAACTTGGCCCTGGGGCTGGTTCTCGGACTCCTCTTGGGCGCCGGTGCTGCAGTGCTTCGCGAGACTCTCGACACCACCATCAGGACGACGCGCCAGATTGAGCCGCTCGTCGGCGCGCCCATTCTCGGCACGATCAGCTTTGACTCCGACGCGGTCGGGACACCACTTATCTCCTCCCTTGACACGTACGCACCCCGCGCAGAGGCGTTCCGAGTACTGCGCACCAACTTGCAGTTCATCGATCCAGACGTGGAGCGCAAGGTGTTCGTCATTACCAGCTCGCTCCCCGGCGAGGGCAAGACGACCACCGCGGTCAACCTCGCCTTGGCGCTGGCTGAGGGCGGAGAGAAGGTCGCACTCGTCGAGGGCGACCTTCGCCGCCCGAAGATCAGCGAGTACATGCGGCTCGAATCGGCCGTAGGGCTGACCACGACGATCATCGGGCGGCTTCCGCTCGAGGAGGCTGTGCAGGCAACGGCAACCGACGGGCTACACGTGCTGACCAGCGGAGCGACTCCCCCCAATCCGGCAGAGCTGCTGAAATCGGAGGCAATGGGCTCCTTGATCGCCTCGCTTCGCTCGCAGTACGACATCGTGCTGATCGACGCGCCACCGCTGCTCCCTGTCACGGACGGCGCCTTGCTGGCCGCCCAGGCCGACGGGGCGCTGCTGGTCGTGCGCCACGGCAAGACGACATCGGACCAGGTGACCGTCGCAGTCGAACGGCTGGAGGCGGTGGGGGCACGTCCCGTCGGTGTCATCTTCAACATGACCCCTGCGAAGACCGGTGGCGGATACGGCTACGGGTATGGGTACGGGTATGGGTACGCGCCCGACAAGGACGCGGCACGCTCCGCTGCCCAGAGTGCAGACTCCAAGGTTGGCGCGTGACCCTCACCACACGACGCACGACGCGATTCAGATGATGTGGGACGCGCTGCGACGTGGTCGCGGCCACGCACTTCGAGACCGGTTGTTTCTTTCTCGTGAACAAAGGGCCATTCGGGTGCTGGGGCGGGACAAAAGGCCCTAGGGTGGAGACGCGCCGCAGCAGCATCCGCGGACTATCTGCACATGGCTTCAATGCCAGGAGAAGGAAAACCATGAAGAAGACAGCAATCGCGCTGTTCGCGTCGCTGGCCTTGGTTCTCGGCATGGGGGCCCTGGGCAGCACCGCGAACGCGGCGTACCCCAACACCGTTCGCACGAACATCAAGGCTGCGAGCAAGTCCGTCAATGAGGGCTCAACGTTCAAGGTGACCGCCAAGGTTCGCGCCGGCAACGCGACCGTCGGCGGCAAGGTCACCGCCATTTTCAACGGCAAGAAGAAGACGCTCCCCCTCAGCGGCGGCCGCGCCACCTTCTTCATCAAGGCCCCCAAGGTCAACAAGACCAAGGTCAAGACGCTGAAGTTCAACTTCAAGCCGTCGAAGAACTCGATCTACAAGGCCAGCAGCACCGCTGTTCAGGTGAAGATCAAGAACAAGAAGAAAAAGAAGAAGTAGTAGTCGACTCGGTCGAACGACATAGAAGTGGGGCTGCCGACCGGCGGCCCCACTTCTGTGTTGCACAGAGCAGGACATGAAGATCAGGCACGACACAAGGGGGAGTGCACACGTGACACGTACACACCGCACGGCACGGCCTGAGCGCCAGTCCCGGCGCCGCACGTGGATCGTCCTCACTGGCGTCGTCGGTCTGCTCGCCATCGTGATCGCGGGGCTCGGGCTCTACGCGTACAGCAAGTTGTCGTCGGCCCGTGACGACCTCAACCTGGCCACCACCGACGCCAGCGCGTTGCAGGACGCGCTGACCGGCGGCGACCAGGCGGCCGCTCGCACCAAGCTCACCGAGCTGCAAGGGCACGTAGGCGCAGCGGAGTCGAGCCTCGACAGTTCCGTCCTGTCCTTCGCCGCGAAGACCCCCTACTTCGGCAAGAACGTCACAGCGGTGCGAACCGTGAGCTCGGCGGTCGCCACCGTGGCCAACGACGGCCTACCGCCGCTCGTAGACGTCGCCGACAAGTTCAACGCCAAGACGTTCAACCCCGAGGACGGCAAGATCGACATCGCCGCTCTCACTGCTCTCACCCCTGCGCTTAGCAAATCATCCGCAGCGATCGACAAGGCCGACGCCGAAATCAGGACGGTCGACGCGTCGTCGCTGCTGGCGCAGCTGCAGGACCCGGTCACCGACGCGCAGGACAAGATCCGCAGCGCAGCCAGTATCGCGACCCGCGCGGCGACCGCGTCACGCGTCGTGCCGCAGATGCTGAAGGGCAAGCACACCTACCTGTTGCTCTTTCAGAACAACGCAGAGATCCGCGCCACCGGAGGAATGCCTGGCGCCTACGCCGGCCTGAAGGTCAACAACGGATCCATCGAGCTCCTGGGGCAGGGAACTGGCGGGTCGCTCGGTGATCGGCCCCGCAACGCCACGTCGCTCAGCGCCGAGGAGAGCAAGCTGTTCACCACCAAGATGGTCCGCGACTTCCGCGACGTGAACTTCACTCCGGACTTCCCGCGCGCCGCCGAGATCGCGGCCGCCTTCATCAAGAAGGAGAAGGGCGTGGCGGTCGACGGGGTGCTGTCGATCGATCCGGTCGCCCTCTCGTACGTGCTCAAGGGCATCGGGCCGGTCGACCTCGACGACGGCACTCGGCTCACAGCGGACAACGCGGTCGAGGTGCTGCTCAACAGTGTCTACATCACCAATCCGAAGGGTGCGGACCAGGACGAGTTCTTCGCCAGCGCGACGGACAAGATCTTTGACAAGGTCATCTCGGGGGAAGGAGACCCGACCGCCCTGCTCAAGGCCCTGACCCGGGCCACCAACGAGCGACGCGTGTCGCTGTGGTCTCCGGAGAAGTCGGTTTCGAAGGAGATCGCCGGCACACCGCTTGCCCACGCCCTGCACGCCGGCACGGGGAACGGCCCAGCGATCGGCTTCTACCTCAACGATGCGACCGGCGCCAAGATGCAGTATTACCTCGACTACTCGGTCCAGGGCAGGGCCACGAAGTGCAGCGCCGGCACGCAGTCGTACAGCTCCGAGATGAGGCTCCGGTCCTCCGCACCTGCGGACTCCGCGGCGCTGCCGGAATCGATCAAGGGCCCGGGATTCGGGGCGGAGCCGGGATCGATGCTGGTGAACCTGTACCTCTACGGCCCGGACGCGGGCACCATCGGCTCGGTCAGGATCGACAACGAGGACACGACGTTCACCCGCGCCACGCACGACGGCCGACCCGTGGCGATCGTGACGATCCAGGTCGACCCGGGCAAGACGGTCACTGTGCAGTCTTCGATCACCGGAGGCAAGGGACAGTCAGGGCCCACGACGGTCAGTTCAACTCCGTCGATCGTCCCGGGTCGCTCGGTGCAGACGTGGAAGAGCGCGTGCTGAGGCAGCGCAGGCAATGTTTTTTTGCGTAGGAACCAAGACGGGACCTAAGTCTCGTGTCGCAGCGTTTATTCGGGCGTAACTTGGTTAAGATCTGCCCGCATGTCGGTCGCGGAGGTTTGCTCGCGGCATTTGTGAGGTAGTGTCTCCATTGAGAGTTCTTGACCCTCCCATCTGCCACCCTCTCGGAGACTGAAAACAATGATTAAAACGCGCCTCATGATCGTCGCCATTGTGGCGGGTGTGCTGAGCCTCTTCACGGCCTCCACCGCCTACGCCGACTACGAGCCCCCGCCGTTCAGCGCCGACGCGCCCGAGGCCGTCGAGCCTGGTGGACAGTTCACCATCACCTTCACCTCCGGCGGCGTGAACTGCGCGTGGACGTCCACCTTCGCCGGCCAGACCGGTGCCCCCGGCGCCGGCACGGAGTACTCGCCGTCGTTCACCGCTCCGGAGGAAGAGGGCACCTACACGGCCACCGCTCGCTGCACCTGGGACCCGGACGTCACCAGCCCGGTCCTCGCACCGATCTCGTCCAGCAACTCGGTGACCACGGCCGCCGCTGTCACCTCTGACACCACGCTGCTCGCCGCTCCCCAGACCGACGTGTACTCGGTCCAGATCGTCGTCGGCACGCCCGGCAACGACGCCGGCAACGGCGAGGAGAACGGCTCGGGCGACAACGCCAGCGATGAGGCCGACAACAGCTCTGACACCAACGCTGGCGGGACCGGCTCGAACAGCAACGGTGTTCTCCCCAACGCCGGCGCCCCGGCGATGATCGCCCTCTACGTCGGTGCTGCACTCGTCGCTGCAGGCGTCGCGTTCACCGCGATCGCACGCCGTCGCAAGACTGCCTGACACCAGCGCCACACCGACTCCGCCACCGGCACTCCCCTGAAGAGGGCGAGACCGGTGGCGGAGTCGTGTCAGTTTCCAGACCGCGCCACATCTGCGGCCAACGACGACTCCTAGGATGAATCACATGGCTCGACTCGGGCACCGGGCATCCGGCCCCACCAGGTCACGACGTCCCCTCGTCTATGGGCTCGGCGCGGTCGTTGTGCTCGTCGTGGTTGCCGGAGCGCTCCTTGCCCGGCAGGCTTCAACGGCCAAGACCGCGCTCGAGGACGCCGCTTCCCAGGCCAAGATCCTGCAGAACCACATCAGCCAGGGCGACGTCTCGGCCGCGCGGTCCTCGCTCGAGGACCTCCAGTCGTCGACAGGAAAGGCACATACCAACACGGACGGTCTGGTCTGGAGCCTCCTGACCAAGATGCCCTTCGTCGGGGACAGCGTCTCGGCTGTTCGGACCGTCTCGAGCACGCTGGACGACATCAGCCGCCGTGGCCTGCCACCGGTGGTCGAGGCTTCCGCATCGCTGGACGGCGACCTGTTCAAGCCTCGTAACGGGGCTTTCGACCTGGCAGCGTTCAGCCAGCTGGGCCCCACCATCAGCACCGCTGCCGAGGTGCTCACCACCAATCAGCGCAAGATTGCCTCGATCCAGTCCGACGAGCTCGTCGGGCCGCTGCGCGCACCGGTGAAGGACCTGAAGGAAAAGGTCGACGACGCCCAGTTCGCGGCATCGTCAGCAGCCCGGGCGATGCGGCTCGCTCCCGAGATGCTGGGCGCCCGCGGCACGCGCCGCTACCTGCTCGTCTTCCAGAACAATGCAGAGGTGCGCTCGACCGGCGGCCTGCCCGGCGCCTTCGCGGTCGTCAAGGCCAAGAACGGCAAGCTCAGCATCACTCAGCAGGGCTCGGCAAGCGACATCCCGCAGTATGAGGACCCCTTCGTCAAGCTCACGAAGAGCGAGGCTGCCGTCTACGGCCAGCTCATGGCCAAGGACTTCCGCGACACGAACTTCACCCCCGACTTCCCGCGGACCGCGAAAATCATGCGATCGATGGTCGTGGACAAGCTCGGCGTGAAGGTCGACGGCGTGCTGAGTCTCGACCCCGTCGCCCTCAGCCACCTGCTCAAGGGCACCGGCCCGATCAAGGCCGCAGCGGACACCGAGCTGACGGCGGACAACGCCGTCGACCTGCTGCTGAACGACGTGTACGCGCGGTTCACGAATCCCGTCGACCAGGACGCCTTCTTCGCCGATTCCGCACGGCGGATCTTCGAAGGCGTCACGTCCGGCAAGGGCGACGCCCGCGAGACGCTGTCGCAGCTCGTGACTGCAGCCGGCGAGCACCGGGTGCTCCTGTGGTCCGCCCGCACCAAGGAACAACGCGAGATCGCTCCGACCACCATCTCCGGCGCGTTCCCCGGCAAGGGAACGACGCGACCCCATGTCGGGATGTACCTGAACGACTCCACCGCCTCCAAGATGCAGTACTACCTCGACACCAAGACCACGGCACGCTCGATCCGATGCACCGACGACGGTCGCCAGACCATCGAGCTCACCACGACGTTCACGTCGACGGCTCCTGCAGACGCCAGCCTCCTTCCCAAGTACATCACTGGTGTCGGAGGCAACGGCCCGCGCGGCAGCATGGTGCTGGACACCCGCTTCTTCGCCCCCGCCGGTGGCGAGTTCATCTCGTTCACGCAGAACGGCAAGTTCCGCCCCAACAACGGTGTGACCTTCCACGGGCGTCCGGTCAACTTCGCGGCAATCACGCTCAAGCCCGGCGCGACCGTGAAGATCGTCGCGACCATGCGCACGGCGAAGGGGCAGCGGGCGGATGCCGAGCTGTCGTCGACACCTGGAGCTCACTCCTCGGACAACGAGATCTTCGTCCGCAGCTCGTGCTGACGACCGATCCGTTCTGGCGTCAGGTCAGGGCTGGCGCCACTTCCGGCCGGCGTCGTCACTGACGTACAGCTGCGCGTCGACGATCGCGACCAGGCCCGAGTCGCTGGCCGCGATCGCCTGGGCGGGCTCCCCGCTGATGCAACCGCCCGGTGCCCATGTACGTCCGCTGTCGCGGGTCGTGAACGCGTTAGCGGCGCATCCTTGGTAGACCGCAAGCGCGACGCCTGCGTTGAAGTTCGTGAACGAGGCCACCCGGACGTTGTCGAGTCGCCCCAGCTTCAGCCACTTCTTGCCGTCGCCCGTCCCGCGGATGACGCCGTCAGCGCAGCTCACGCGGGCGAAGGTGTCACCGACCTGGCTGAGCGAGGTGACCGTGCACCCCGGCTTCGTCCTGCCTTCGGGCGAGACAACCGTCGCGGTGCTGGTGGGGTCCGGATACCAGAGGTCGTCCTCGGGGTCGGTCTCCCACGTGTCGCCGCCGTCGCTCGAGCGGAGACGCTGCACGTCGCACGCATCGTCAGCCCCGACGATCCGCAGCTCGGTTCGGGAGACGGCCGACACAGCCAGGATCTCCTCGAGGCCCGTCTGGACGGTGACGGTGGACGCGCCACCGTTGGTGGACACGGTCACCTTGCCTGCGTTGTCGTTGTCCCCCTTGCACGCACCTCTCAACGCGTAGAGCAACGTGTCGTCGTTGGCCACCGAGACCGCCGCGGCTCTGGCGGGCTGGAAGTCGAAGTCGGGCTGCTCGGGGGTCGACGACGGGGAAGGCGGCGTCTCCGGCGTCTCACCGGCCCGCACGACGGGGATGTCGACAGGCGGCGGGGTCTGGTTGACGTGCCGGACGGCTCCGACGACGAGGACGGCGTCCACGATCACGAGGCCGGCCAGAAGTGCGACACCCAGTCGTTTGTTCACGCGACGATCCTACGGGCGCCGAGGACCGCCCCGGACGGGTCCCAGTGTGATGTGTCACCCCGGCTGCCAAGACGGGCGATCCGGCGCGGCGTTGACCGTACGATCGGGGGATGCGCCATCGCCTCCCGATCATCGGCGCGGGCGTCGTGTACGTGGTGGCGCTGCTGCTGATCGGCCTGTGGCCCAGCCACGTCGATCGCGACCTCGACCTGGCACATCGCGTGCCCACGACGTGGCTTGTCGCCATCTTCGACCTCACTCCTGACCAGGGCTACCGGATCGGGGAGTTCGGCGCGAACATCCTGCTGTTTCTGCCCCTGGGCGCCCTGCTGCTGGCGCTGCTACCCCGACTCGGGTGGCTGCGGGTGACCGCGCTCGCTGGACTGTTCTCGATCGCGATCGAGCTCACTCAGACGGTCGCGCGCCCGGGACGCACCGGGAGCGTCGCCGACGTCGTGGCCAACACCACCGGCGCCGCGCTGGGCGCCGTGCTGGTGGCCCTGTGGCTGCGCCGGGCGGGACAGCGCCACCGCTGAGCCCGGGGGCGCTCAGGCGCTCTGTGCCTCGAGGTCGTCGAACAAAAGGACGTAGCCCAGGCCGGCGCGCTTGGCGACGTACTGCGCCCGGTCGGCGGCGGCGAACAGGTCGGTGGGGCGCAGGTCGGTGCCCGCGGCGATCTGCGCCGCCGCGACCCCGGCGGAGACGCTGACCTCGGACCCCGGGCCGCCGAGGCGGACCAGCAGCGCGTTCGCGGTGTCCACGACCTCCTGGACGTCCCGCCCGGCCACCATGACGGTGAACTCGTCGCCGCCCACCCGTGCCACGACCGCTGCCCCCAGCGGGGAGAACGCCTCGCTGAGCGAGGAGGCGACCAGGCGGATCCGGTCGTCGCCGCGGGCATGGCCCTCGGAGTCGTTGATCAGCTTGAGCCCGTTGATGTCCACCACCACGATCGCGACCTCGCGGGTCACGCCCACCGGCACGTCGAAGACCTCGGCCGCCTCGGCGTCCAGCCCCCGACGGTTGAACAGCCCGGTCAACGGGTCGTGGAACGCCAGCTCCTCGAGCGCCTTCTCCCGCAGCGACCGGGAGATCGCCGCCGCGAGGATCGCGCCCAGCACCTCGGCGTACGCGATGGACTCCGCGTCGAACCGCGCGTCCCCCACGTGCCGGGTCGCGTAGAACTCGCCCCACGGACTGCCGTCCACCACGATCGAGGTCGTCAACGACGATCCCTTGTGCAGCCGCTCGAGCATCCGTCGCTCGATCTCGTCCGAGGCCGGGTCGTCGATCGCGTCCTCCGAGCTCAGCTTGTCGAGGATCGCGGACGACAGGCGCTTGTCGCTGGCGATCGAGTACGTCTCGGCGGCGGGCCAGCGCTCCTCGCCCGGCCCGAGGTCGCCGACGTTGAGGATCGTGTGGATCTGCTGGGCGGGGAGGTCGAGGCGGCTGATCGAGACGGTGGCGGCGCCGAGGGCCTCACGCGCGTGCTCGGCCGCGACCTCCAGCAGCTCCTCGAGCCCGTAGGGCCGCATCAGCAGGTGCGCCATCTCGGCGAGGCTCTGCAGACCGTGCCCGAAACGTGCCACCGTCGACTCCCTGCTCCCCTGGAAAACCAACGGTAACGGCGGGTGGGAGCCCGTGGAGGCACAACGGCGAAAAGGTGTCCCGATCAGGCGAGGACGAACGGCGAAGGAGCAGGACCCCGGTGGGGTCCTGCTCCTTCGTGTGCCTGCGGAGATGGCGAGATTTGAACTCGCGAGAGGTTTAAACCTCAACCCGCTTAGCAGGCGGGCGCACTAGGCCACTATGCGACATCTCCCCGCTGCGATCCGAAGACTGCAACCGGAACAGGATAGCGACCGGGTGACCCGTCCGACGAATCGGGATCGATCCGAGGCCTCACGGAGGCCGCGATCAGGACGACGGAGCCTCGTACCGGGAGTACCCGTTCGCGGTGTTGAGCCGGTCGTAGACCTCCCGGACGAGCTCCTCGGCACGCTTCCCGGCGTACGCGAGGGGGAACGTCACGGCCCCTTCGGCGCCCTGGTCGAAGCGCAGTCGCGCGTGGTCCACGCTGACGTCCTCGACCTGGGTCCACACCACCCGCACGGGCTTCATGGTCATCAGGCCGCCGAGGCGCACGCCCAAGGGGTCGAGGCGGGCGACGACGGGCGGGAACGCGAAGACCCGGACGGCGTTGAGCAGGAGCAGCACCGCGAGCACGCCGAGCCACGCCCAGACCAGGAAGGCGAGGGCGGCCACGATGCCGGCGGCGATCAGGTGCACCCCGATCGCGGGCAGCGTGAAGCGTCGGTCAAGTCGGTACTTCGTCACGCAGAGGGGGCGGGATTCGAACCCGCGGCTGACATCGCTGCCAGCGAGCGCTTTCAAGGCGCTTCCGATCGGCCACTCCGGCACCCCTCCTGGCGGCAGCGCCGAAGCGCCACGCCAGAGACGATTGTCGCACCTCCGGGGGCAGCGGCTACTTCAAGGGGGCGAACCGCGGGGGCTCCACGCGCACGATCGGCTCGATCGCGCGGGCCGCCCTCGCCGAGCGCTCGCGCAGGACGTAGTGCCGCACCACGAGGCCGACGGCGAGGCCGAGGATGCTGGAGTAGAGGGTCGACAGCGCGATGTACGTCGGGAAGGCTCCCGGAGTCACCAGCGACGTGGTGAGCACCGCGGTGCCGATGACGGCGAACACCAGCACCCACCAGCCCTCGCGCCGCTTCGAGCGCATCGAGACGCCGACGATGAGCGCCGGGAAGCCGATGAACACCTCGACCGGACGCGGTACGCCCTCGAACGTCCGCCGGCTCCAGCTCACCAGGTCGCTGAACAGGTCGACCAGGGAGTCCGAGCCGTGGGTTCGGACGAAGCTGCTGTAGGCCAGGATCACCAGGAGCAGGACCGCGACCCCGGCGAGGATCGCGAGGTTCTGCCGGCCGAGCCCGTGCAGGCCGGCGCCGAGGTTCCAGACCATCGTGATCGCCAGGCCGAGCGCGACGCTGACGACGATGAGGTTGAACCGCTGGTAGTTGACCGGCGCGTTCCAGGCCGCGACCGACAGGGTGCCGCTGAGCGCGACGACGAGCGCCAGGGCGTACTCGCGCATCGCGCCGACGACCGAGTCGGCGGGCCGGGTCACCATCACCGCCCACACCGCGGACAGGACGGCCGAGACCGCGGCCGCGGACGCGAGCAGGAGGTTCGTCTCCAGGGCAGCCGCGGCGATCGCCAGGGCGGCCGTGATCGGCAGCCAGATGCGCATGTGGCCGCCGCCGCGGTGGGTCAGCCCGACCGCGAACACGACGGTGAGCAGCGCGGCCGAGGGACGCTCGATCCAGGTCGGGGCGCCGATCGCGATGATCGACGTCGCGGCGCCCGCGGTGCCGACGACCCACGCCACGAACACGACCCACAGCAGCAGCCGCGCGGTGCGCGCGGACTCGATGCGCGGCTCTCGCGTCGGCAGGTCGTACTCGGGAGGCACCGACGCGTCGAGCCGTCGGCGTCCTCCCTGCACGGTGGAACTCATGAGCTGTGTCGGATCCTTCGGTTGGTGAGCGAGGGATTGACGTCCCTCGCCTGCGCCAGGTCGGCTGCTGCCAGTGTCGCCCGGATGATCGCGGAGCCGTTGTCGGCCTCCTCAACGATAGAGCCCCACGGATCGGCAACCAAGGAATGGCCGGTGTAGCGGTCACCACCCTGCCCGGCCGCGACGACGTGAACGGTGTTCTCGATCGCCCGCGCGGCGAGCAGCGTCCGCCAGTGGTCGAGCTTGCGATCGCCCGCGACCCAGGCCGCCGGGACGACCAGCAGCTCGGCACCGGCGTCGACCAGGTCGCGGGCCAGCTCGGGGAACCGCAGGTCGTAGCAGGTCATCAGCCCGACGGCCCGCCCCGCGACGTCGAGCACCACCGGCTCGACGTCGCCCGCGCGCATCCGGTCGGACTCCTTGTAGCCGAACGAGTCGTACAGGTGGATCTTGCGGTACGTCCGGCGCAGCTCGCCGTCCGGACCGATCACGACGAGCGTGTTGAACGGCAGACCGTCCGTGCGCTCGAACATGCCGGCCACGATCGTCGCGCCGAGACGCCGGGCCTCGGCCGAGATCAGGTCGACGAACGGGCCGTCCAGCGGCTCGGCGACCGCCGCGAGGTCGTGGTCCGGCGCACCGAAGTCGTGCATGGCCGCCTCGGGCAGGACGACCAGGTCGAGGCCGTCCTCGGGCGCCAGCTCGCTGAGCTGCTTCGTGATGGAGTCCCGGTTGGCGGCGGAGTCGATGTCCGAGGCGCGCTGGACGAGGGCCACATGCATGCCTGCCATCCTCTCAGGTGGGCGAGGGGCGGCCACCTGGATCGCCTCTCCTGCCCGGGGCGACTACCGTAGGGACGATGCGCGCCGTCACTGTTCCCACGCCCGGCGGAGTCGATGCCCTCGAGGTCGTCGACCGCCCGATCCCCGAACCCGCCGCCGGCGAGGTGCTCATCCGGGTCACCGCCGCGGGCGTCAACCGCGCCGACCTCTTGCAGCGCCAGGGCTTCTACGACCCGCCGCCGGGAGCCACCGACGTGCTGGGCCTGGAGTGCTCCGGCGACATCGTCTCGGTCGGCGAGGGCGTCACCGACCTGCAGCCCGGCTCCCACGTCTGCGCGCTGCTGAGCGGCGGCGGCTACGCCGAGTACGTCAGCGTCCCGGCCGGCCAGGTCGCCACGGTGCCGTCCGGGATCTCGCTGGTCGAGTCCGCCGGCCTGATGGAGACCGCGTCCACCGTGTGGTCGAACGTCTTCATGATCGGCAAGCTCCAGCACGGCGAGACCCTGCTCGTGCACGGAGGCAGCAGCGGCATCGGCACGATGGCGATCCAGGTCGCCAAGGCGTTCGGCGCCACGGTCGTGGTGACGGTCGGCTCGGAGGAGAAGGCGCAGTTCTGCCGCGAGCTCGGCGCGGACGTCGTCATCAACTACCGCGAGCAGGACTTCGCCGAGGAGATGAAGAGCGCCGACCTGCGCGCCGACGTCATCCTCGACATCATCGGCGGCAAGTACCTCGCCGCCAACGTCTCGGTCCTCAACACCGCGGGCCGGCTCGTCGTCATCGGCATGCAGGGCGGGACGAAGGCCGAGCTCAACCTCGGCGCACTGCTCACCAAGCGGGCCGCCGTCATGGCCACGTCGCTACGGGCCAGGCCCAGCAACGAGAAGGCCGCGATCGTGTCGGCGATGGTCGCGCAGGTGTGGCCGCTCATCTCCGACGGCACGGTCCGCCCGATCGTCCACGCGACGTACCCGCTCGAGGACGTACGCCAGGCGCACCAGGTGCTGGAGGACTCCAGCCACATCGGCAAGGTGCTGCTGACGCTCTGACGCGCGGACCTGCGCTCCCGGGAAAGATCGCTACGCTGGAAGGATGACTGAGGAGCAGCCGAAGATCATCGCCCTGGGCGGCGAGCCCGTCACCACGCCGGAGGAGCACGAGCAGAGCGGCACCCCGATCAGCAAGCTGGTCGAGCAGCCGGCCAAGGTCATGCGGATCGGGGGGATGATCCGCCAGCTCCTCGAGGAGGTGAAGGCCGCGCCCCTCGACGAGGCCAGCCGCGCCCGCCTCCGCACGATCCACGCCCAGTCGATCGAGGAGCTCAAGGAGGGCCTGGCCCCCGAGCTCGTCGAGGAGCTGGAGCGCCTCAGCCTCCCGTTCGACAGCGCCTCGCCCAGCGAGGGCGAGCTCCGCATCGCCCAGGCGCAGCTCGTCGGCTGGCTCGAGGGACTCTTCCACGGCATCCAGGCGGCGCTGTACGCCCAGCAGGTGCAGGCCCAGTCGCAGCTGCACAACATGCGCCTGGCGCTACCGGGTCCAAACGTCCCCAAAGGTGACGATTCGGACTCTTCGGGCCAAAACCGGGACTCCGGGGGCATGTACCTCTAACCTGAGCCTTGATGTGACCTGAGGCACGGCGCTCCCTGGCCGGCTTCTCTTGGGAAGAGGGACCCATGACCATCTTGGCTGAACCGACAGCGCCCCCGTGCGCCTCCGTACCGGACATCTACCACGACGAACAGCTGCACTCACCGCCCGCGCGGACCGACATCACCGCCGCGGAGTGGGAGCAGCTCACCGCCAAGCGGGCGTCCGCGCACCGTCAGTGCGCCGCCTGCCCGCTCATGGTCGACTGCCTCTACCGGGCGGTCGTCGAGGTCGACGTCTCCGGATTCGTGGCCTGCACGACCGAGCACGACCGGCACCTGATCCGGCGCCAGCTCGGCATCCAGGTCCAGCAGGCATCCATGGCCCCGTACGGCGCGCCCCGTGTGGGCGGCGGGCCGGTGAGCCACGAGGCCGTCATGACGGCTCGTCAGGCGTACCCCAAGGACACCTGCCACCAGCTCGCCGAGCGGCTCGGCTGCTCGACCTCGACGATCAAGCGTCACCTGCGCCGGGCCCGTGAGCAGAAGCTCGAGGCGGCAGCCGCCCCGAACGAAGCGACGGCGCTGCTGCCCAGCATCGACGCCGTCCTGGACGCCTTCGACCAGCTCTCGACCAGCCGCGTCGCCTAACCGCTGCGCGAAGAGCCCGCCAGCCCTCCTGATCCAGGAGGGCTGGCGGGCTGGTTCCGCCGTTTCGTGCGGGACTACTTCTTCTTCTTCTTCTTCGCCGTCACCTTCTTCGTGACGGTCGATGACGCGTACGTGGCGCTGTCGTTCGGGGTGAACGTGGCCGTCACCGTGAGGTGACGGGTCCCCTTCTTGGACAGGACGCCCGTCTTCACCTTGACCGACGAGCCGGCGCGCACCGAGGCGTACGCGGTGCGGGTCACCGCGCCCTGCTTGACCGTCACCCGGACCATGCCGCTCTGCGAGGCGGTCACGTTGACGGTGCCCTTGCTCCCCTTGCGGAACGACGTGGCGCCGATCGAGACCGACGTCGCCTTCTTCGAGACGACCAGCGCCGTGGGCGTCGAGGTCACGACCTGACCACCGGCCGTCACCTGCACGCGGTAGACGTAGCGGGCCTCACGAGCGCCCACCTCCTCGAGCGTCAGCGACTTCTCGTCCTGGCCCTTGAGATCGGTCCACTCCCCGCCGGTGGCCGCGCGACGCTGCCACTGGTAGGTCACGTCCGCCTCGGAGTCGACGTCCACGTCCAGCGTCACGTCGTCGCCGACGGTGGCCTTGACCTTGGCGCCGGGCTGGTCGGTGATGACCGGGGCGGGCACCTCGGGCGCCGGGTCCTCCAGCGGCGGGACCGGGACACCGGCCTCGGTCACGTACTTGCGACCCGCGTCGGACTTGCTGACCGTGAACTCGTCCCACACGTCGCCGACCTTGAGGTCGGTCGTGGCCGTGTCGGTCTTCTCCGCGATGTACGACGTGTAGTGCAGCGCGTCCTCGGAGACCGAGATCACCTGGTACGTGGTGAAGTGCTCGCCCTTCTTGACCTGCGTGGCGCCGTTGTTGGTCCAGACGTTCTTGGCGTCCGTCTCCAGGTCGTAGTGCTTCGCGCCGGAGTTCGACACGATGTAGACCGGGCCGTCGGTGACGCCCGGCGTCTCGGTCGTGTCGTCGTTCTTGAACCCACGGGAGTAGACGTGGTCGTGACCCATCTGCACCAGGTCGACGTTGTGCTTCTCGAACACCGGCACCCAGTACTTGCGCAGGATCGGCTCGTCGCGGCCCTCCGAGGCGCTGTAGACGGGCTGATGGAACGTCACCACGTTCCACTTCGACGGGCTGTCGGTGAGGACATGGTCGAGCCACTCGGACTGGTACTGCGTCCAGAGCTCGGCGACCTTGCCCGACGGGCAGTCGGCGCCGCTGCACGCGGGCAGCTTGTCGGGCGTCAGGAACGTCGTGTCGCGGGTCGCGTTGATGGTGATGAACCGGACGCCCTGGTAGTCGCTGAAGTAGACCGTCTCGGCCGCGAACTCGGCCCAGTGGTCGAAGAACGCGCGGTACTGCTTCGCGACGTCGGTGGTGCCGTCGGCCAGCTTGGCCATGTCGCCGATCGTGCTGTCGCTCGGCTGGTTGAGCGGGTACTCGAAGTGCGCCTTCCACGAGGTCAGCAGCTTGTCGCCGGTGTACTCGTGGTTGCCCGGTGCCGCGAACACGTTCTTCGTCGCGGCGGAGGTCTCCATGCCCTTGAACCAGTTGAGCCACTGCGTGTCGTTGGTCGCGGAGTCGATCAGGTCGCCGGCATGCACCGACCCGATCGCGTCGGGCGCCTTCTTCAACGCCTGGTTCACGACCTTCGGCCAGGTGGTGTCGAGACCGACCTGGGCATCGCCGTAGTAGACGTACTCGAAGTCCTTGTCCGACGGGTCGGCGGTCGAGAACGTCTTCCAGTCGCTCCAGCTGCTGCCGCTCGCGACGCGGTAGTCGTACGACGTCGCCTGCTTCAGGCCCGTGACCGTGGTGGAGAAGTGCAGGAAGTTGTTGTTGGGCGACGTGCCCTGGCTGTAGCCCTTCACGGTGCGGGTGGCGCCGCCCGCGGTGGGCCGGATCTGCACCTTGCCGGTGGTGTCGGCTCCGATGGCCGCGAGCCAGGTGAACGCCTGCGACGTCTCGGGGGTCTCGGTCGGCGTCAGGATGATCCGCGTCGGCTTCGGACGGGCGTCCTCCGCGCTGACCGGGGTGAGGTCGGTGAAGTCGAAGTAGACGTCCGAGCTGCTCGCGCGCTGGTTGTGCAGCGCGACCGCGATGGTGTTCTCACCGACGTTCAGCAGGTCGGGCGGGATCGAGACCGAGGTGGTGTCCAGGTCGGTGTCGTCGACGTTGGCGTAGCCGATCTCGGGGGTGTCCGCGGGCACGTCCGTGCGCGCGACCTCGGAGCCGTTGGCGTAGACGATCACGCCGTCGTCGGCCTGCACGGTGCCCTTCAGCTCGCCGATGTCGGCGAGCTGGTCAGCGGTCAAGGTGAACTCGGTGCGCAGGAAGTAGGTCCGCACCCGGTCGGCGGAGCCCGGGGCGTCCAGCGCGAGCTGCGTCGCGGCGGTGTGGCTGGAGTCGTACACCGGGGAGTCGGCCGTGCCGTCCTTCTTGCCGCCGAGGCCGCCCTTGCCGCTGAGCCACGACGAGTCGTCGAACGTCGGGGTGGTCCAGCCGAGGCTGCCCGGGGACGGGTGGGCGTCGTTCTGGACGTACTTCCAGGTGGTGCTGCCCGTGGTGAGGATCGGTTGGGGGTCGGCGGCGCGGGCGCCGGTGCCGACGGTGGCGAGGAGCCCCCCGACGAGCAGGGGGGCGAGCACGAGCGATGTCGTGCGAGGTTTCAGCTTCACGTGATGTCCTTCGACAAGAGGGAACGTAACGAACCCAGTCAGCCAGTCTCGAAAGAACGTCCGGTGAACGCAGACTCCGTGCTCGGTGACCTCAGCGGTGCGTGCCGGCGAACAACCTCAGGATGCCGGACTCGGAACCGTCGTGGAGGATTCGGAGCATGGACAGCATCACGATCGACGTCCGCACGGGCGGCACCTCCGTCGTTCACGACCTCTCCCGCGACTGCGCCGAGTTCTGCCGCGGCCGCGGCGACGGGCTGCTGCACGTCTTCGTCCCGCACGCCACCGCGGGCGTCGCGATCATCGAGACCGGAGCCGGCAGCGACGACGACCTGCTCACCGCGCTGGACGACCTGCTGCCGCGCGACAGCCGGTGGGTCCACCAGCACGGGACGCCCGGCCACGGCCGCGACCACGTCGTGCCGGCGTTCCTGGCACCGTCGATGACCGTCCCGGTGCTCGACGGCCGGATGACGCTCGGCACCTGGCAGTCGGTGTGCCTGGTGGACACCAACGTCGACAACCCCGACCGCCAGGTGCGGCTCAGCTTCCTCGCGGGCTAGCCGACTGCCTGCTCGCGACCGATCCGGTCGAGCTCGACCAGGTCCTCGGCGGCGAGCGTGAGTCGGGCACCGGCCACGTTCTCCTGCAGGTGGGCGAACGACGACGTGCCGGGGATGAGCAGGATGTTGGGCGACCGCTGCAGCAGCCAGGCCAGCGCGACCGCCATCGGCGAGGCGTCCAGGCGGCCGGCGACCGAGGACAGCGCGGACGACTGCAGCGGGGTGAAGCCGCCGAGCGGGAAGAACGGCATGTACGCGACACCCTCGGCGGCGAGCCGGTCGATCAGGTCGTCGTCCGCGCGGTGGGCCAGGTTGTACATGTTCTGCACGCACACGATCGGCCCGATGCCCTGCGCCTCGGCGACCTGCTCCGGCGTCGCGTTGCTGACGCCGAGGTGCCGGATGACGCCCTGCTGCTGCAGCTCCACGAGCGTCTCGAACGCCGCGGCGATCGACTCGGGCTGCGGTCCCTCGGCGTTGCCGAGGCGCAGGTTCACCACGTCCAGCGCGTCCAGCCCGAGGGACGCCAGGTTCTCCTCGACCTGGCGGCGCAGCTCGTGCGGCTCGCGTGCGGTTGGCCAGCCGCCCTGGTCGTCGCGGCGTGCACCGACCTTGGTCACGACGTGCAGCGAGCCCGGGTACGGGTGCAGCGCCTCGCGGATCAGCTCGTTGGTGACGCGCGGGCCGTACGCGTCGCTGGTGTCGATGTGGGTGATGCCGAGCTCGACGGCTTCCCGCAGGACGGCGATCGCGCCGTCGTGGTCGGCCGGCGGGCCCATGACCCAGGGGCCGGCGAGCTGCATCGCGCCGTAGCCGAAGCGGGTGACGTCCAGGTCGCCCATGGTCCAGGTGCCGCCGGGAAGTGAGGTGGGGAGTGTGGTCATGGGTCCATACTGGGCAGGTCGCTTCCCGTTGGGAAGAAGGCACCTGAAGGTGCCTAGGTCACCCGAAGGAGAGTCCGATGCCCACGACCACCGCGGCCGCCAAGAAGGTCCAGGCCAAGAACGACTACGACGCGTTCCTGGCCACGTGCCCCAGCCGCAAGCTGCTCGACCGGATCTCCGATAAGTGGGCTGCCCTGATCATGTGCGCCCTCGGACGCGGCGGCGACCCGCGCGCGCTGCGCTTCTCCGAGCTGTCGCGGGAGCTGGCCGGCGTGAGTCAGAAGATGCTCACCCAGACCCTGCGGTCTCTGGAGGCCGACGGGCTCCTGACCCGCACCGTGACGCCCACCGTCCCGGTCACGGTGTCGTACGAGCTCACCGAGCTCGGCATGTCCCTGCACCTCATGGTGCGCCAGCTCAAGGGCTGGGCGGAGACCCACATGGACGAGGTGCTGGCGAACCGCGCGGCGTACGAGGCGCGGACGGTCTGAGCGGCTACAGGTAGCGGCGCAGCTCGTCGACCAGGCCGTCGTCGTCGATCGACCCGGTGACGTGGTCGGCGACCTCGGTCAGCGTGAGCGGTGCGTGACCCATCGCGACTCCGCGACCGGCCCACTGCAGCATCTCGATGTCGTTGTTGCCGTCGCCCACCGCGAGGACGTCCGCCTGGGCGATGCCGAGGCGGTCGGTGAGGAGCTCCAGGCCGGACGCCTTCGAGACGCCCTCCGGCGCAAGGTCGAGCCACGCGGAGTAGCCGATGAAGTAGTTCGTGCCGATCAGCCCGAGGTCCTCGACGATCTTGGTGAACTCCTCGGCGGTGTGGTCGGTGGAGCGGATCACGACGCGGGTGACCGGATCGGCCATCAGCGCCTCGATGGGCTCGACGGTGTACTCGCCGCTGATCTCGGCGTCGGGGAACGGCCGGTTGACCCGGAACCCCACACCGAGCTCCTCGACCGCGACGATCGCGTCGGGGACGTACTCCATCACCCGGCGCACCGCGTCGCTCGCGTCGAACGTGACCGCGTGCAGCACCTCGACCGGGTCGTACGAGAACACGACGGCACCGTTGCTGGCGACCGCATAGCCCTCGGTGAAGCCCAGCTTCTCGGTGGTGTTGACGACGCCGGGGATCGCGCGGCCGGTCGAGATGGCCACCTGGATGCCCGAGTCGCGCACCGCCCGCACGACCTCGCGCACGGCCGGGCTCATCTCGTTCGAGCTGTCGACGAGCGTGCCGTCGACGTCGAGCGCGACCAGCTTGGGCGTCCAGCCGGTCACGGCAGCGGCCTCAGGACCTCGCCCAGCAGGGGGTGCAGCGCCGCCGGCAGGCGCACGGAGCCGTCCGCCTGCTGACCGTTCTCGAGGATCGCGATGATCGTGCGGGTCATCGCGCACAGCGTGCCGTTGAGCGTCGCCGCGGGCGTCGTGCCCTCGTCGCCGCGCACGCGGATGTCGAGGCGGCGGGCCTGGAACTCGGTGGTGTTGGACGCCGAGGAGACCTCGCGGTACTTGCCCTGCGTGGGGATCCACGCCTCGCAGTCGAACTTGCGGATGGCCGACAGCCCGAGATCGCCCGAGGCGACGTCGATGACGCGGTAGGGCAGCTCGAGGGCGTCGAGCCAGGCCTTCTCCCAGCCCAGGATGCGCTGGTGCTCGTCGTAGGACTGCTCGAGCGTCGTGTAGACGAACATCTCGACCTTGTCGAACCAGTGCACGCGGAAGATGCCGCGGGTGTCCTTGCCGTACGAGCCGGCCTCGCGGCGGAAGCACGGGCTGAACGCGGCGTAGCGACGCGGCAGCGAGTCCGCGTCGAGGATCTCGTCGGAGTGGTAGGCCGCCATCGGCACCTCGGACGTGCCCACGAGGTAGAGATCGTCCTTCTCGAGGTAGTAGACGTCGTCGGCCGACCCCTGCCCGAGATAGCCGGTGCCGTCCATCGCGCTGGGCTTGACCAGCGCGGGCGGGATGACCGGCGTGAAGCCCCACTCGGCGGCCTTGCTCATCGCGAGCTGGGTCAGCGCGAGCTCGAGCTGCGCGCCGACGCCGGTGAGGAAGTAGAACCGCGAGCCGCTGACCTTGGCGCCGCGCTCGACGTCGATCGCGCCGAGCATCTGGCCGAGCTCGAGGTGGTCGCGGGGCTCGAAGCCCTCCGCGGCGAAGTCGCGCGGCGTGCCGACGGTCTCCAGGACCACGAAGTCGTCCTCGCCGCCCTCGGGGGCGTCGGGCGAGGCCAGGTTGGGCAGCGACTTCATCAGGCGATCGAACGTCTCGGCGGCCTGGACCTGTGCGGCCTCGGCCTCCTTCACCTGCTGGCTGAGCTCCTTGGTGCGCGCGAGCAGCTGCTGCTTCTCGTCGCCCTGCGCCTTGGGGATGAGCTTGCCGAGGTTCTTCTGCTCGCCGCGCACCGCCTCGTACGCCACGATCGACGATCGACGCTGTTCGTCCGCGCTGATGAGCTCGTCGACGAGCTGGGTCGGCAGTCCACGGCGCTGCTGGGCAGCGCGCACGGCATCGGGGTCGTCTCTCAGGATTCGGGCGTCGATCACGGTGTCAGCCTATCGCCCGGGGCACGGCGCGTTTTCAGTCGATTAGAGTTGACCGACCCCTGAGGAGGACCCGTGACGTTTGACCTGCGTCGAGCCGACCCCGGCAGCCACGCTGTGCTGGCCTGGTTGTTGGCCGTCCCCACGGTCATCTTCGCCGTGCTGGCCGTCTGCGTCGCCACCGATGCGTCCCCGATCGTGCAGCTCGACCGCGACGTGGCCGACTGGGCGTACGACGTCACGGGCGGCCGTCCGGGCCTCGTGGACTTCCTCGAGGTCGTGGCCGTCGTCTTCAGCAACCTGGTCTGCGGCATCGTGCTGGCGCTGCTGGCGATCTTCGCCCTCACGCGCCACGAGCGGGCCGTCGCGCTCTGGATCGTCCTGTCCGGGGTGGTCGCGATCGGCGGCAACGCACTGGTCAAGCTCGCGTTCCGCCGCGACCGTCCCGCGTTCGACGAGCCCCTGCACGAGATCGGCGGCTACTCGTTCCCGAGCGGCCACTCCACCGGCGCCGCGATGACGTTCACGGTCCTGGTGCTGCTGGCGATCGTGCTGACCGGGCGCGGCTGGAAGCGGCGGATCCTCATCTCCGTGCTCAGCCTGCTCGCGATCGGCGTCGGCGCGAGCCGTGTCTTCCTGGGCGTGCACTACCTCAGCGACGTCGTCGCAGGCCTGTGCCTGGGCCTGGTCATCGCCCTCGGCCTGTGGATCCTCGTCGTCGCGGACGCCGCCCGCCTGCCGCACGAGCTCGCGATCATCACCGGCTCGGGACGCCGCCGGGCCGCGGTCGTGCTCAACCCCGCCAAGGTCGGCGACGTCGAGGAGTTCAAGGCCCGCGTGCGCACGGTCGCCGAGCTCAACGGCTGGCACGAGCCGCTCTGGTACGAGACCACGATCGAGGACCCGGGCCACGGCCAGGCCAACGCGGCCCTGCACGAGGAGGTCGACCTCATCATCGCCGCGGGCGGCGACGGCACCGTCCGCGCGGTCTGCGAGGAGGTCGCCCGTACCGGCGTCGCGGTCGGCGTCCTGCCCCACGGCACCGGCAACCTGCTGGCCCGCAACCTCGGCATCCCGCTCAACGCCCGTGACGCGCTCGACGTCGCGTTCGGCGGCCAGGACCGGGCGATCGACCTGGCCGTGCTGGAGACCGACACCGGCACCAGCACGACGTTCCTCGTCATGGCCGGGCTCGGCATGGACGCCGCGATCATGACCGGCGTCAACGACCAGCTCAAGAGCAAGGTCGGCTGGCTGGCGTACTTCGTCAGCGGGGTGAAGGCCGCCCGCTTCCCGGCGATGAAGGTGCAGATCTCGGTGGACGACGGCGAGCCGCGCAAGTTCCGCGCCCGCACCGTCGTCGTCGGCAACGTCGGCTTCCTGCAGGGCGGCATCCCGCTGCTGCCCGACGCGCAGATCGACGACGGCATGCTCGACGTCGTGGTCATCGCACCGAAGCGATTCATCGGCTGGCTCGCGATCATCGTGCGCGTCATCGGACGGCAAAAGCGCACCAACGAGCGCCTCGACCGCCTGATCGGCCAGAAGGTCGTCATCAAGGCCGAGAAGCCCGTGCCGATGCAGCTCGACGGCGACCCGGTCGGTGACGGCCAGGTCATCACCGCCCAGGTGCAGCCCGGCGTCCTGCTGGTGCGCGTCCCGGTGGGGCCCGCCGCGGCGTAGGCGCGCCCCGGTCGGGGCGGGTCAAGAGATCGCGTACGCGTCGATCTCGGCGAGCAGCCGGGTCTTGACGGCGTCCGGGGCGTACGACTGACGGACCCCGGCTCGCGCCAGGTCGGCGACGCCGGCGTCGTCGAGGCCGAGAAGGTCGCGCGCCACCTCGTACTCGTGGCTGATCGTGGTGGAGAACATCGGCGGGTCGTCGGAGTTGATCGACACCGGGACGCCGGCCGCCACCAGTGTCGGCAGCGGGTGCGCGTCCATGGACGGCACCGACCGGGTGCGGATGTTCGAGGTCGGCGAGATCTCGAGCGGGATCTGGTGCTCAGCGAGGTACGCCATGAGGGCCGGGTCCTGCGCCGCCGCGATGCCGTGACCGATGCGCTCGGCGCCCAGCGCCTCCAGGGAGTCCCAGATCGTCTGCGGTCCGGTGGACTCGCCCGCGTGCGGCAGGCTGTGCAGTCCCGCGGCACGCGCCTGGTCGAAGTGCGGCTTGAACTGCGGGCGCGGCACGCCGATCTCGGGGCCGCCGAGGCCGAAGCCCACGAGCCCGTCGGGCTGCAGCCGCAGCGCGGTGTCGAGCGTGACGTCCGCGGCGGGCAGCCCGGACTCGCCCGGGATGTCGAAGATCCAGCGCATCGTGAGGCCGAAGTCGGCCTCCGCTCGACGGCGGGCGTCCTCGAGCGCCTCGCAGTACGCCTCGGCGCTGATGCCGACCGCGATCGAGGTGTACGGCGTGCAGGTCAGCTCGACGTACCGGACGTTCTGCGCGGTGAGGTCGCGGGCGACGTCGTACGTCAGCGTCCACAGGTCCTCGGGCGTGCGCAGCAGGTCGACGACCGAGAGGTAGACCTCGATGAAGTGGGCGAAGTCGGTGAACGTGAAGAACTCCGCCAGCTTCTGCGGGTCCGTCGGGACGGTCGTGGAGCCGGCGTGTCGCTCCGCCAGCTCGGCGACCGTCCGCATCGACGCGGATCCGACGTGGTGGACGTGCAGCTCAGCCTTGGGCAGACCGGTCTCGAACGACATGGCCCGAGACTATCGAGGCCGGGTCTACTGGGCCTGCCGGCGCTCCACGACCGAGCCGCGGTCGTCGAACTCGACGTCGACGGTCACGACGACCTCGTCCTGGATCGAGAGCTCGACCCGGTTCTCCTCGGCGGTCAGGTTGCCCGCCGTGCCCTCGTCGAGCCACGTCGTCGACCCGATGACGCTGACCAGGGCGACCTTGGCCCCGTTGTCGGTCTGACCGCGGAACACGACCGGGCCCGGGCCGCTGTCGCGGATCACCAGCGCCGTGCGGCTGACGGCCGGGTTGTCGACCGACACCGTGAGGTCATCGGCCCCTCCGGTGCGCCCGAACGTCCACTTGTCGTCACCCGAGAGCTGCGTCTCCCCGGTCGCGCCGGTGGCGGTCTTCCACTTCACGGTGATCACCTGACGATTTTCGCACGTCCGGCCCCCGAGCGGGTGGATCAGGTGCCGGGGACGATCGCGGCGATGATCGTGCCGTCGGCGCGGCGACGACCCGGGACGGGAGCGGGCTCGCCCTCGAGCCGCGGGCCGTGGCCGTCGAGCGGCACCGACACCGGGTCGCCCGGGGTCACGGTGACCTCCTGGCCGCGGATGACGAGGGTGGCCTCCTTGCCGTCCTCGATGCACAAGTCGACCCGGTCCGGGTGGACGTCGATGCGCACGCGGGTGCCCCGCAGCGTGAGCCGGAACGTGAGCGACTCCCAGGTCTCGGGCAGGCGCGGGTCGAGCGTGAACCGGCCGCCCTGGTCGCGGAACCCGCCGAAGCCGTTGACCAGTGCGCTCCACACGCCGCCCGTGGACGCCACGTGAACGCCGTCGGCGGTGTTCTGGTGCCGGTCGGCGAGGTCGACGTACAGCGCGGAGAGGAAGTAGCGCAGTGCCAGGTCGTGGTAGCCGACCTCGGCCGCCATGATCGACTGCACGACCGCGGACAGCGTCGAGTCGCCGGTCGTGATCGGGTCGTAGTACTCGAAGTCGGCCCGCTTCTCCTCGGGCGTGAAGTGCTCGCCTTGCAGGAACAGCGCCAGCACGACGTCGGCCTGCTTCAGCACCTGGAACCGGTAGATCACCAGCGGGTGGTAGTTGAGCAGCAGCGGACGCTTGTCGAGCGGCGTGTTGGCGAGGTCCCAGACCTCACGCTCGAGGAAGTGCTGGTCCTGCGGGTGCACGCCGAGGTGCTCGTCGTACGGGATCGCCATGTCGTTGGCGGCGCGCTCCCAGTCGTCGACCTCCGCGAGGTCGAGCTTGAGCCGCTTGACGACCTCCTCGTACTCGACGCCGTCACGCTCGACCAGCTCGCGGACCGCCTGGACGGCCCGGCGCAGGTTGAACCGCGCCATGACGTTGGTGAAGAGGTTGTCGTTGACGACCGTCGTGTACTCGTCCGGCCCGGTCACGCCGTGGATGTGGAACGTGCCGTCGGCCTCGTTGCGCCAGAAGCCGAGATCGACCCACATGCGGGCGGTCTCGACGAGGATGTCGATGCCCTCGCGGGTCAGGAAGTCGACGTCGCCGGTCGCCGCGAGGTACTGGCTCAAGGCGTACGAGACGTCGGCGTCGATGTGGTACTGCGCGGTGCCCGCGGCGTAGTAGGCCGAGGCCTCCTCGCCGTTGATCGTGCGCCACGGGAACAGCGCGCCCTGCTGGGCCATCTGCTTGGCCCGGTTGCGGGCCGCGTCCAGCAGCGTGTACCGGAACCGCAGGGCGTTGCGGGCCATCCGCGGGGTCGTGTACGTCAGGAACGGCAGGACGTAGACCTCGGTGTCCCAGAAGTAGTGGCCGCCGTAGCCGGAGCCGGTGACGCCCTTCGCGGCGATGCCGGTGCCCTCGGCCCGGGCCGACGCCTGGGCGACCTGGAACAGGTTCCAGCGGGTCGCCTGCTGCACCTCGGGCTGGCCGGGGATCTCGACGTCCGAGCGGGTCCAGAAGTCGGCGAGCCACGTGCGCTGGTCCTCGAGCTGCTTCTCCAGGCCCTCGTCCTGGGCGCGGTCGAGCGTACGACGGCAGCGGTCGAGCAGCTCGCGGGACGGGACGCCGCGCGAGGTGTGATAGCTGACGAACTTGGTCAGCGTGATCGGCTGGCCCGGCTCCGCGTCGATGCGGTACGTCATCTTGGCCAGGTCGTCGTCGGTCTGGATGCGCTTGGTGTAGCTGTTGGTCGTCTCGAGCCGGTGGTCGGCGGCGACCGCGATCGTCATGCCGCTCTCGGCGCACTGGTAGCCCAGCGCGACCCGACCGTCGGCGACGTTGCCGTAGTTGCTCTGCGGCATCAGCACGCGGTGGCGCATCTGGCCGGCCTTGCGGGGGTCGACGCCTTCGCCCATGGACTTGGAGCGGACGTGGTACTCGTCCTCGCCGTCCTGGCGGTTGAGGATCTGCGACGAGATCGCCACGGGGGCGTAGTCGTCGAGCATGGTGACCTCGAACGTCATCACCGCGAGGTGGCGCTGCGTGAACGAGACCATGCGGCGTGACCGGATCTGGACCCGCTTGCCGCCGGGCGTGCGCCACAGGATCTCGCGGGTCATGACGCCGCTGCGGAAGTCGAGGCGACGCTCGTACTGCATGAGGTCGGCGATCGGCAGCAGCAGCGGCTCGTCGTCGACGTAGAGACGGATGACCTTGGCGTCCGGCGCGTTGACGATCGTCTGACCGACCCGGGCGAAGCCGAAGGCCTCCTCGGCGTGCTGGATGGGCCAGGTCTCGTGGAAGCCGTTGATGAAGGTGCCGTGCGAGTACGAGTCGCGGCCCTCCTCGACGTTGCCGCGCAGACCGAGGTAGCCGTTGCCGACCGAGAACAGTGTCTCGGTGGCGCCGAGGTCGTCGGTGTCGATGCGCCGCTCGACCAGGGCCCACTCGTCGACGGGGTAGCGCGTGCGATCCAGGAAGTCCATCGCCTGCGGGGCGATGTGCGACGGGCTCATGCGGTCACCTCGGCGCCCTCGACGAGCTCGGCGAGGTCGTCGACCACGACGTCGGCGCCGTGCTCGATCAGCGCGTCGGCGCCGACCCCGCGGTTCACGCCGATCACGAGGCCGAAGTCGCCGGCGTGTCCGGCCGCGACGCCGGACAGGGCGTCCTCGAACACGACCGCGCGTTCCTTCGGCACGCCGAGATCCTCGGCCGCCGCCAGGAACGTGTCGGGGGCGGGCTTGCCGGCCAGGCCGCGCTCGCCGGCCTCCTTGCCGCTGACGATGACCGGGAAGTGCTCGATCATGCCGGCGGCGGTCAGCACCGCGGCGGCGTTGCGCGAGCTGGAGACGATCGCCATCTTGGTGCCGCGCTCGGCGAGCGCCTTCACCAGCTTGACGGAGCCCGGATAGGGCGAGACGCCCTCCTTCGCGAGGATCTCCTCGAGGTCGGCGTTCTTGCGGTTGCCGAGACCGGACACCGTCTCGGCGGACGCGGGGTCCGACGGGTCGCCGTCGGGCAGCGTGATGCCGCGAGAGGCGAGGAACGAACGCACCCCGTCGTAGCGCGGCTTGCCGTCGACGTACGTGAAGTAGTCGGCGTCCGTGTACGGCTCCTCGACCCCCCGATCGCGCAGGAAGTCGTTGAACATCTTGTCCCAGGCGCGCATGTGCACCTCGGCGGTCGGCGTGATCACGCCGTCGAGGTCGAACAGCGCCGCATCGTACTCATTCCAGTCCACCTGATGAGCCTACGCACGTCAGGGCCCTTCCCGTTAGCGGAACGAGTGCAACACTCGCCACAACTTGGCCGAGGCCATCACTACGCTGTCCGCATGACTCTCGGAGCGGACAGCGAAGTCGGACGACTACGGACGGTCATGCTGCACCGTCCCGGCGCCGAGCTGGGGCGACTGACCCCCCGCAACAACGACCAGCTGCTGTTCGACGGCATCCCGTGGCTGGGGCGTGCGCAGGACGAGCACGACGCGTTCGCGCAGGCGCTGCGCGACCACTCGGTCGAGGTGCTCTACCTGACCGAGCTGCTCACGACGACCCTCGAGATCGAGGCGGCGCGCGAGGAGATCATCGCCAGCACGCTCAAGGACCTGTTCGTCGGACCGAGCCTGCAGTCCTGGATCGAGAGCCACCTGCACGCGGCCGACCCCGGCAAGCTCGCCGAGCTGTTGATGGCGGGCCTCCGCAACGACGAGGTGCGCGTCGACGGCTCGGTCGCCAACCACCTCATGCAGCCCGAGGACTTCCTCATCAACCCGCTGCCCAACCTGCTGTTCACCCGCGACTCGTCGGTCTGGCTGCGCGACCGCGTCGCGGTGACCAGCCTCGCGATGCCAGCCCGGGCGCGCGAGACGCAGCTGACCGGCCTGATCTACCGGCACCACCCGCGCTTCGCCGGCACGCCGGTCGTCCACGGGCCGCACCTGGAGCACCTCGAGGGCGGGGACGTGCTGGAGCTCGCGCCCGGCGTCATCGCCGTGGGCATCGGCGAGCGGACGACGCCCGCGGGCCTCGAGCGGTTCGCCCGCCAGGTGCTGACCGAGGACCTCGCCCGGACCGTCCTCGCGGTGCCGATCGCGCAGGAGCGCGCCACGATGCACCTCGACACGATCGTCACGATGGTCGATGTCGACACCGTCGTCATCTACCCGAACATGGCCGACAACCTGCGGGCCGTCCCGCTGACCTGGGAGGACGGCCGGTTCGTCCTGGGCCAGGAGTCGTCGTTCTTCTCCGCCGCGGCCGCCGCGATGGGCATCGACACGCTGCACCAGATCGACACCGGCCTCGACCCGGTGACGGCCGAGCGCGAGCAGTGGGACGACGGCAACAACACCCTGGCCATCGACGCGCGCCTCGCGGTGGCGTACGAGCGCAACGAGCAGACGAACGCCCGGCTCGAGGAGCACGGCATCGAGGTCATCGCGATCAGCGGCGACCAGCTCGGCTCCGGCCGCGGCGGACCGCGCTGCATGTCCTGCCCGATCGACCGGGACTAGCAAACCGCGCTGGGCCAAACCGCGCTGGGCCTGACGTTTGTGCAGACACGCCGTCGGCGTGTCGGTCGAAACGTCAGGCCCAGCGCGGTGGGGTCAGACCTGGACCTGGCGGCTGATGAGGGCGCCGCGGGCCGAGCGCTGCTCGGAGGTCAGGGGCGAGTCGTCGGCGAGCGCCGTCTCGAGCCGCTTCTGGAACTCCTGCGCCGGGGCCTCCAGGTCGGCGGCGTCGTGCTCGAACTCCCAGACGGGCACGAGCAGGCCGTGGGCGCGGAAGTGGCCGATCAGCTTGGTGCCCTCGCCGAGGGTGTCCTCGCCGGCGGCGTGCAGCCGGGCCAGCGCGTTGAGCAGGGTGGTCTCGTCGTGGGTCATGATCCAGCGCAGGAAGCGCTGCGGGCCCATCTCGGTCCAGTACGCGCCCTCGACCGAGGACAGCTTGACCGTCGGGGCGATCGTCTCGTTGGCGTCCGCGATCATCGCGGCGGTGTCCTCGGAGTCGTCGACGCCGGCCACCCAGTAGTCGAAGCCGTCGTGGACCTCGACGTCGAAGCCGCTGTCGGGCGCAATCAGGTCCTGCAGACGCGGACCGACACCCGGGTCCGTCATGCGGACGGGGTTGCCCGGCTCGGTCTCGAGCGCGAGCTCGACCACGTGGGCGAGGTCGCGGCTGATGTCGCCGAAGTTGTGGGCGACCTGCAGGCCGACCCAGATCTCGCCGTCGGGACGACGGATGCCCGGACCGTTGCCCGGCAGCAGCGAGCAGATGCGCACCGACTCACCGCTCTTCAGCGTGATGGTGCCGGATGCCGACGGGACGAACTCGCGGAGGGCGACCCAGTCAGCCTCTCCGGGGAGTCCCTCGAAGGTGCGCGCCACGAACGGCATGCGCTCCTTCTTGGCGGCCTTGTTCTTGACGCGCGACTTCTTGCCCATGACGGGCGAGTCTAGGGGGTCGGTGCGAAGTGTCAGTGAGCGGACATCGCGAGCTCGGCGTTGACCTTGGTGCCGGCCGACATGTCGACCCACCAGCGGTCCGCCACCCGGTTGATGATCGACAGACCGCGACCGCTGAGCGAGTCCTCGTCGAAGTCGACGGGCTTGAGCGAGGCGCCCTGGCCTGCGTCGTGGACGCTGAGCTCGAGCAGGCCGTCCTTGATGGCCCAGGAGATCTCGATCGTCCCGTCCGGCGTGGGGAGGCCGTGGCACACCGCGTTGGCGATCATCTCGCTGATCACGATCAGCGCGTCGTCGATGACGGTGGTGGAGGCGCCGTGAACCGTGAGGAAGGCTGCCAGGCGCGTCCGAGCGATGCCCGGAGTGGACATGACGAACGGGAGCCGGATCGTGTCGTGAGCGGTGTTCAAGCTGCTCATGCCACCCTTCCGTGAGTTGCCGCAAAAAGGCCGTCTCGTTCGCACGCGACGGCACGCCTACAGTCCAAAGTAACTACTTCAAGAGGTACATTGCCACTTTTTCTCGCATCCGTCGCCCGGCAGTGTCCGATGACACGACGAGAGGGAGGATGGATCCATGACTGAAGCAGGTATCCCGACGGTCGACGTGAGCGACGTCCCCAGCCCCATTCCCGACGGCGTCCTGGTGCTGGACGTCCGTGAGGACAACGAGTGGCAGGCCGGGCACATCGACGGCGCGACGCACATCCCGCTCGGTGACCTGCCGGCCCGCGTGGGCGAGCTCGACCCCACCGTCCCGACGCTCGTGGTGTGCCATCTCGGCGGGCGCTCGGCCCGCGCGACCCAGTGGTTGCAGGCCCAGGGACTCGACGCGACCAACGTCGCGGGCGGCATGGAGGCCTGGGAGCAGGCCGGCCGGCCGATCGTGGCCTAACGACCCCAGTCCGGGTCGATCTCGCCCGGGTACGGCGGGGTGCCCGGGTGCAGCGGCGGCGCTGGCGCTCGGGGCGGGACCGGTGGCTGCTGCACCTGCTGCGGGGCGTGCTGCGGCACCAGCAGCCACGGTGCGACGTCCTGGGGCAGCCCCCAGGGCGGAGGCGGCCACATCGGCGCCTGGGGTGGCGGTGGCACCGGCAGCGGCTCACGGGTGCGCTGGATGCCGTGGCGCCGCGCGGACCACTCGATCCAGACCAGCAGCACGACGCTGGAGACGACGGTCGGCAGCACGTCGATCGCGGTGGCGCCGGTGTCGTCCGACGCCGAGATGGTCCCGAGGGCGTCCAGGACGAACAGCACGACGTTGTTGGCGACGTGCGCCGCGATCGCGGCCTCGAGCCCGCCGGTGCGGATCACCAGGATCGCGGCGGTGAGGCCGAAGATGCCGACGTCGACCAGGCCCCACAGCTCGTACGCGTGGCCGGCCACGAAGATCGGGACCGACACGATCACGGGGATGGCCGCGAACCGGGTCCACGACCCGACCAGCTGCAGCACGTAGCCGCGGAACACGTACTCCTCGGCCGCGGCCTGGAACGGCACCACGAGCAGCACGAGGACGATCGCGAGGACCATGTGCCCGCGGTCGCCGGTGCCGATGTCGACGTCCTCGCCGTTCGCCGCGTCGATCGCGACGGACGCGCCGATCGTCACGATGAAGACCGTGAACGAGATGGCCGCGGTGCGCGCGAGCCAGCCCCAGCGCAGCCGGCCCGCGACCGAGGAGAAGTAGCCGACCGGCCGCGGCCCCACCACCAGCACCGCGAGCAGCAGCGCGGGGGTGAGGATCGCCAGGCCCAGCAGGTCGAGCACGAAGAAGTCGAGGTGGGCCAGGTCGAGGTCGCCGGTGGCGTCGAGCCAGTCCTCGACCGTCGTGCCGCCGCCCTTTATCGCCAGATAGGTCGCGCCCGCGACGACGAGGACGATCGTCAGGCCGAGGTAGAAGACGACGGTGAGCAGCCCGACGACCGGGAGCTTCCACCAGGCGTAGGCGGGCGTCTCGCGGGCCTGCCGCTGATAGGGGGTCGCCATGCCGCAGATCCTCACACCCCGGACGCAGCAACGCCACCGGGCCGAGGCCCGGTGGCGTTGCTGGAGTCGTGCGGTCCTACTTGGCGGCGGCCTTGAGGCGCGAGCCAACGCTGACCTTCACGCCGAAGCCGGCGGGGATGTCGATCGTCTCGCCCGTCGAGGGGTTGCGGCCCGTGCGGGCAGCGCGGGCAACGCGCTCGACCGACAGGATGCCGGGGATCGAGACCTTCTCGCCCTTGGCGACCGAGTCGAGCAGGATCTCGCTGAAGGACGAGAGAACCGCGTCGGCGTCGGCCTTGCTGGTGCCGGCCTTCGAAGCGAGGGCAGCGACGAGGTCGTTGCGTGAGATAGCCACAAAAGCTCCTAGTGAGTGATGGTGTGTGGGCGTCATTCTATGAAGCGACGCCGACAGCCCATGCGCCCCCCGGCCTCGGCAGCTCACATATCCCCGTGATATCAGGCCCAGACCTGGGGAGGAGGGTCATCGACCAAGGAGGCGATCGCCTCGAGGTAGCGATCGCGCGGCCACTCGGTCACCCCGAGCGAGGCCAGGTGCGGCGTGCTCCACTGGGTGTCGATCAGGCCGTCCGGCCCGACCACGTCGACCAGACCCACGAGCGCCACCTTCGAGGCGTCGGTCGCGCGGTGGAACATGGACTCCCCGGCGAAAAGTCCTCCCACGCTGAGCCCGTACAGGCCGCCGACCAACGTGCCGTCGGCGTCCCGGGTCTCGACCGAGTGGGCCCAGCCCAGGCGGTGTAGCAGGACGTACGCCTCGCGGATGGGCGAGTCGATCCACGCGCCGGGCCGCGAGGGATCGGCGCACGCGTCGATGACCTCCTCGAACGACTCGTCCAGCGTGACGTCGAAGCGGCGCACCGATCGCGACAGCGAGCGGCTCACCCGCAGGTCGGACGGCACGAGGACGCCGCGGCGCATGGGCGACCACCACAGCAGCTCACCCTCGTGCGGCATCGGGAAGGCCCCGTGACGGTAGGCCTCGATCACGGTCCCGGGGGCGAGGTCGGCGCCCGCGGCGACGCAGTCCTCGGGGGGCCACTCCGACGGGTCGAAGAGCCACGGGGACGGCGGGAGCTCGCTGCGGGTCACGGGTCCAGCACCCGCGAGAGGTGGTGCAGCGGCGCGTCTCCCCACTCCGCCCACTCGGCCGCGGTGGCCTCCTGCAGGCAGCTCCACCACAGCAGCGTCCGGTTGACCGGCTGGGTGTACGCCGCGGCGTCCCACTCGGGCCGGACCGCGGCGACCGTGGTGCCCCAGACGTCGCAGTACGCCGCCAGGACGTCGGGCCACGACACCTGGCTCTGGGTCGTGATCCAGCCGTACGGGACGCTCAGCATCTCCACCGCGGGGGCCCACTGGGAGTCGCCGAAGTCGAAGACGCGTCCGTCGCACGCGAACACGTTGTTGGGGTGCAGGTCGCCGTGCTGCCACGTCGCCGGGAGCGGGGACGCGGCGAGGAGGTCGGCGGCGTCGACCAGGCGGGGGCGGACGGCCAGCAGCTCGGACCTGAGCTCGGCCGGCACGTGGGCGGGGTGCTCCTCGGGCAGGGACGAGAGCACCTCGACGATCCGGTCGAAGCGGCTGACGACCGTCCCGGGTCCGCAGTCGGGCAGCCCGGTCGCGAGCAGGGCGTGCGCCTCGGAGGCCGCGGCGCGCTGGAGCTCCGCGGCCTGGCGCAGGACGCGGACCCAGTCGTCCGCGGTGGCCTCATGCGCGTCGGCGAGGGTCTCGCCGCGGTGGACGGTCAGCATCCAGCCGCGCGCGGGGTCGATCGCGTACGGGCGCTCGACCGCGTCGGGGGCGATGCGCGCGAGCTCGGCCTGCAGGGCGGGCTCGAACGCCTGGGCGGCGCAGGTGGCCTTGAACCACATCGGCCCAACGTCCGTCGGGATGGTCAGCTGGGTCGACCAGGGACGGATGCGGGGCTGCTCGATCGTCCCGGTGACCCGGCGCCCGGACCGGTCGAGCTCGCAGCGGACCCACTCCTCGGCGGCACGACGCCAGTCGTCGTGCGCGACGCGCTCGGAGAACGGGCGTTCCATGGCCCAAGGGTAGGGCCAGGAGTCGTCCAGCGCGGGCGGTCCGCTCCCGGTCGGCCGGACACGACCCAGGGTGTCGAGCACCTAGGAGGACGACGGCCTTCCTGGAGAGGGACGCCCGGGCCAGCATCGACGACATGACAACCACCACCAGCACCCACTCGCCCGCCGTCGACCGGAAGGTCGTCGTGATCACCGGCGCCAGCAGCGGCATCGGCGAGGCCACCGCACTGCACCTCGCCGTCCAGGGCCACCACGTCGTCGCGGCGGCGCGGCGGACCGACCGGCTCGACGACCTGCAGAGACGCGCGAGCGAGGCCGCCGAGGCCAGCGGCGGCAGTCTCGTGACGGCGCAGGTCGACGTGACGGTCGAGTCCGATGTGACCCACCTGATCGAGTCCACGCGTGACCGGTTCGGCCGGGTGGACGTGGTCTTCGCCAACGCGGGGGTGATGCCGTTGTCGCGGCTGGACTCCCTGCTCGTGCAGGAGTGGCAGCGGATGGTCGACGTCAACGTGGTCGGCCTGCTGCACACGATCGCCGCCGCGCTGCCGGTCTTCGAGCAGCAGCGCAGGGGGCTGTTCATCACGACCGCGAGCATCGGGGCCCACCAGGTCGTGCCGACCAGTGCGGTCTACTCGGGCACCAAGTACGCCGCCTGGGCGATCACCGAGGGCCTCCGGCTGGAGTCGCCGCCGTACATCCGCGTCAGCACGATCACGCCGGGAGTCGTGGAGTCCGAGCTCGCCTCGACGATCACCGAGCCCGGTGCGGCCGAGGCGATGAAGACGTACCGGGCGGCGAGCATCTCGCCCTTCGCGATCGCGCGGGCCGTGTCGTACGTCATCGGCGAGGACGAGGACGTCGACGTGAACGAGATCGTCGTGCGTCCCACACGCCAGCGCTGATTCCTCCCGGGGGGCCGGGTTGGGTTCGCGCTCCTATGCTGGCGGGATGGGTCTTCGCCGCAATGTCGCCGTCGGGGCGGGTGCCAAGCTCGCGCCGTCGTTCGCCTCCGGATACGTCCGCACCGTGCTCGACCGGGCCATCGACGGCTTCGGGCCGTTGCGCTCGGCGGCCTCGTCCGCCGACACCAAGCTCGTCGACGCCGACGGTGACGTGGAGAAGGCCATCGGCGCGCTCGTGCGCATGCACGCCTCCCTGGCCGGCGTCCAGGGATTCGTCACGAACCTCGGCGGCATCAGCACCGCCGCGATCGCCGTCCCCGCCAACGTGGCGGGGGTGACGATCGTGCAGTGCCACCTGGTCGCCGGCATCGCGCACCTGCGCGGGTACGACCTGGAGAACCCGCGCGTCCGCAACGCGATCCTCGCCTGCATGCTGGGCGAGGACGCCGTGAAGTCCCTCGTGAAGTCGCACCGGCTGCCGTCCTCACCGATGGCGCTGGCCACGTCGCCGGTGCACGACCCGGTGCTGGACGAGACCCTGTCGCGCGAGGTGACCTCGGAGCTGGTCGGGCGCACCGCCGGTCGTCGCGCGGTCACCCTGATCGGCCGGCGCATCCCGTTCCTCGGCGGAGCGGTCGGCGCCTCCAGCGACGCGTACGCCACCTGGACCATCGGCACCTACGCCGCCAGCGAGCTCCGCGACCGCCGCCTCCGCCCCTGACCGCGAGTGGCGCAGATGTGAGCTTTTTGGACGGCGTGTCGTCCAGAACTGCGCCACTCGGGGGACGCTTTGCGCCACTCGGGGGACGTCAGGCGCCGAGGGCTCGGACAACCGCGCTGGCCGGCTCCTTCTGCAGGACCCGGGACATCCAGACGCTGGTCTCGACCAGGGACGACAGATCGACCCCGTGCTCGATGCCGAGACCGTCGAGCATCCAGACGAGGTCCTCGGTCGCCAGGTTGCCGGTCGCGCTCTCCGCGTAAGGGCACCCGCCCAGCCCGCCAGCGGACGCGTCGAACGTCGTGATGCCGACCTGCAGCGCCGCGTGGGCGTTCGCCAGGGCCTGACCGTAGGTGTCGTGGAAGTGCATCGCGAGCCACTCGGTGCCGGTGCCGGCCGCCTCGAACCGGCGGACGAGCTCCTGCACGTGGGCCGCGGTCCCGACGCCGATCGTGTCGCCGAGCGACAGCTGGGACGCGCCGAGGTCGAGCAGGCGCCGGCCGACCGACACGACCTGGTCCACGGGCACCGCACCCTCCCAGGGGTCGCCGAAGCACATCGACACGTACGCCCGCACGTCGACGCCGGCCGCCCGCGCACGGGCCACGACGGGCTCGAACATCGCGAGCTGGTCGTCCAGCGTGGAGTTGAGGTTCTTGAGGGCGAAGGCCTCGGTCGCGCTGGCGAAGATCGCGATGTGCCGGACGCCGGACTCCAGCGCCCGGTCGAGGCCGCGCTCGTTGGGCACGAGCACCGGCAGCGGCACCGCGCCGTCCATCGGCAGCCGCGCGACCAGCTCGGCGGCGTCCGCGAGCTGTGGCACCCATTTCGGGTGGACGAAGCTCGTGGCCTCGACGATCGGCAGCCCGGCGGCGACCAGCCGCTCGACGAACTCGGTCTTGACCTCCAGCGGGACGATCGCCGACTCGTTCTGCAGCCCGTCGCGCGGACCGACCTCGTAGATCGTGACCGCGGCGGGCAGGGCCGGGTCGCGGACGACCATGGGCCGCGTCATGCCGGCTCCACCGAGAACAGCAGGTGCTTGATCGGCACCTGGTCGCCGGCGGTCGCTCCCACATGGGTCACGACGCCGTCGTAGGGAGCGGTCATGGCCAGCTCCATCTTCATCGCCTCGACCACGCCGAGCTGCTGTCCCAGGACGACCGCCTCGCCCTCGGCCACGTCGACCCGCAGCACCGTGCCCGGCATCGGGGACACCAGGTCGGCGTCGGTCGCGGCGCTGCGGCGGTGTCCGCCACGCATCGGGTCGGGGGTCTCCAGCAGCCAGGTCTGGCCCTGCCACGCGATCGTGATGCGGTCGCGGTCGATGAGCGCCAGCGCGTCCACGTCGTCGATCTCGTCGTCGGAGAGACCGAACGACCACAGCCGGCCCGTCTCGTCGGTCAGCGCGACGCGGACCGGCGCGGGGTCGGCGCCGGACCGCCAGCCGTCGAGCCGTCCGAACGGGTCGTCGGCGCCAGCCAGGCCGTGACGGGCCCACAGGGCAGCAGCGGTGCGGACGGCGTCCTCGGGCACCGACGGCGGCGCCAGCAGCTCGGCGGACGCGGGGCTGTCGAGCCAGGCGGTGTGAATCTCACCGGCCGCGAACGCCTCGCTCGCCACGAGCTCGCGGGCGAACCCCAGGTTGGTCGTGACGCCGAACACCGCCGAGTCGTCGAGGACGTCCACCAGCCGCTGCCGGGCGTCCTCGCGGTCGACGCCCAGGACGACCAGCTTGCCCAGCATCGGGTCGTACGCCGTCGAGACGTCGGCGCCGGCCGCCAGGTCGGACTCGACGCGTGCGTGGTCGGACCAGACGACGTCCAGCACGTGGCCGGCCTGCGGCAGGAACCCGGCGTACGCGTCCTCGGCGTAGACCCGCACCTCCATCGCGTGCCCCTCGGCCGTGATCTCGTCCTGCGCGAGCGGCAGGGGCTCACCCGCGGCGACGGCCAGCTGCCACTGCACGAGGTCGAGACCGGTGATCTCCTCGGTGACGGGGTGCTCGACCTGCAGGCGGGTGTTCATCTCGAGGAAGTACGCCTGCCCGTCGGCGACGAGGAACTCGACGGTCCCGGCGCCGGTGTAGCCGACCTCGCGGCACAGCGCCACGGACGACTCGTGCAACGTGGTCCGGACGTCGTCCGGCAGACCGGGGGCGGGCGCCTCCTCGACGACCTTCTGGTGACGCCTCTGCACCGAGCAGTCGCGCTCGAAGAGGTGGACGACGTGGCCGTGGGTGTCACCGAAGACCTGCACCTCGACGTGGCGTCCGGCCTCGACGTACTTCTCGACCAGCAGCGTGTCGTCGCCGAACGCCGCCGCGGCCTCGCGTCGGGCCGACTCCATCGCCCGGGAGAGCCCGTCGGGGGTGCGGACGATGTGCATGCCCTTGCCGCCGCCGCCCGCCGCGGCCTTGACCAGCACCGGGTACGCGTCGGCCGGGACGTCGTCGGCCGCGAACTGCGGCGTGACCGGCACGCCGGCCTTCTCGGCGATCGCGCGGGCGCGGTCCTTGCGCCCCATCGCGTCCATGACCTCGGCGGTCGGGCCGATGAACACCAGCCCGGCGTCGACGACCGCACGGGCGAACTCGGCCCGCTCGGACAGGAAGCCGTACCCGGGGTGGACCGCCTCCGCGCCGGACTCGGCCGCCGCGGCCAGCAGCCGCTCGATCGACAGGTACGACTCGGTGGCCGGGGTCGGGCCGAGGTGCACCGCGTCGTCGGCCAGCTGGACGTACGGGGCGTCGGCATCGGCATCGGCGTAGACCGCGATGCTGCGCAGACCCGCCTCACGGCAGGCCAGGATCACGCGGCGGGCGATCTCGCCCCGGTTGGCGACGAGCACAGAAGAAAAGGTCATGCGGTCACATCCTGAAGAGCCCGAAGCGGGGCTCGGGGGTCGGTACGGCGCTGGCCATCTGCAGGCCCATCGCGAGGACGCGCCGGGTGTCGACGGGGTCGATGATCCCGTCGTCCCACAGCCGGGCGCTGGAGTAGTAGGCCGAGCCCTGGGACTCGAACTGGTCACGGATCGGTGCGCGGAACTCGGCCTCGTCCTCCGCGGACCAGTCCTCGCCGCGGGACTCCATGCCGTCGCGCTTGACGGTCGCGAGGACCGCTGCGGCCTGCTCGCCGCCCATCACCGAGATCTTGGCGTTGGGCCACATCCACAGGAACCGCGGGTCGTACGCCCGCCCGCACATGCCGTAGTTGCCGGCGCCGTACGAGCCGCCGATGACGACGGTGAACTTCGGGACCACAGACGACGCCACGGCGGTGACGAGCTTGGCGCCGTCCTTGGCGATGCCGCGGTTCTCGTACTCCTGGCCGACCATGAAGCCGGTGATGTTCTGCAGGAACACCAACGGGATGCCGCGCTGGTTGGCCAGCTCCACGAAGTGCGCGCCCTTGAGGGCGGACTCGCTGAACAGGATGCCGTTGTTGGCCAGGATCGCGACCGGGTAGCCCTCGATCCGGGCGAATCCGCACACCAGCGTCTCGCCGTACAGCGGCTTGAACTCGTGCAGGCGCGAGTCGTCGACGACCCGGCGGATGACCTCGCGCACGTCGTACGGGGTGCGCGAGTCGACCGGCACGACGTCGTACAGCTCCTGCGGGTCCTCCCGCGGCGGGACCGGCTCGTGCGGGGGCGGCTCGCTGGTCGGGCGCTCGAACGTGCCGACGATCGAGCGGATGATCTGCAGCGCGTGCTCGTCGTCGTCCGCGAGGTGGTCGACGACGCCGGACGTGCGCGCGTGCACGTCACCACCGCCGAGGTCCTCGGCGGTGACGACCTCGCCGGTCGCGGCCTTCACCAGCGGGGGGCCGGCGAGGAAGATCGTGCCCTGCTCCTTGACGATGACGGTCTCGTCGCTCATCGCCGGGACGTACGCGCCGCCGGCGGTGCTCGAGCCGAGGACCGCCGAGACCTGCGGGATCCGCTTGGCGGACATCTGCGCCTGGTTGTAGAAGATGCGCCCGAAGTGCTCGCGGTCGGGGAACACCTCGTCCTGCATCGGCAGGAACGCACCGCCGGACTCCACGAGGTACAGACACGGCAGGTGGTTCTCCTCCGCGACGGTCTGCGCGCGCAGGTGTTTCTTGACCGTCATCGGGAAGTAGGTGCCGCCCTTGACCGTCGCGTCGTTGGCGACGATCACGCACTCGCGGCCGCTGACCCGGCCGATGCCGGTGATGATGCCCGCGCTGGGCACGCTGCCGCCGTACATGTCGTACGCCGCGAGGGCGCCGAGCTCGAGGAACGGCGAGCCGGGGTCGAGCAGGTGGTCGATCCGGTCGCGCGGGAGCAGCCTGCCGCGGGCCACGTGGCGCTCGCGGGCGGCCTGGCTGCCGCCCTCGCGGACGGTGGCGAGGCGGTCACGTAGCTGCTCGACGAGTTCACGCATGGCGTCAGGTTAACAGTCATTAACCTGACGCCGCTACACTGGCACGGTGACGACCCGGCGCGAGCAGATCCTGGACACCGCGGCCACCCTGTTCGCCGAACGTGGCTTCCACGGCGTCTCGGTGCACGACATCGGTGGCGCGTGCGGCATCTCCGGCCCGGCGCTCTACAAGCACTTCGCGGGCAAGGACGACATCCTCGCCCAGGCGCTGACGTCCATCAGCGAGCAGCTCCTCGCCGAGGGCCGCGCGCGGGCCCGCGCGGCAACCGACCCGTCGGCGGCGCTGGACGCGCTCATCGCGTGGCACATCGAGTTCGCGCTCGGTCACCCCGCGCTGATCGTGATCCAGGAACGCGAGTGGGGAAATCTCGGCGCCGAGGGGCGCCGCGAGGTGCGGGCGCTGCAGCTGGCGTACATCGACATCTGGGTCGACGTCCTGCGGCGGCTGCGGGACGACCTCGACGCGGCGGAGGCCCGCGCCGCGGTGCAGGCGACGTTCGGCCTGCTCAACTCCACCCCGCACAGCGCCCGCATCAGCCCCGAGGTCATGCGGACCCGACTGGCGGCGATGGCTCGGGCGTCGCTGCTCGCGTAGGGCGCCGGCTGATCGTCGCCGCGGCCACGCCGGCCAGCATGACGACCCCGCCGGCCACCTCCAGCAGCGTCGGGACCTCGTCCTGCACGAGCCACGCGACGGCGATGCCCACGACCGGCACCAGGAGGACGAACGGGACGACGGCACCGGCCGGATAGCGCGCCAGCAGCGAGTTCCAGATGCCGTAGCCGATCAGCGAGGCGCCGATCGCGGTGTACGCCGTGGAGGCGATCGCCACGCCGGACAGGTGCGTGAGGGCGTGGCCGATCTCGTCCCTGCCGTCCATCACGAGCGACAGCAGGAACGCGGGCACCGGGACGACGAGCGCCGACCAGACGACGAGCGAGAGCCCCGACGCGACGCCCGCGCTGCGGGCCACCACGTTGCCGGCGGCCCACGACAGGGAGGCGCACAGCATCACCAGCACGGGGACCACCGGGGACGACGCGCCGTGGGCGATGATCACCAGCCCCAGCCCCGCGGTGCCGATCGTCGCGCCGAGCACCTGGCGGTGGGTGGGCGTCTCCTTGAGGACGACCGCTGCGATGACGATCGTGAAGATGACCTGCGCCTGGAGGATCAGCGAGGCGAGCCCGGCGGGCAGACCGAGGTCCAGCGCGATGTAGAGGAAGCTGAACTGGCACAGGCTCATGAGCGTCCCGACCGCGACCACGACCTGCACGGGAGCCTGCGGCCGTGGGATGAAGAGCACCAGCGGGAACGCGACGAAGACGAAGCGCATCGCGAGGAACAAAAGCGGCGGGACCCCGTCGAGCCCCTCGTCGATGACGACGAAGTTGGCACCCCACACGAGCATGACCAGGACCGCGAGCAGGCTGTGCTTCAGGGACATGCGCCCAGTCTCTCCTGCCCCGGCGATCCCGCGCGAGGCACCGCCGTCCCAGCCGTTTCCGAGCCGGACGAGATCCGCGTCGTGCTCGCGCGCCAGTCCGGTGGCCTGTACGGTGGCTCGTCCCGCAGGAGGTCCGCGAGTCGATCGACGACGGACTGAAGGAGTTCGGCAATGACGTCGCCAGCACGGCCAAGGATGATGAGCACCATGACCACCACGGCATCGATCGAAGCCTCTCGCTGGACGCAGCATCGCCCGGTCCGGTCCACGCTCGTGGTGGGCGTGCTCGCGCTGCTGGTCGTCGGGACGACCGCCGTCTTCGTGCTGCTGGTCCCGCGCGACACAGCGGGCGTCGTCACCGTCGCAGGCGCCGTCGTGGGTGGGGCCAGCACGCTGGTGGTGCTCGCCCGCAACGTCCGGGCCCGCTTCGCCCGCGGTCGGCTGGCGGTCCGGACCGGTGACGGACACCTGGTCGTGCCGGGCGACGCCCCGACCGCCTACGCCCTGCTCGGGGTGGCCGGCGGCTATCTGGCGTTCTTCCTCGGGATCGGCCTGCTGGCCGTGACCAGCTCGTACGACGGCGCGTGGGCCCCGGTCGTCGTGACGGCGGTGGTCCTCGCCCTTGGCGCACCCATGATCGTCCGGCTCGTCCGCGGGCACTATCGCCTCAACCGGCTCGAGCTCACGCCGACCGAGGTGCGGTCCCACGGGTACGTCCGCACCTACGCCCTGGCGTGGGACGACGTCCTCTCCGTCACGCTGCGGGTCGACCCCGCCCCCGTGGCGGTGCTCGAGGGGCGGGTGCCGCCGACCGTCACCGGCCCACGCGAGACGCTCGGTGAGTCATCCGTCGGTGGCCGGGCACCCACAGAGGTGCACCTGCCGATCGCGACGGCCGGTTCGAGCCTCGACGCGATCGCAGAGCTCGTCGACTTCTACCGGAGCCATCCCGCAGCACGCCCCGAGCTGGGCGACGACCGCGCGGTCCAACGCATCCGCTCGGGCCTCCTGGGCCCCACGCCCTGACGTCAATCCCGTCCGCGAATGGCGCAACCCGACCCCCGAGTGGCGCAAGAGTGGACGACACGCCGTCCCACTTTCTCCAGTTTGCGCCACTCGCGGATTCGGGGGTCAGGCGTGCTTGAGGGTCTTCCAGGAGACGAAGGCAGCGGCGAGGGCGATGACGATCGCTGCGGCGGAGGTGTACTGGACGCCCAGGTCGAACGCGGACCGCGCCGACTCGATCAGGCCCTCGCCGACCATGTTGGGGTAGTACTTGGCCACCTCGAGGGTGCCGCCCAGGGTCTCGAACGAGCCGTCCCGGTCGCCCCACTGGACGACCGCGTTGAAGGTCAGGTGCGAGCGGTACGTCGAGGTCAGCACCGTGCCCAGGATGGCCGTGCCGAGCACCGCACCGATCTCGTACGCGGTCTCGGAGATCGCGGACGCCGCACCGGCCTTCGACGACGGGACGTTGGAGAGCATCAGGTCGTTGGTCAGGGTCTCGGCCATGCCGATCCCGACGCCCATCACGGCGAACGCCACCGCGATCGAGACGACCGTCGGCGTGCCGTTCAGCGCCGTCATGGCGTAGCCGGCGGCGGACGCCACGAAGCTCGCCGTCACCAGCACCCGCGCCGAGACGATCCGCAGCAGGCGGACGGCCACGAACCCCGCGACGACCGTCGCCGCGAGACCGGGCAGCAGCACCAGGGCGGCGTCCATCGCCGACAGGCCCAGCACCAGCTGCAGCAGCTGCGAGCCCAGGAACAGGAAGCCCGTGAACCCCATGAAGCTCAGCAGGTTCGCCAGGATCGCGCCGCTGAAGACCCGGTTGCGGAACAGGGTCATGTCGATCATCGGCGACGCGCTCGTCCGCAGACGCCGCACCAGGGCCCACGCGGCGATCACGCCGACCGCGAAGGCCGTCATCGTCACGTCGGTGAGGCCGTGCTCCGCGACGTTCTTGATCGCGAAGACCAGCGGCAGCATCGCCCCGAGGGACAGTCCGATGGACAGCAGGTCGAGCGGCCCCGGCTCGGGATCGCGCGACTCCGGCAGCAGGAACAGCGCCAAGGGGACGAACGCGATGATGATCGGGGCGTTGATGAAGAACACCGACCCCCACCAGAAGTGCCCGAGCAGCCAGCCGCCCAGCACGGGGCCGAGCGCCGCGCCACCGGAGAACATCGCGGCCCACGTCGCGATCGCGACGCGCCGGTCCCGCGGGTCGTGGAAGACGTTGCGGATCAGCGACAGCGTGGAGGGCATGAGCATCGCGCCGAAGACGCCCTGCAGCACGCGCGCGGACAGGAGCATCGCGGGTCCCTGGCTGAACGCCGCCAGCAGCGAGGCGACGCCGAAACCGACCGAGCCGATCAGCAGCAGTCGGCGCCGACCGAACCGGTCACCGATGCTGCCCATCGCGATGAGCAGGCCCGCGAGCATGATCGCGTAGACGTCCACGATCCACAGCAGCTGAGTGCCGCTCGGCCTCAGGTCGACGCTGATCGCCGGCAGCGCGAAGCTCAGCACGGTGTTGTCCACCGACGTCATGAGCACAGGCAGCATGAGGACGGCCAGAGCAGCCCATTCCCGGGGTCCTGCCCTGTTCACGTTCATGGTGCCGGTGGTGTCGATCGTGGTCATGCCGTCCTCCTCACTCGCGTCTGGCCGTCCGGAGAACTTTACCGTCCAGCCGGTACAGCAACGACCACGGCGGTGGTGATATTCCTCTCCAGGGAGCGGCCCGTCAGGGCGCCGCTAGTGTGGGGCCATGCCCGACGAGGAACGCTCGACCCGCGATCGCCTGATCGACGCCTTCGAGACGCTCCTGGTCTTCGCCGGCAGCCGGTCCGCGACGCTCGACGCGGTCGCCGCGGAGGCGCACGTCTCCAAGGGCGGGCTGCTGTACCACTTCCACAGCAAGGACGCCCTCGTCGAGGGGATGCTCACCCGGCTCCGCGAGCAGGGCAGGACCGACGTCGAGAAGATGCGCACCGCCGCCAAGGGCCCGGTCGACTTCTACCTGACGACGTCGATCAACTCCGGCAGCGACTTCGACCGCGCGCTCATCGCCGCAGGCCGCATCGCCCAGGAGAACGACTCGCGCGCGTCCGCCGCGCTCGCGGACCTGCGCGAGGGCTGGTTCACGGTGCTGCTGGAGCACCTCGAGGACGAGTCGCTGGCCCGCACCATCCAGCTCATCGGCGACGGGCTGTACTTCGACGACACCACCGGCCTGGCCGAGAAGAATGCGCTCAAGCACGTCCGAGACGTCCTCACGCGCCTCGGCGCGCTCTAGAGATCGCCGCACTGTTCACCTGACGGGGGAGCGGTGTGCACGCGGTCGTCACCCGGTGGGCGTCGGCTGTGGCACATGACACTTCTCCACCAGCCAGCTCGCCGGGCCGTGCACCTCATCGCTGCGGCCGCCCTCGCCACCGGGATCACGGCCGTGCCGTCGGTCGCCGGCGCCTCCACGACGGTCACGAACGACCGCCCCGACCACCACCGCGCCCAGCAGATCACCGTCTTCGCGCACCGCGGCGCGTCCGGCTACCGGCCCGAGCACACCCTCGCGGCGTACGAGCTGGCGATCAGGCTGGGCGCGGACTACATCGAGCCGGACCTCGTCAGCACCAAGGACGGCGTGCTGGTGGCCCGGCACGAGAACGAGATCAGCGGCACCACGGACGTCGCCGACCACCCGGAGTTCGCTCAGCGCAAGACCACCAAGACGGTCGACGGCGTGGCGGTGTCGGGGTGGTTCACCGAGGACTTCACGCTGCGCGAGCTGCGGACCCTGCGCGCCAAGGAGCGGCTGCCCGCGGTCCGCCCGGCCAACACCCGCTACGACGGACGTTTCCAGGTGCCGACGTTCGACGAGGTGCTCGACCTCGCCCAGCGGGAGAGCCGCAGGCGTGGGCGGACCATCGGCGTCGCGCCCGAGACCAAGCACCCGACGTACTTCCGCTCGATCGGGCTGCCGCTCGAGCGCCCGCTCCTGCGCGAGCTGCGCCGGCACCGGCTGGACTCGGCCCGCTCGAAGGTCATCATCCAGTCGTTCGAGACCAGCAACCTGCGGGCCCTCTCGCGCCGGACGCGGGTGCCGCTGGCGCAGCTGACGTCCGCGAGCGGTGCGCCGTACGACCTGGTCGCCCAGGGCGACCCTCGGACGTATGCCGACCTCATGTCGCCCGCGGGTCTGCGCCGCGTCGCGTCGTACGCCTCGTGGCTCGGGCCGGAGAAGAACAGCGTCATCCCGCGTGACGCCGCGGGATTCCTCACCGCCCCCACCAACGTCGTCAGGGACGCCCACCGCGCCGGCCTCAAGGTCACGGTCTACACGTTCCGCGACGAGAACCAGTTCCTCCCGGCGGACTTCCGCGACGGCACCGACCCGCGCACCAAGGGCGACGTGTTCGGTGAACTGCGGGCCTTCTTCGAGGCCGGCGTGGACGGCGTGTTCGCCGACTACCCCGACTCCGCGGACGCGGCCCGCGACTGGTGGGAGGACGAGAACTGACTCCCCACGACCCTGGGCAGGGCGGCGCGATCGTCCTAGCCTGAGCTCATGTGCCGGAACATCCGAACGCTCCACAACTTCGAGCCCGCCGCGGGCGACGACGAGATCCGTGCCGCCGCCCTGCAGTACGTCCGCAAGATCAGCGGATCCAGCAAGCCGTCGAAGGCCAATGAAGAGGTCTTCTGGCGAGCCGTCGACGAGATCGCCCACCTGACCGGTCACCTGCTCGACGACCTCGTGACCTCGGCCCCGCCGAAGGACCGGGAGGTCGAGGCCGCGAAGGCCAAGGAACGCTCGGCCCGGCGCTTCGCCACCACCTGACCCCACCAACGCCGCTGGGCCTGACGTTTCAACCCCGACACGCCTGGCGTGTCGGCAGGAACGTCAGGCCCAGCGCGGTGTGGATCAGGCCTTGCGGAGCTTCAGGAAGATGCTGGGTCCGAAGTTGCTCTTCGCCAGACGCTTCTGGGTGATGCGCTCGGCCGCGAGCATGACGCTCTTGGGCAGGGCCTTCTTGAGGGTCTGGCTGCGCAGGTTGGAGACCGACAGCTTGCTCTCGAGGGTGAGGCCGGCGGCAGCGAGCTGGCCGACGACCGTGTCGATGTTGTGGTTGACGAACGCGATCGCGTCGGGCTCGTCGGCCTTGGTCTGGCGGATGTCGACCGGCTCGGTCGGGAGAGGGATGCCCTCCTTCTTGTGGCGGCGACGGTTCTTGAAGTGACCGTAGTTGGCGACCTCGATGATCGCGGTGCCGCCGGGCGCGAGGACGCGGGAGATCTCGGCGAACTCGGCCGTCGGCTCGGGGATGTGGTGCATGACCCGCACCATCGTGACCAGGTCGAGCTCGCCGTCGGCGAACTTCAGGTCGTCGGCCTGCATCTGGACCTGCTTGATGTCCGTGCCGGCCAGCACCCTCTTGGCCGCCTCGAGCTGCGACGCGGCGGGCTCGGCCAGGGTGACCTCGTCGGCGAACGTCCGCAGGAGCAGGCACAGCCGGCCGAAGCCGCCGCCGATGTCCGCTGCCTTGCGGTAGTGGTGTCCCTTGAGCAGCCGCCGGATCGCGATCTGCTCGGCGCCGTTCTCGTAGTCGCGGTTGTCCCAGTACTTGGTGTAGTCGTAGTCGCGCTCGTACTGGTTGGCGACCTTCTTCGGCGCGGAGGAGCTGTCGTGGGCCTGCTGGGGGTTCTCGTCAGTCACTCCAGAACCCTAGCAACCGAGCACGGACGGGGAGAATCAGCCGAACGTCCGCGGGCCGAAGACGGGCGTCTGCTTCGCGGTGCCGGCCTTGCGGGCGATCGCGGTGTTGCGCGCCTTGAACATCGCGGACTGGAGCCGGCGCTCCAGACGGTACGTCGCGCGCAACCCACCGCGGCGGGTCCCGTAGACGAGGCGCTTGGTCGCGGCCACGGAGTCCGGCGAGCGCTGGGCGATCTGCTCGACCAGCTCCAGCGCCGCGGCGAGGGGGTCCGGGGACGCCTCGGTCGCCAGGCCCAGCTCGGCCGCCCGCTCGCCGGAGATCTGCTCGCCCGTCATCGCCAGGCGCATCAGCACGTCCGCGGGCAGCAGCTCGCTGAACGGGACGGTGCCGGCCATGTCGGGCACCAGACCCCACTTGGCCTCCAGGATCGACCACGTGGCGTCCCGCGTGGTGAAGCGGAAGTCCGCGCACGACGCCAGCTGCAGGCCGGCGCCGTAGCAGTGGCCCTGCACGACCGCGATGACCGGCACCGGCAGCTCGCGCCAGACCTGGTTGACCCGCTGGAACCGGTTGACCGTGCGCGGGCCGGCGAAGAAGTACCGGGCGACACGCTTCTTGTCCTGGAAGGCCGACGCGAAGTCCAGGCCCGCGCAGAACGAGCGTCCCTTGCCCTGCAGCACGACGGCCCGGATCTCCGTGTTCTGCTGCAGCGTCGTGGCCGCCGCGATGAGCTCGTCGATCGTGTCGAGATCGATGCCGTTGAGCTTGTCGGGACGGTTGAGGGTCACGTACGCGACGGCGCCGTCAATCTCCATGATCACGCGGGATCCGGCGTCGGCGGGGGTCGTACGAGCGGCAGAAGTCATGCCGCTGATGTTACCGGTCGGTAGATGTGATCCACACATGTTTGAAAGTGCAACCGGAGGGGCATACCTCCCACATGGTCAACGTCAATCGCCTCCCCGGACCCATGATGGACGCCTACGAGTGGCAGTACCAAGGCGTGTGCATGGGGGTCGACAGCTCCGTCTTCTTCTCGCCCGAGGCCGAGCGAGGAGCCAAACGTGAGCGACGTGAGCAGGCCGCCAAGCAGCTGTGCATGCGGTGCCCCGTCATCGAGCAGTGCCGCGAGCACGCGCTCCGCGTCCGTGAGCCCTATGGCGTGTGGGGCGGCATGACCGAGGGCGAACGCGCCGCCGTGGTCCGGCAGGAAAAGATCGCCAGCTGACCATCCCCGTGCTCGTGCGGTCGCCATGTCTCGGGGGCTTGGCGGCCGCACGACTGTTTTCGAAGGAGATCGCATGTCTGCACTCACCGGCAAGAAGATTGCATTCCTGACCTCGCAGGTCGGCGTCGAGAAGGTCGAGCTCACCTCTCCGTGGCAGGCCGTCCTCGATGCCGGAGGGACCCCGTCGCTGATCGCTCCCGCGAAGGAGCCGGTCCAGTCGATGGTGGGTGACGTCGACAAGGACGAGACCTTCGACCCGGACCTGACCGTCTCCGAGGCCTCCGCGGACGACTTCGACGCGCTGATCCTGCCCGGCGGCACCGTGAACGCCGACAAGGTGCGCGCCGATGCCGACTCAGTCGCGCTGGTGAAGTCGTTCGTCGACGCGAGCAAGCCGATCGCGGCCATCTGTCACGGACCGTGGGCGCTGGTCGAGGCCGGCGTCCTGCCGGGCAAGACGCTGACCTCGTTCCCGAGCCTGCGCACCGACATCACCAACGCAGGCGGCACGTGGGTCGACGAGACCGTCTTCCACTGCTCGGCGTCGGGCTGGGACCTCGTCACGTCCCGCAACCCCGACGACCTGGACGCGTTCAACTCCACCCTCACCGACGTCTTCGCGAAAGCCTGAGGCCCTCATGCCAGCCACGAGAACACCCAGCACGTCCGCCAAGATCCTCTACCGGCCGGTCGGGCTCGTCAGCTCGATCGTCGGCGGACTCGTCGCCAGCCTGCTGTTCAAGCAGATCTGGAAACGCGTGAGCGCCGGCGAGGACGCGGATCCGCCCGGTCCGCTCCAGTCCGAGTACGACTTCAAGGAGATCCTGGTCGCCGCCGTGCTGCAGGGCGCGATCTACTCGGTCGTCAAGGCGGTCATCCAGCGTCAGGGCGCCAAGGGCTTCCAGCGGGCCACCGGCGAATGGCCGGGCTCATGAGCACCGCCGCGGACATCCTCGCCGACGCGTTCGGTCGCATCGGCGAAGGAGCGGAGATCGCGGTCGACGGGCTCTCACCCGAGGACCTCGCGCATCGCATCGCCCCGGACGCCAACACCATCGGCTGGCTGGTCTGGCACCTCCTGCGGGTGCAGGACGCGCAGATCGCTGACGTCGCCGGCACCGACGAGGTCTGGACCTCGGCGGGCTGGCAGCAGCGCTTCGGTCTGCCGTTCGACGCCGCGGAGACCGGCTACGGCCAGTCCAGCGACGAGGTCGGCGCCGTCACGACGACGTCCGAGCTGCTCGTCGGCTACGCCCGCGCGGTCACCCAGGTGACCCAGGAGTACGTCAACGCCCTCAGCAACGACGACCTCGACCGCATCGTCGACGAGTCGTGGGACCCGCCCGTGACGCTGGCCGTCCGGCTGGTCAGCATCCTCGACGACGACCTGAAGCACCTCGGCCAGGCCGAGTACGTCAAGGGCCTGCTCTGACCGTGGAGTGACGGCACGGCAACTGGGTACGGCGACCACACCGGCGAGAGTCGCCGGGCATGCGGAGGGAGAACCCATGAGCGACACCACGGCTGCGGCGCAGCCCCAGGACAGCGACGACCCCCAGCCCCTGGACGACACGAGCGGATTCGGGCCCGAGGACGTCCTGGGCAACGGCCCGGTGACGCACTCCACCAGCGACGCCGAGCCGACCGGTCAGCCCGGCGATCCGGACCTGGACGCGGACGCGGAGACCGAACCCTCGTCCTGACCGCCGACGATCCACGTGAAACATCGCCGCGCCGCCGCTGCGGTGGTGGGCCGGGCGCGAGAACGCGTTGCCGAGGCGATCTCGAACGCCTTCCGGCCGTAGTCCGATCCGCCGCGGGGGGCGGTGCTTGTGCCACCGTTTGAGCCGAAATCCGGGCCCAAACGGTGGCGTACGCACCGCGCCCCGGGCGATCGGTGGCGTACGCACCGCGACCGCTGCCGACGGCTCTGGGGGACGTACGTGTGACCCCGCGGTTGCGGGGTATGTGTCCTGCGACCGTCACACACAACCGGGGGACCGATGAGCCAGACGCAGACGCAGGACGAGGCACAGCCCAAGGCGCTCAACGGCCTGATGCTGATGGTCGCGATGGTGTCTGCCGTCAGCGGGCTGCTGTACGGCTACGACACCGGCATCATCTCCGGCGCGCTGCTGCAGATCGGCGACGAGTTCGACACCGGTCACGCGATGGAGCAGTCCATCGCCGCCGGCATCCTGCTGGGCGCGGTCATCGGCGCCCTGACGTGCAGCCTGCTGTCCGAGCGCTGGGGCCGGCACAAGACCATCCTGCTGATCTGCGTGGTGTTCATCGTCGGCAGCCTCGCGTGCTCGATCGCACCGAGCGCGGTCCTCCTCGCGCTGGCCCGCGTGCTGCTGGGCTTCGCGGTCGGCGGCGCGACCCAGACCGTCCCGATGTACGTCGCCGAGATGGCGCCGGCAGCCATCCGCGGGCGCCTCGTCCTGTGCTTCCAGCTCGCGATCGGCGTCGGCATCGTGATCGCCACCCTGGTCGGCGCCTCCGAGCAGGTCGACTGGCGCATCTCGATCGGTGCCGCGGCCGCTCCCGCGCTGGCGATGCTCATCCTGCAGCTCCGGCTGCCCGAGAGCCCCCGCTGGCTGGTCAAGCAGGGCCGCAAGGACGACGCCAAGGCGGTGCTCGAGCGCGTGCGCCCCGAGGGCTTCAACATCTCCGAGGAGCTCGGGGACATCGTGGAGCTGGAGAAGCGCAAGAAGGAGACCAAGCGCAGCAACCGCGGCTGGAGCGGCCTCCGCCAGCCGTGGGTCCGACCCGCGCTGATCGTGGGATGCGGCATCGCCGCCTTCACCCAGCTGTCCGGCATCGAGATGATCATCTACTACGCGCCGACGATCCTGACGGACAACGGCTTCTCGACCTCCGCCGCCCTGCGCGTGAGCGTCGCACTGGGCGTGACCTACCTGATCATGATGATCGTCGGCCTGATCATCGTCGACAAGGTCGGCCGTCGCCGGCTGACGCTGATCATGGTGCCCGGCGCAGCGATCGCCCTGTTCGTCCTCGGCGCGCTGTTCGTCACCGACAACGCGGGCAAGGACAACATCCCGTTCGTCATCGCCTGCCTGATCGTGTTCATGCTGTTCAACGCCGGCGGTCTGCAGCTCATGGGCTGGCTCACCGGCTCGGAGATCTACCCGCTCGCCGTCCGCGGCGCGGGGACGAGCGTGCAGTCGGCCACCCTGTGGTCCACCAACCTTCTGATCACGCTGACCCTGCTCACGATGATCGACACGTTCGGCGTCGGTCAGGTGTTCTGGCTCTACGGCCTGTTCAACGTCGCGGCGTGGGTCTTCGTGTGGCGCCTGCTGCCCGAGCTCACGGGGCACAGCCTCGAGGACATCGAGAAGCACCTGCAGGACGGCGAGTTCAGCCCGAAGGACTTCGCCGAGCACCCCAAGAGCAAGATCGTGGGCGCCGAGGCCTGAGGCTCCGGCTGAATACACAAACAAGGAAGGGCCCGACCAAAACCCGGTCGGGCCCTTCTTGTTTCTGTGCGCGAGGGGGGATTTGAACCCCCACGCCCTTGCGGACACTGGCACCTGAAGCCAGCGCGTCTACCATTCCGCCACCCGCGCAGTGTTTTCGTGCTGCGGTCCTCGAGCGAACCCGGGGACCGGTGAGCAAGTCTAACAGGCCCTTGCGGCGAGGTTTCCACGGCTGCCCCCTCCGCGATGACTCGCCTCTTCGCCCCGTCCCGATACGATCACTGGGGACGCGACCGAATCGACGAAGAGGTGAGAGCAGATGGCGGGGGTGCTGCAGCGTTTCGAGCAACGACTCGAGGGAGCGGTCACCGGCGCGTTCGCCCGTGCCTTCCGCAGCGCCGTGCAGCCCGTCGAGATCGCCGCGGCCCTGCAGCGCGAGGTCGACAACTCGGCCCACATCCTCTCCCGCGATCGCATGCTCGTCCCGAACGACTTCACGGTCGAGCTGTCGCCGCCCGACTACGAACGCCTCAACCCGTTCAGCACCACGCTGACCGACGAGCTGTCCACGCTCGTCAAGGAGCACGTGGTGGAGCAGCGCTACACGCTGGCCGGGCCGCTGGAGATCACGTTGAAGCGCACCGGTGAGCTCAGCACCGGACGGTTCCGGGTGCGCAGCCGCACCAACGCGTCCGTGACCCCCGTGGCCGGCCAGCGCATGACCGAGACGGCGGTCCGCTCGTCCAACGTCGTGATCGAGGTCAACGGCATGAAGCACCCGCTGCAGGCGCCGGGTGTGGTCATCGGGCGCGGCAACGAGGCGGACCTCAAGATCGACGACCCCGGCATCTCCCGCCGCCACGCCCAGATCAAGATCCACCAGAGCGGAGACGAGACCACCGTGACGATCGTGGATCTCAACTCGACGAACGGAGTCATCCTGAACGGCCACAAGGTCTCGACCGCGGTCGTCACCGACGGCTCGGAGATCCGCCTGGGCAACACCGTCATCGTCATCCGCATGAGCGAGGCGCACTGATGTCCGAGCTCACGCTGACGCTGATCAAGCTCGGCTTCCTTGCCGTGCTGTGGCTCTTCGTCCTCTCCGCCGTCTCGGTCATCCGCTCGGACATCTTCGGCACCAAGGCGCCGGCGACCCCGCGGCCCGCCAAGCAGAAGGCGCCGTCGACCAAGTCCCGCAAGACCCCGCGCGGCGTGCCGACCAAGCTGCAGGTCGTCTCCGGCCCCAACACCGGACAGAGCGTCCCGCTCGGCGACAAGCCGATCCTGCTGGGACGCGGGACCGACGCCGCGATCCGCCTCGACGACGACTACGTCTCGACCCGGCACGCGCGCTTCGCGACCAACGGCGAGCAGTGGTTCGTCGAGGACCTCGGGTCGACGAACGGCACCTACCTCGGGAGCCAGCGCATCACGACTCCCATCCCGATCGGCCTCGGCATCCAGGTCCGGCTGGGCAAGACCATCGTCGAGCTGCAGAAGTAGGCCATGACAGCCCTGACCTATCGATACGTCGCGCTCACCGACACCGGTCTGCGCCGCTCGACCAACCAGGACTCCGGCTACGCCAGCGACCGGCTGCTGGCGATCGCGGACGGCATGGGCGGCGCGGCTGCCGGTGACCTGGCCTCGTCCGAGGCGATGCACATCATTCGCCGGCTCGACCGCGACCTCGACGTCAGCGCGATCGACGCGCTCGACCAGTCGGTCAAGCTCGCCAACGACCGCCTCGGCGAGCTCATCCGCGAGGACCCCGCCGTCGAGGGCATGGGCACGACGCTCGAGGTCATGGTCTGGGACGGCGAGAAGCTGGCCGTCGCCCACCTCGGCGACTCCCGGGCGTACCGCCTCCGCGGCGGCACCCTCACCCAGATCAGCACCGACCACACGTTCGTCCAGAGCCTGGTCGAGGAGGGCAAGATCTCCCGCGCGGAGGCCCGGGTCCACCCGCACCGCTCCCTGCTGCTCAGGGCGCTGCTGGGTCGCGACGACAACGCCGCGGACCTCAGCTGGATCCAGCCGATGCTCGGTGACCGCTACCTGCTGTGCAGCGACGGCCTGACCGACATGGTCGAGGACGACGTCATCCAACGCGCGCTGAGCGCCGAGACGATCGACATGGCCGCGACCGAGCTCGTCCGCCTCGCGCTGGAGGCCGGCGGCGTCGACAACGTCACCGTGGTGATCGCCGAGTTCGTCGAGAAGGGCACCGAGCCCGACCCGCACCTGTCGTCGTCGGACGGGCAGCCCCAGCTCGTGGGCGCGGCCGCCAACCAGGCCCGCCCGCGCACGGGCACGGCGTCCAGCGGCAGCGACTCCGCCGTCGAGCTCGATCCCGAGGAGCTCCGGTACGCGCCGCAGCCGCCCGCGCGTCGACGCTGGTTCCGCTGGACCGCGGCGATCGTGGTCGTGGCGGCCATCCTCGCGGCGGGCGGGGCGTACGCCTACAACTGGTCACAGGACCAGTTCTACGTCGCCGCGAGCGAGGGTCGGGTCGCGATCTACCGCGGCGTCCAGGTCGACATCCCCGGCATCACCCTGTCGCACGTCGACGAGCTGACCGACATCGAGCTGTCCTCCCTCAGCGACTTCCAGCGCCGCGAGATCGAGGACGGCGTCGAGGCCTCCAGCAAGGCCGACGCCCGCCGCACCGTGGCCGAGCTCGACGTCATCGCACCCACCCCGACCCCGACACCCACACCCACGCGCAAGTCCACGCCCGCGCCGTCCCGGACGACCAAGACGCCGACCTCGGCCAACGTGGTGTGGATGCCATGACGACCCCCGTCTGGGTCCCCCGCAAGCGCAGAGGGGCAGAGTTCTTCCTGACCGTCCTGGCGGTCTTCATCGGCATCGCCGCGTACGCCTCGGTGGGCCTCGGCGTCGAGGGCACGATCCCGGCCGACACCTACAAGCTCGGCGGCGCGCTGATCGTCGTCGCGATCGCGACCCACCTCGTGGTGCGCCGGGTCGCGCCGTACGCCGATCCGGTGCTCCTGCCGCTGGTCATTGCACTGAACGGCCTCGGTCTGGCGATGATCTATCGCATCGACCTGGGCTACCAGCAGGTCAACCCCGACTGGAAGGCGCTCGCCAACGGTCAGCTGATGTGGACCGGTTTCGGCATCGTGGCGTTCGCCCTCGTCCTCATCGTGGTCCGCGACCACCGTCGCCTGCAGACGCTGACGTACACGTTCGGCTTCGCCGCGATCGTCCTGCTGATCCTCCCGCTGCTGCCCGGCATCGGTCGCAACATCCGCGGCGCGCGCATCTGGATCGGTCTCGGCCCGTTCAGCTTCCAGCCCGGCGAGGCCGCGAAGATCTGCCTGGCGATCTTCTTCGCCGGCTACCTGGTGGTCAAGCGCGACGCCCTCGCGCTCGCGGGTCGTCGCGTCGCCGGCATCGACCTGCCGCGTGGCCGCGATCTCGGCCCGATCCTCGCCGGCTGGCTGCTGAGCATGGGCATCCTCATCTTCCAGCGCGACCTCGGCTCGTCGCTGCTGTTCTTCGGCCTGTTCGTGGTGCTGCTCTACATCGCGACCGAGCGGCCCGGCTGGCTCGTCGTGGGCGGCGTGCTGTTCGCCGCCGGCGCCTACCTGAGCTACCTCGCGTTCGGCCACGTGCAGGTGCGCGTCAACGCCTGGCTCGACCCGTTCTCGGACCCCGACCGCAACTACCAGGTCATCAACGGCCTGTTCGGGCTCGCCCACGGCGGGATCCTGGGCCAGGGGCTCGGCCAGGGCAGCCCCAACCTCACGCCGTTCGGCTTCTCGGACTTCATCGCCGCGTCTCTCGGCGAGGAGCTCGGGCTCACCGGACTCATGGCGGTCCTGCTCATCTACGGGCTCATCGTCGAGCGCGGCCTGCGGATCGCCCTGACCTGCCGTGACGCGTTCGGCAAGCTGCTCGCCGCGGGCCTGGCGCTGTCGATCGCGATCCAGGTGTTCGTCGTCGTCGGCGGCGTCACCCGACTGATCCCGCTGACCGGCCTGACCACGCCGTTCCTGGCCCAGGGCGGCTCGTCGATCGTGATGAACTGGGCCATCATCGGCCTGCTGCTGCGCATCAGTGACCAGACGCGGCGGCCCGCCCCGGAGATCTCCGCGTTCGAGAGCGACGAGCCGACCCAGGTGGTGAAGCTGTCATGAACAAACCGATCCGCAACCTCGGCATCGCCTGCCTCGTGATGTTCCTGGCGCTCCTGGTCAACATCAACTACGTCCAGTTCGTCGAGGCCGACAGCCTCAACGCCAAGAACGGCAACAAGCGCGTCATCAACGAGGAGTTCTCCCGCGACCGCGGCTCGATCCTCGTCGACGGCAAGCCGATCGCCGAGAGCGTCAAGTCCAAGGACGAGTACAAGTACCAGCGCAAGTACCCCGAGGGTGGGCTGTACGCCCCGATCACCGGCTACTTCTCGTACGTCTTCGGGCGCAGCGGGCTGGAGAACTCCGAGAACCGGGTGCTGTCCGGCAGCGACGACCGGTTGTTCGTCAACCGCGTCGTGGACCTGCTGTCCAACAAGCAGCCCAAGGGCGGCAGCGTCGAGGTGACGATCGACCCGCTCGCGCAGAAGACCGCGGCCGACGGCCTTGAGGCGCTCGGCAAGGGCACCAAGGGTGCCGTCGCGGCGATCAACCCCAAGACCGGCGCGATCCTGGCGATGGTGAGCCAGCCGTCGTACAACCCCAACAGCCTCGCGAGCCACGATTTCGCGAAGGTGCAGAAGACGTGGCAGAGGCTGACCACGGACGACGACCAGCCCATGCTCAACCGGACGACCCAGCAGACCCTGCCGCCCGGCTCCACGTTCAAGCTCGTGACGGCGGCCGCGGCCCTGGAGAACGGCGTCGTCGACGACATCGACGACAAGGTCAAGGCCGGCGCCCGCCTGTCGTTCGGCGGAGGCATCACCTACACGCTGCCGAACGAGAACGGCGGCAACTGCGGCGGCGACCGCATCACGTTCGAGCAGGCGCTCAACGTGTCCTGCAACGTCGCCTTCGGCGCCCTGGCGCTCAAGGTCGGCCAGAAGGACCTCGCCGCGCAGGCCGCGAAGTTCGGCTTCGGCACCGACCCGCTCTCCGGCCTGCCGATGAACCCCAGCCGCTTCACCTCCGCCGACACCACGCTCGAGCAGCCGCAGCTGGCCCAGTCGGGCATCGGCCAGTACGAGGTCGCCGCCACGCCGCTGCAGATGGCCATGGTCGCCGGAGCGATCGCCAACGACGGCAACGTCATGAAGCCGTACATCGTCGACACCGTCCGTGCCCCCAACCTCCGCGTCCTCGACAAGACCCAGCCGCAGCGCCACAGCGAGGCGGTCAGCCCGACCACCGCACGCAAGCTGCGGGAGATGATGGTCAGCACGGTCAAGGTCGGCACCGCCACCTCCGCGCAGATTCCGGGCATCGAGGTCGGGGCCAAGACCGGCACCGCCCAGTCCACTGCGGACCGGCCGCCGTACGCCTGGTTCGTCTCGTACGCCAAGGACGGCGACGACGAGGTCGCAGTGGCCGTGCTCGTCGAGTCGAGCAACACCGCCCGCAGCGAGATCGCCGGCGGACGCCTCGCCGGTCCCATCGCCAAGTCCGTGATGGAGGCAGTGCTCGGCAAATGACAGCGCCTGAATCCCGCGGCATCCTCCGCGACACTCACTCTGGGAGACTGACACCATGACCGAATCCGGCGACGAGACCATACGCCTGGGCGACCGCTACGAGCTGGGCGGACTGCTCGGCCGTGGCGGCATGGCCGACGTGCGCGTGGGCCGTGACCTCCGCCTGGGTCGTACGGTCGCGGTCAAGCAGCTGCGCAGCGACCTGTCTGCGGACGACACGTTCCAGGCCAGGTTCCGGCGCGAGGCCCAGTCGTCGGCCGCGCTGAACCACCCGTCGATCGTCGCGGTCTACGACACCGGCGAGTCGATCGACAAGCACGGCAGCCACGTGCCGTACATCGTCATGGAGTACGTCGAGGGGCAGACCCTGCGCGACATCCTCCGGGGCGCCGAGAACGGCCGCAAGATCCTGCCCGAGCGCGCCCTGTCCATCACTGCCGACGTGCTCAGCGCCCTGGACTACAGCCACCGTTCCGGCATCATCCACCGCGACATCAAGCCGGCCAACGTCATGCTGACCCCGTCCGGCCAGGTCAAGGTCATGGACTTCGGCATCGCCCGCGCGATCGCCGACACGTCCTCGGCCATGACCCAGACCGCCGCCGTCATCGGCACCGCGCAGTACCTCTCCCCGGAGCAGGCCCGCGGCGAGACCGTCGACGCCCGCAGCGACATCTACTCCACCGGCTGCCTGCTGTACGAGCTGCTGACCGGCCGTCCGCCGTTCGTCGGCGACAGCCCGGTCTCCGTGGCGTATCAGCACGTCCGCGAGGAGGCCCGTCCGCCGTCGCAGCTGAACCCCGACGTCAGCGAGGACATCGACCGCATCGTGGCCAAGGCGCTCGCCAAGCGCGTCGAGGACCGCTACCAGAGCGCGGCCGACATGCGAAAGGACATCGAGCGCGTCCTGGCCGGCCTTCCGGTCGACGCACCCACCGCGGCGACCGCGGTCGTCCCGGGCGGGACCGCCGTGGCGCCTGCCGCACCGGTCCTGCCGCCGCCCAGCAACGGCACCGACCCGGAGGACGACGAGGACGAGGACCGTCGCGGCACGTGGTGGGCGGTCGCGGCCATCGTCGGCGTCATCGCCGCAGCGATCCTCGGCGTCCTGTGGCTGACCGGCGCGTTCGACAGCGACGAGAAGCCCACGCCCCAGAAGGCGGTCGTCGACGTCCGCGGCCAGAGCGTCCCGGATGCCACGACGGTGCTGGAGAACGCGGGCTTCGTCGTCGGCGACACCACCGAGCAGTCCAGCTCGGACGTCGACGAGGGCGACGTCATCGAGACGGACCCGCGCGCCGGCACCAAGGTCGACGAGGGCTCGACGGTGAGCCTCATCGTCAGCTCCGGTCCCGACCAGGTGGAGATCCCCAACCTCGTCCGGTACTCGTACTCCGACGCGAAGGCGCTGCTCGAGGGCAAGGGCCTGACGGTCAAGAAGGAGACCCAGGACAGCACCGAGGCCAAGGACACCGTGCTGAACACCAACCCGCCGGCCGGCACGCCGGTCGACGTCGGATCGAGCGTCACGCTGATCGTGTCGAAGGGTCAGGTCGAGGTGCCCAACGTCGTCGGCATGGACGTCGAGGACGCCAAGAGCGCGCTGGAGGACGTCGGCCTGAAGTCACAGGTCACCGAGGACCCCAACTCGACGTCACCGGAGAACCAGATCACGGCGCAGTCCGTGGGCGGCGGCACGATGGTCTCGCCCGGCTCGACGATCCGGCTGACGGTCTCGACCAACCGCGGGGACGGCGGTGGGGACGAGCCCACGACGCCCGGTGGGGACACCGACGAGCCGCCGACCCCCGGCGACGGTGACACCAACGGCGGAGTGTTCGGCGACTGACGTGCTCCCGGCGTCCTCGGTGTCTTCGCCTAGGACGCCGGGACTGTCGCGTGGGACAGTGCGATCGGGTTGGCGTACGCCTTGATGCCGACCGAGTCGAGCTGCTCGATGTCCAGCCCGAGGTTGTAGCGCTGCGCGTACGCCGCGTAGCTCGCGGTGTCGGGCGACGTGATCATCGCGCTGTTCATGCCGGCCTGGTCACCGACCGCCTCGATGACGTACGGCGGGGAGTAGGGGACGCCGTCCAGGATCACCACGTTGCCGACGCAGCGGATGCCGGTCGTGGCGATGAGCCGTTGGCCCTGCAGCGAGATCGCCTCGGCTCCACCGGCCCACAGGGCGTTCACGTAGGCCTGGATGTCCTGCTGGTGCACGACCTGCCAGTTGGGGTCGACGCCGGACAGGTCCCCCGCGTCGGGGGCGTCGGTCAGCGTGACCCGGACGCCCGGTCCCCGTACCGGCGTCAGGCCGGTGGCCGGCTCGAGGGCGCGGACCCGCTTGCGCAGCTTGTCGAGGCTGGAGCCCGAGACGCTCGAGGACAGGTCGTCGATCTCCGAGCGCAGCAGCGTGGCCTCGGTGCGCCGAGCGTCGATGCGCTGGGAGCGTTCCTGCAGCAGGGACGCGATGTCGCCGCCGGCCGGTCGCAGGTCCGTGCCGTCCGCGCTGACCGATGCGGCCACGAACAGGAAGCCGGTGATCACGAAGATCAGGAGCACGACCAGGGGTGCCTGCTGGCGCGCGTGCGTGCCGTGCTTGGCCATGCCGCATTCCTCCCTGGTCGGACGCCGACTAGGCTATCCGAGACCACCTACGACGCGGCGACAGCCGCAGCAACCATCCGGAGCACCACGTGGCGAAAGACAAGACTTCCAAGGGTCCGCAGCCCCAGCGGATCGGCAACCGCTGGGCAGGTCCCGCGATGGTGACCTCGGCGATCATCGGCCTCATCTGGATCGTGGTCTTCTACGTGCTCAACGGGCAGGACATCAACTACCCGTCGTTCCTCGAGTGGTACCAGGACCTGGGCAACTGGAACCTGGTCATCGGCATGGGCTTCATCGTCGCCGCGTTCGGCTTCGCGATGAAGTGGGAGTGAATCACACCCGTGTAGTTATCCACACCGGTGTGCACAACCTGTTGATAGTCACACCGCTGTAGTTCACACCCTGGGCGGTCGTTCAGCTCGTCAGGGACGCCGTGCGCAGCACGACTGCGGCGATGACGCCCGCCCAGATCACCGCGAGGACCGCGGCCTGGAGCAGCTGCTTGCGCTCGCGCGGTCCGTACGCGACCACCGCGCCGAGGACGACGCCGGCGACGAAGCCGCCGAGGTGCCCCTGCCAGCTGATGTTGCTGCCCGCCACGCTGATGAACGCGTTGATAGCGAGCAGCACGAGCAGTGTCGTGATGTCCTGCTTCGCCTTCAGCAGGAGCATCATGGCCATGCCGAACAGGCCGAACACCGCTCCCGAGGCGCCGATCGTGACCGTGCCCGGAGCGGCCAGCAGGTACACGAAGACCGATCCGACGATGGCCATGGTCAGGTAGGCCACGACGAACCGGACTGTGCCGATGGCCCGCTCGACGAACGGGCCGAACAGGTACAGGGCGTACATGTTGAACAGCAGGTGCAGGATGCCCGCGTGCAGGAAGGTCGAGGTCAGCAGGCGGTAGATCTCGCCGTCGGCGACGTAGTACCCGACCATGGCCCCGTCGCCGAAGAACGAGCCGCGCTGCCCGTCCGTGGCCGCGGTCACGAGGTAGGCGAGGACGTTGAGGACGATGATCGCCAACGACGCCACGCCGGCGGTGCGCGTGATGGCACCGCCGGCGAGGTTCTTGGGCTGTCGTACGGTCTTCGCGCCCTCCGCGATGCACGAGGGGCACTGGAACCCGACCGAGGCCTCCCGCATGCACTCCGGGCAGATCAACCGCCCACAGCGCTGGCAGGAGATGTACGCCTCGCGGTCGGGGTGCCGGTAGCAGCGATAGTCCTCCGCAGGGAGGTTCACGAGCTAGCCGTCTTTGCGCGAGATCGTCAGCTTCTCGATGACGACCGGCTCGGCCGGCTTGTCGAACCGGTCGGTCTGGACCTGCCCGATCTTGTCGACCACGGCACGGCTGACGTCGTCGGCCACCTCGCCGAAGATCGTGTGCTTGCGGTTCAGCCACGCGGTGGGGACCAGCGTGATGAAGAACTGCGAGCCGTTCGTGCCCGGTCCGGCGTTGGCCATCGCGAGCAGGTAGGGGCGGTCGAACTTCAGGTCCGGGTGGAACTCGTCCTTGAACGTGTAGCCGGGGCCACCCGTTCCGGTGCCGAGCGGGTCGCCGCCCTGCAGCATGAAGTCCTTGATGATGCGGTGGAACACCAGGCCGTCGTAGAACGGCTTCTTGGTGGGCTGACGGGTCTCGGGGTCGAGGAACTCCTTCGTGCCCTCGGCGAGGCCGACGAAGTTTTCCACCGTCTCGGGTGCGTGGTCGGGGAAGAGCTCCACGACGATGTTGCCGTGGTTGGTCGTGAAGGTCGCGATGAGCTGCGAGGCCACAGGGGTATTCCTTTCGATGTGCTGGCGCCCATCCTCCCACGAACGGCCAACTCCGGCGCCTCGGCGGGCTGGGGAGACGACGACCTGTCCGCTGGCTATCGTGGGCGCCATGTCGAAGACCTCAGGGCGCCACCCCTTCCGCCGGATCCTGCTCGTGACGGCCGTGCTCGCCGCGATCCTGGCCTACCGCAACGCGATCGCGGACAAGGGCGGATCGTACGACCCGGCCGGTCCGATCGGTCACTGATGAGCGTCACCGTCGAACGGACGTCGGAGGGCATCGCGGTCCTGACGTTCAGCGCCCCGCCGGTGAACCTGTACTCGCTCGAGCTGCACGACAAGCTCGACCGGGCGCTCGACGAGGTCGAGGCGGACCTGCCCCGGGCCCTGCTCGTCCGGGCCGACGGAAAGATCGTCTCCGGTGGCGTCGACGTCGCGCAGTTCCACGCGCAGAAGACGCAGGCCGACACGCAGGTGCTCTACGACCGCATGCTCGAGCTGCCGAACCGCATCGAGGCGCTCGACGTGCCCACGTTCTTCGCCGCCCACGCCCTGACGCTCACCTGGGCGTTCGAGGTGGCCGTGGCCTGCGACATCATCCTGGCCTCGCAGAAGGCGAAGTTCGGTCTCGTCGAGCGGGTCATCGGCCTCACTCCCACGATGGGCGGCACCCAGCGGCTCGCCGCCCGGGCCGGCGTCGGGCGCGCCAAGGAATTCGTCTTCTCAGGCGAGCTCTACGACGCGGAGACCCTCGAGCGCTGGAACGTGGTCAACCGCGTGCTCCCGGTCGACGGCTTCGACGACGCGGTGCTGGACGTCGTGCGCCAGGTCGCGGTCGGGCCCACCCGCGCATTCGGCGCCGCCAAGCAGATCCTGCGCCACTTCGAGGCCGGCGGGGTGCCGCAGGCCAACGCTCACACGACCCGCATCGCCGCCGAGCTCTTCGCGACCGACGACCTGCAGAACGGCATGGAGTCGTTCCTGCGCGACGGGCCCGGGAAGGCCAGCTTCACCGGACGGTGACGGCCGGCATCAACCGGCTATGACGTGGTCCTGGTCGTGGTGCACCTTGCGCGTCGTCCGGCGCTCGGCCCAGAAGCTGACGAACGGGATCGTCGCGAGCAGCATCGTGGAGATCGTGAACCACGGCGTCCACTTGTTGCGGGTCGACAGCACCGCGATGAGCACGAGCAGGGCCATGAACAGCAGTCCGTGCACCTGGTCGATGACCAGGATCAGCCCGTCGTTGCGGTTCCACCAGGACGTGTCGTCGGTCGCGCGCTGAGCGATGGCAGCGGTGAAGACGAAGATCAGGTTGAGGCCGACAATGGTCGCCAGAACCTGGTAGGGACGCAGGGGACCGCTGGGATTCTTCACCATCTCAGGCTACCTTCGCCCTCGAAGCGGACCGGATCTCGGTCGACATGCGCCACCACATGAAGGCGGCGAACAGGCCGAACACCCACCACTGCAGCGCGTACGCCAGGTTGCGCAGACCCGTGGTCCAGGGGACGTCCGAGGGCACCGGCGGCGGCACCGGCTCGAGCCCGCCGCTGAGGTCGGCGTCCGTGCTGATGGCGAAGCCCGAGTAGAGGTCGTAGGGCATCTCGTTGATCAGGGTCGGGATCCGTACGGCGCCGATCGTCCGCGTGGCCGGGTCGAACGCACCGGCGTTCTTCTCGCCGGGTTCCAGCACCGCCCGGACCGGGACCGTTCCTGCCGGCACCCCCGGGAGCGCGCCAGGCTCCGGCGCCCACCCGCGCACGAGGAGCAGTGTGTCGCCGCCCACGACCTGCACGGGAGCCACCAGCCACGCGCCAGAACGTCCGTCCTGCTCCTTGCCGGTGACCCAGATCTGCTGGTCCGCCGGCGCGAACTGGGCCTCGAAGCTCACCGGACGGTGGTTGTACGTCTTCAGGAAGGGGCTGTCCGCCTTCCACAGGTCGGTCAGCTCCACCCGAGGCACCGCACGCTTGTCGGCCTGCTCGTGCACCTGGCGATCATCGTAGACCCCGGCCTGCCACAGGCCCATGACCACGCAGAACACGATCGCCACGACGGCGAACGTATGCAGCCCGATCAGGCCTGGTGTGAACCAGGACCTGACCGGTGCGTCGCGGTTCACTTCGTGAACGGCGTGATGTCCGGGTAGAGCGGGTAACGCTCGGCCAGCACGGTCACCCGCTTGCGGAGGGACTCCACATCGACCTCACCGGGCTGCAGCGCGGCCGCGATGATCTCGGCGACCTCGGTGAACTCCTCCGCACCGAACCCACGGGTGGCGAGGGCAGGCGTGCCGATGCGCAGGCCCGAGGTCACCATGGGCGGGCGCGGATCGTTCGGGACGGCGTTGCGGTTGACCGTGATGCCGGCCTCGTGCAGCCGGTCCTCGGCCTGCTGGCCGTCGAGCTCGGAGTCCCGCAGGTCCACCAGGACGAGGTGGACGTCGGTGCCACCACTGAGGACCTTGACCCCAGCGGCGGTCATGTCGTCGGCGAGCAGGCGCTCGGCCAGGATCTGCGCACCCTCGATCGTGCGCTGCTGGCGCTCGGTGAACTCCGGCTCCAGCGCCATCTTGAAGGCGACGGCCTTGGCGGCGATCACGTGCTCGAGCGGTCCGCCCTGCTGGCCCGGGAACACCGCGGACCGCATCTTCTTGGCCATCTCGGGGTCGTTGGTGAGGATCGCTCCACCGCGCGGTCCGCCGAGCGTCTTGTGCGTCGTGGTCGTGACGATGTGCGCGTGGGGCAGCGGGTTCGGGTGCAGGCCTGCGGCGACCAGCCCGGCGAAGTGGGCCATGTCGACCCAGAGGCGGGCGCCGACCTCGTCCGCGATCTCGCGGAACAGGGCGAAGTCGAGCTGGCGGGGGTACGCCGACCAGCCGGCGATGATCACGGTCGGGCGGTGCTCGTGGGCGAGCGAGCGCACCTCGTCCATGTCGACCAGCCCGGTCTCCGGCACCACGTGGTATGCCACCGGGTTGTACAGCTTGCCCGAGAAGTTCAGCTTCATGCCGTGCGTCAGGTGGCCGCCGTTGGCCAGGTCCAGGCCGAGGATCGTGTCGCCCTTGGTGGCGATCGCGTGCAGCGCCGCGGCGTTGGCGGTGGCGCCCGAGTGCGGCTGGACGTTGGCGTAGTCGGCGTCGAACAGCTGCTTGAGGCGGTCGATCGCGATCGTCTCGACCTGGTCGACGAACTCGCAGCCGCCGTAGTAGCGCTTGCCCGGGTAGCCCTCGGCGTACTTGTTGGTCAGCACGCTGCCCTGCGCCTCGAGCGCCGCGACGGGAGCGAAGTTCTCCGAGGCGATCATCTCGAGCGTCGACTGCTGACGGTGCAGCTCGGCATCGAGAAGTGCTGCGATGTCAGGGTCGAAGTCCGCGAGGTGATCGTTGTGGCTCATGCCCCCCAGACTAACGGTCGACCACCAGCCGCCCGACGCCTAGTGGTCGCGGTGGACAGCCGCCCCGTGACGCGTCACCAGCACCGCGGCCTGGGTGCGGCGCTCGAGGCCCAGCTTGGACAGCAGCTGGGTCACGTAGTTCTTGACCGTCTTCTCGGCCAGGAACATCTCGGCGGCGATCTGACGGTTGGTCAGGCCCTCGCCGATGAGGGTCAGGATGCGGCGCTCCTGCTTCGTGAGCGAGGCCAACGGGTCCTCCGCGGGCCGGCCCTCCCGGATGCGGGACAGCACCCGCTGGGTGACCGCCGGGTCGAGCAACGACTGGCCCGCGGCCACCCGCCGCACGGCGTCCACCAGGTCGGTGCCGCGGACCTGCTTGAGCACGTAGCCCGCGGCGCCGGCCATGATCGCGGCGAACAGGGCGTCATCGTCGTCGTACGAGGTGAGGATGATGACCGCGATCTCCGGGTCCGCCGACCGGACGTCGCGACACACGTCCACGCCCGACCCGTCGGGCAGCCGGGCGTCGAGCACCGCGACGTGGGGCTTGACCTGGGGGATCCGGACGGCCGCGTCCTGGGCCAGCCCCGACTCGCCGACCACCTCGATGTCGGGCTCCTGCTCGAGCAGGTCCCGCAGCCCCCGGCGCACCACCTCGTGGTCGTCGAGCAGGAACAGCCGGATGGGCGACTCGGTCATGATGCGCTCCTCGGTACGGTCCAGGTGATCGTCGTGCCGCTTCCCGGCTCGCTGCTGACCTCGCACCGTCCCCGCAGGAGCGCGGCCCGCACCCGGATGTTGCGCAGGCCGTTCCCGGCCTGGCCGTCGCTCAGTCCGTTGCCATCGTCGCTCACGACGAGCGCGATGTCCTGCCCAACCTCGAGGACGACACCGACCTTGCTGGCCTGCGCGTGCCGCACGACGTTGGACAGCGCCTCACCGACGACGGCCATCAGGTGCTCGCGGACCTCGTCGGGCACGACGCTGTCGACCGGTCCGATCAGCCTCAGCTCGGGGGTGAACCCGAGCAGCTTCGCGGAGTGGCGCAGCACCTGCTCGAGCTCGGCCCGCAGGTCGCTCGTCCCGGTGCCGGGGCTCAGCGCGAAGATCGTGCGACGGATGTCCATGATCGTCTCGTCGATGTCGTCGATCGCCGAGGAGAGCCGGTCGGCCGCCGTCTGGGACGGGATGAGCTTGGTCGTGTTGTCGAGCATCAGCCCGATCCCGAACAGTCGCTGGATCACCAGGTCGTGCAGGTCGCGACCGATCCGGTCCCGGTCCTCGAACACCGCGAGGCGGGCCTGGTCCTCCTGCGCACGAGCGACCTGCAGGACGAGGGCGGCCTGGTCGGCGAAGCGCTGCGGGACCATCGGGTCGAGCTCCCAGCGCAGGGTGTCGCTCCCCTTCAGCCACCCGACGAGCAGCGCGCCCGTGTCGTCCCCGCTGCGCAGCGGCAGCACCATGAACGATCCGAGGTCCGGCCAGGACGGAGTCTTGTGCGCCTCGTACCGCGGCTCCAGGGCGGTGTCGGGGACGACGATCGTCTCGCGCAGGCGCGCGGCGTCGCCGGCGATGCTGTGCCGGGCGTCGACCGAGCCACCGAGGATGCCCTCGGCGGGAAGGCCCGAGACGGCCTCGACCACCAGCGTCTCGTCGTCCCCCGGCATGAGCAGGGCGACGAAGTCCGCGATCGCGACGTCCCGGGCCCGATCGGCGACCAGCAGCAGCGCCGACGTGCGGGAGATCGGTGACAGCAGGGTCGTGGTGATCTCGGCGGCAGCCTCCAGCCAGCGGCGCTGTCGCTCGCCCTCCTCGTACAGGCGGGCGTTCTCGATCACCACGCCGGCGGCCGAGGCGAGCGCGAGCACGATCTCCTCGTCCTCCTGGGTGAATCCGCCGCCGGACCGCTTGCCGATCAGGTAGAGATTGCCGAACAGGTAGTCCTGGATGCGGATCGGGACGCCGATGAACGCGGTCGGGTCCTGCTCCAGGAGGTCGACCAGCAGCTGGCGACCCGGGTGCTGATCGTCCACGACACCGTCGATGCCGTACGCCGCGAAGCTGCCGAGGCGACGGTCCAGGGCGTCGAGGAAGCCGCTCTCGGCATCCACGAGATCACCCGCCTGGCGCAGGATCCGCTCCAGCAGCCCGTCGATCGACAGGTCCGACGACATCGTCGCCACGGCGTCCAGCACACTGCGAAGCCGCTCCGCGGTCACCTGCGCACACCCTGTCATGGCACTCCTCTGGCGTCTCAGGGTACGGAAGATCCGGCCGAAGGTCTTGGCTTTCGAGCCGATGGACGAGAGGCGGACGTGCCCAGCTCGGCTCCGGAGGAATAGGTTGTCTCCGTCACCAAAATGCAACGTTCGCGTCCGTTACAGCCCGCATCGCCGCGTGTAGCGTGCCGAACAGACTCGTCCCATGATGTGGACTCTCCGCCGTTGCCCGCCGGCGACGGCTCGAACCAGAGGAGAACAATGAGGAATTTCCGTCGAGGTACCGCGATCATCGCGGTGACCGCCATGGCCGGGGTCGCCCTGGCCGCGTGCGGCTCGGGCAAGAGCAGCGACGACTCGGCGTCCGGAAGCGGCGTCCTGGTCGGCACCACGGACAAGGTCGTCTCGATCGACCCCGCGGGCTCGTACGACAACGGGTCGATGACCGTCCAGACGCAGGTCTACCAGTACCTCCTCAACTTCCCCGCGGGCAGCACCGAGCTCACTCCCGACGCCGCGGAGAGCTGCGACTTCGCGACCCCCACCACGTACGTCTGCAAGATCAAGCCCGGGCTGAAGTTCGCCAACGGCAACGAGCTCACCGCCTCCGACGTCGCCTTCTCGTTCAAGCGGATCGTCGACATCGCCGACCCCAGCGGCCCGTCGTCGCTGCTCGGCGCCATGAAGAGCGTCGAGGCCACCGATGACTCCACGGTCACGTTCACGCTCAACGCGCCGAACGACCAGACGTTCCCGCAGATCCTGGTGACGTCGGCCGGTCCGATCGTCGACGAGGAGACCTACCCCGCCGACAAGGTCCTCGACGACGACGCCGCGGTCAAGGCCAACGGCTTCTCCGGTCCGTACACGATCTCCAAATACAGCAAGAACCAGCTGGCCGAGTTCAAGGCCAACCCGGACTACGCAGGCACCTACGGCAAGCCGAAGACCAAGACGGTCACGATGAAGTACTACGCCAAGCCGGAGAACCTCAAGCTCGACATCAAGAACAAGGACATCGACGTCGCGTTCCGCTCGCTGACACCGACCGACATCGCCGACCTCGAGAAGGCCAAGGGCCTCAACGTCGTCACCGGTGCCGGTGGCGAGCTGCGCTACATCACGTTCAACCTCACGACGATGCCCGGCGACTCCGCCGAGCAGAAGCGCGCGATCCGTCAGGCCATGGCGTCCTCGGTCGACCGCGCCGAGCTCGCGAAGCAGGTCTACAAGGACACCTACACCCCGGCGTACTCGATGGTGCCGGACGGACAGGCCGGCGCGACCGAGGCGTTCAAGGACGCGTACGGCGACGCACCCGACAAGGCCGCCGCGGAGAAGATCCTCAGCGACGCGGGCGTCAAGACGCCGGTCACGATCAAGCTGCAGTACAACCCGGACCACTACGGCTCCAGCTCGGACCAGGAGTACAACGCGGTCAAGCGCCAGCTCGAGGCCTCGGGACTGTTCAAGGTCGACCTGCAGTCGACCGAGTGGGTCACGTACTCCGAGGAGTACAACGCCGACGCGTACCCGGTCTTCCAGCTCGGCTGGTTCCCGGACTTCCCGGACGCCGACAACTACCTGTCGCCGTTCCTCGCGCCGTACGACACCGAGAAGAAGAAGAGCGGCAACTTCACCAACTCGCACTACAACGACGAGGCGACGGAGTTCGCGGACCCGACGATGACCAAGCTCCTCGACGACGAGCGCACCGACGGTGACAAGGCCTCCCGCGAGGCCACGCTGAAGAAGATCCAGGACCGTCTCGCGTCCGAGGTCCCCTACCTGCCGCTGCTGACCGGTTCGCAGGTCGCGATCGGCGTCGACGGCGTGAAGGGTCTCCAGGACACGCTGGACGCGTCCTTCAAGTTCCGCTTCACCTCGCTGTCGAAGTGATCCCGTGAGGAGGGGCGGGCCCACGTCGGGTCCGCCCCTCCTCCGCATGTAACCCCGTACGTCCCACCAGAAGAGGAAGACATGGCCACCGCCGAAGTCCTCGCCCCGCTCGATCAGCCCGATGACGAACCGTCGGGTCCTCGCCGCGGCAAGCTCAGCCCGCTCGCCCGTTACCTGCTCACCCGCCTGGCACTGCTGATCCCCATGGTCTGGGTGCTCGTCACGATGGTCTTCCTGCTCATGCGGGTCATCGGCGACCCGATCCAGGCCGCCCTCGGCGGCCGCCTGACCGCTGACCAGATCGCCGAGCGCAAGGCCGACGCCGGTCTCGACCGGCCCATCCTCGTCCAGTACTGGGAGTACCTCACCGGGCTGTTCCGCGGTGATTTCGGCACGACCCTCACCGACAACCGCAAGGTGTCGGACATCCTGGTCCAGAACGGCGCCGCGACGCTCGAGCTCGCGTTCTGGTCGATCATCGTGGCGTTCGTGGTGGGCGTCCCCCTCGGCCGCCTCGCCGCGAGGTACCGCGACCGCTGGCCAGACGTCCTGCTGCGCCTGTTCTCGATCCTCGTGTACGCCGCGCCGGTCTTCTTCGTGGGCCTGCTGCTCAAGCTGGCCTTCGCGCCGTTCGGGTGGCCGTCCTCGGGACGCGCCAGCATCTCCAACGAGCTGATCCTGCAGGACGTGCACCCCAAGACCAACATCATGATCATCGACGCGATCCTGTGGGGAGACCCCGCGATCATCGGGGACGTCCTCAAGCACGCACTGCTGCCCGCGCTCGCGCTGGGCCTGCTGACCGGCGGGGTGTTCCTGCGCCTCGTCCGCGTGAACCTGCTGCAGACGCTCCGCATGGACTACGTCACCGCGGCTCGGGCCCGCGGCATCTCCGAGCGCCGGGTCATGAACAAGCACGCGTTCCGCAACGCCCTCGTGCCGGTCGTGACCGTCATGGGCCTGCAGATCGCCCTGCTGCTCGGTGGGGCGATCCTCACCGAGACCACCTTCGAGTGGAAGGGCCTGGGCTACCAGCTGTCGGAATACCTGATCAAGCGCGACTTCCTGGCGGTGCAGGGCATCGTGACCCTCATCGCCCTGATCGTCGGTGCCGTGAGCTTCTTCATCGACGTCATCGTGGCGTTCGTCGACCCGAGGGTGAGGTTCTGATGTCGACCCGTTCTGTCCAGCCGTCCCGGTTCGTCCCCGCGGTGGTCCGCCAGTCGCACGGCCTGCAGCGCTTCATGCTGCTGCTGGGCTTCGGCCTGGTCGGGCTGTTCCTGTTCGTCGCGATCTTCGCGCCGTGGCTCGCCCCGTACGACTTCAACGCCGACCGCTCCGGCGGCGTCGTCTTCGGCACCCAGCAGGGGCCGTCGGCCGACCACTGGTTCGGCACCACCGTCGGTGGCACCGACGTGCTGTCCCGCGTCATCTACGGTGCGCGCACCGCGGTCGAGGTCATCATCCTGGCGGTCATCCTGTCGGGCCTGATCGGCGTCCCGCTCGGTCTGGTGTCGGGCTACCTCGGCGGCTGGCTCGATCGAGTCCTCGTGCTGGTCATGGACGCGCTGTACGCCTTCCCGTCCCTGCTGCTCGCGATCGTCGTGTCGATCGTCGTCTCGGGCGGCAGCAGTGGTGCGGTCGGCGGCATCCTCGCCGCGGCGCTGTCGATCACCGTGGTGTTCGTCCCGCAGTACTACCGGGTCATCCGCAACGCGACGCTCTCGGTCAAGGCCGAGCCGTACGTGGACGCGGCCAAGGTCGTCGGTGTCCGCACGCCGCGCATCCTGCGCAAGCACATCTTCTCGAACGTCTCGTCGTCGCTGCCGGTCATCGGCACCCTCAACGCGTCCGAGGCGATCCTCACCCTCGCCGGGCTCGGCTTCCTGGGCTTCGGCATCGAGCCGTCCGCGGCCGCGGAGTGGGGCTACGACCTCAACAAGGCGCTGCCGGACGCCTCGTCGGGCATCTGGTGGACCGGCGTGTTCCCGGGTCTCGCGATCGTCCTCATCGTCCTGGGCGCGACGCTCGTTGGCGAGAGCCTCAACGACATCCTGAACCCGCTGCTGCGCACGCGCAGCGGCGACACGAGCGAGGCCGACGAGGCCGAGCTCGCGCACGAGTACGAGGAGCTCACCGGTGGCACCGACGTGGAGGCGGTGAACGGGACGAGCCCGGTCACCGGCGCCGGGAGCGACCAGGAGAAGAAGAAGGTCGCGGCCCTGTCGCTGACCGACCTCGCGGTCACGTTCCGCACCGACGCGGGCCAGGTCAGGGCCGTCAACGGCATCAGCTTCGACGTCGCCCCCGGCGAGGTCGTGGCGGTCGTGGGTGAGTCCGGCTCCGGCAAGTCCGTCAGCTCGCGTGCGGTCCTCGGCCTGCTGCCGTCCACCGCCGAGGTCTCGGGCTCGGCCCGTCTCGGTGTCCGCGAGCTGCTCGGGATGCGCTCGAACGACCTGCGCCCGATCCGCGGCGATCAGGTCTCGATGGTGTTCCAGGAGCCGTCGACGGCGCTCAACCCGGTCTACACGGTCGGCTGGCAGATCATCGAGGGGCTGCAGGCCCACCAGAAGATCTCCAAGAAGGCCGCCCGCGCCCGCGCGGTCGAGCTGCTCGACCTGGTCGGCATGCCCGATCCGGAGGAGCGGGTCGACTACTACCCGCACCAGCTGTCCGGCGGGCAGAAGCAGCGCGTGGTCATCGCGATGGCGATCGCCTGCGATCCCGACGTCATCATCGCCGACGAGCCGACGACCGCGCTGGACGTCACGGTGCAGGCCGCGATCCTGGAGCTGCTGCTGTCGCTGCGCGAGCGGCTCGGCACCGCGATCGTCCTCATCACGCACAACATGGGCGTCGTGGCGGACATGGCCGACCGCGTCGTGGTCATGTACCGCGGCAACATCGTCGAGCAGGCGCCGTCCCGGCAGCTGTTCGCGTCGCCGCGGCACCCGTACACGCGCGCCCTGCTCGACGCGGTGCCGCACCTCGGGCAGGAGGACGGGCCGGGCCTCGTCGACGACAACGAGCTGGTGCTCAAGGTCGAGGACCTGGTCGTGGAGTTCCCCGGCCGCTTCGGTCAGCCCGCGTTCCGCGCAGTCGACCACGTGTCACTCGAGGTCCGCAAGGGCGAGGTGCTCGGCCTGGTGGGCGAGTCAGGGTCCGGCAAGTCGACGGTCGGCCGCACGACCGTGGGCCTGCAGCAGCCGACCAGCGGCACGATCCAGGTGTCGGGCAACCAGATCTCGGGGCTGAACGACCGGGCGCTGCGTCCGCTGCGCTCGCGGTTCGGCTTCGTGTTCCAGGACCCGGCCGCGTCGCTGAACCCGCGCATGTCGATCGGCCAGTGCGTCGCCGAGCCGCTGCACGTCCAGACCGAGATGACGCAGCCCGAGATCGACGCCAAGGTGCGCTCGCTCCTCGACAGCGTCGAGCTCGGCGGGTCGTACGCGGAGCGGTTCCCGCACGAGCTGTCCGGCGGCCAGCGCCAGCGCGTCAGCCTGGCCCGCGCCCTGGCGCTCGATCCCGACCTGCTGATCGCCGACGAGCCGACCTCGGCCCTCGACGTGTCGGTCCAGGCCCGGGTGCTGGAGCTGTTCACCGAGCTGCAGCAGCGCCTGCAGTTCGCGTGCCTGTTCATCAGCCACGACCTGGCCGTCGTGGACACGCTGGCCAACCGGGTCGCGGTCATGCAGCACGGCCGCCTCGTCGAGGTCGGCCCGCGCGACCAGGTGCTGGGCAACCCGCAGGAGGAGTACACGCGCCGGCTCATCGCCGCTGTCCCGGTCCCCGACCCGGACGAGCAGGCCCGGCGCCGCGCGGCACGCGGACGGCTGCTGACGAACATCAGCTGACCCACCCGCCCCGCACCAGCCGCCCCAGCCCAGATCTGCGGACTCCTGCACATTCTCCTGCCGGAGAAACCGTGCAGAGCCCCGCAGATCTGGGCTGGTGCTCTGGTGTGGGAGGAGCAGACTGGGTGGGGTGAACCCGTTCAACACGGTCCGGCAGCGCGTCGGCGACACGATCTTCTCCCGCATCGCCGGGGACGAGGGTCCGGCCCGTCGCGACCGCATCCACTTCTCCGAGGGTCCTCGGAGGTTCCCGCCGGACTCCGCGATCCAGCGGGTCCACAGCGACGCCGCGATGTTCGTCGGCGGCATGCGCGCACTCCTGCTGCAGTCCCTGCACCCGCTCGCGATGGCGGCCGTCGACCAGCACTCGGGCTACCGCGGTGACCCGTGGGGCCGTCTGCAGCGCACCAGCACGTTCCTCGCCGAGACGACGTTCGGGACGATCGAGGACGCCGACCGCGCGATCGCGATCGTCCGGTCCGTGCACGACCGCATCACCGGGATCGCTCCGGACGGTCGACCGTACGCGGCGTCCGACCCACACCTGATCCGCTGGGTGCACGTGGCCGAGATCGACAGCTTCCTGCGCGCCCACGACCGCTACGGGGCGCGGCCGCTCGACGCTGCGGGCCGCGACGCGTACGTCGCCGAGACCGCGCACGTCGCGCGCGGCCTGGGTGCGGTGGACGTGCCCGAGACGGTCGCCGAGCTCGACGAGATGATGCGGGCCTACCGGCCGGAGCTCAAGGGGACCCGCGAGGCGCGTCGGGCCGCCCGCTTCATCCTCATCCACCCGCCGGTGCCGCTGGCCCTCCGCGCGCCGTACGGCATGCTGTCGGCCGCTGCGGTCGCGATGATGCCGGCATGGACGCGGATCCCGCTGCGCCTGCCGTACCTGCCGATCGTCGAGGCGACCGCGGTGCGCACCAGCGGCATCGTCATCACCAGCGGGATCCGTTGGGCCATGGGCGCCGGTGCGCCTGCCGCGGACTGAGGCTCAACAGGCCGGGACGTCGGACTCCTCGCACGTGGAGTGCTCCAGCGGGGCATCTGCGACCGCGCGGTCCAGCAGCTGACGGAACATCTCGGCGTCGGCCTCGACCAGCCCGCCCAGCACCTCGCGCTCGATGTCCTGCAGACGCCCGGACACCTCCGCCAGAACGGACTCGCCCCGCGGGGTCAGCACCACCTGACGGGCCCGTCGATCGGCGGGATCGGGCCGGCGCTCGACCATCCCGGCCTGCTCGAGATCGTCGAGGAGGTAGGTCATGACCGTGCGGTCGATGCCCAGGCGCTGGGCGATCGTGGCCTGGTTGCCGCAGAGGCCCTCGAACGCGACCGACATGACCTGGTAGCCCCGCGGCCCGCCGGGGAGGTCGTCCACCACGTCGCGCGCTCCGGCGAGGTACCGCCGCAGCAGCGCGCTGAGCGCCTGACCCAGGTCGATGGGGGCGCCCGCCTGCTCCGGGGGGCCCACGCGCGTCTCGGTCATGGCACCAGTCTAGCCCGATATCCCCCATCGATCATCGTCCTGAAATATTGTCTGTTGCAAATATGTTCTGCTTGCACGACTATATGAAGGCGGCCCGCCTCGGACCGCCTCGATCACAGGAGCTGAACACATGAGCACGATCTTCCGACTGGATGCCAGCATCCGCCTCGAAGGTTCCGTCACCCGCGCCGTCGCCGACACCCTGGAGTCCGCCATCACCGAGGAGCTCGGTGACGCGACCGTCGTCCGCCGGGACGTGGGCCTCGACCCGGTCGACCCGTCGGTCTGGGGCACGGCTGCCTTCGCCGGCTTCACCCCCGAGGACGCCCGCACCCCCGAGCAGGTGGAGGCTCTCGCCACCGCAGCCGCCCTCGCCGACGAGGTCGCCGGCGCCGACGCCCTGATCTTCGCCGTCCCGCTCTACAACTTCGGCGTCTCGCAGCACTTCAAGGCCTGGGCCGATCTCGTCACGACGGATCCCCGCTTCGGCCCCGGCACCGAGACGATCAAGGGACGGCCCGCATTCCTCATCACCGCCCGCGGCGGCGGATACGGCGAGGGCACCCCGCGTGCCGGGTGGGACCACGCCACGGGCTGGATGCGCCGCTACCTCGAGGACGTCTGGGGCCTGGACCTCGACGTCATCGAGACCGAGCTGACGCTCGCGGAGGTCACCCCGCAGATGGCTGAGCTGCGCGAGCTCGCCCGCGAGCAGCTCGCCGAGTCGCACGAGACGGCACGCACCAGCGGGCGCTCGGTGACCCTGAAGCTGCGCTCGGCGGCCTGATCGTCCCGTCCGGCCGTGTCAGCAGCGGTGATCGGGGTACGCCTGAGTTCCTGAACAGTCGAACCCCAGGAGTGATCCCCGGTGAAGAAGTTGACCCTGATTGCCGCTGCTGCGGCCGGCTACGTGCTCGGAACCCGCGCTGGACGCGAGCGTTACGAGCAGATCAAGACCCAGGCGACCAACGTCTGGAACAACCCGAAGGTCCAGGACGTGGTGGACGACGTGCAGACCCAGGCCAAGCACGCGGGTGCCGAGGCCGGCAGCAAGGTCGCCTCGAGCGCCGGCGACGTCGCGTCGAAGGTCTCCGACAAGGTGTCCGGCTCCAGCAGCCAGCCGCCCGTGGACGAGACCTCAGTGGCGCCGCTCGGGGGTAATCCGTCGTGAGCGACCAACGGACCCCCACCGAGCAGGCGTCCACCGGCCAGCTCCTCGTGCAGGCCACGGAGGACATCTCCCAGCTCATCCGCGACGAGATGCAGCTCGCCAAGCAGGACCTGGCCGCGAGCGGCAAACGCCTCGGCGTGGGGGCCGGGCTCTTCGGTGTCGCCGGGACGCTCGCCCTCTACGGACTCGGCACGCTGATCGCCACGATCATCCTGGCGATCAGCGAGGGCCTGGAGCCGTGGATCGCGGCGGCCATCGTGACCGTCGTGCTCTTCATCGCCGCGGCCATCGCCGGGCTGATCGGCAAGGGCCGGGTCAGCAAGGTGTCCGAGGCGCCCCAGGCGCGGGTGGAGAGCGTCAAGGCCGACATCTCCACCGCCACCCATGGCACCGACGGGAGCACCTCATGAGCTCGGAGCTGGAGAGCGAGATCGCCGAGACCCGTGAGCACCTCGGCGAGACCGTCGACGCGCTCGCGGCCAAGCTCGACGTCAAGACCCGGGCCAAGCAGGCAGACAAGACCCCGCTCGTGGCCGCGGCCGTGGCCGTCGGCGGCGCGGTCCTGGCCTACCTGGTCTGGCCCCGCAAGGCCTGATCCTCAGGATCCGCGCTTGATCCACTCATCGAGGTGCGGCGCCTCGGCACCGATGGTCGTGTCGTCGCCGTGCCCGGTGTGGACGACCGTGTCCTGCGGCAGGGGCAGCAGACGTTCGCGGATGGACTCGATGATGGTCGGGAAGTCCGAGTACGACCTGCCGGTCGCGCCCGGGCCGCCTTGGAACAAGGTGTCGCCCGTGAACACGACGCCCAGGTCGGGTGCGTAGAGGCACGTGCTGCCCGGGGAGTGACCCGGTGTCGGGATCGCCCGCAGCGTCGTGCCGGCCACCTCGAACGTCGCCCCGCTGTGGAGCTCCTGGTCCGGCGGGGTGTCGTGCTCGGCGTCCCACAGCATCCGGTCCGCCGGCGGGAACCAGACCTGGGCGCCGGTCGCCCGGCCCAGCTCCACCGCGGCGTTGATGTGGTCGTTGTGCCCGTGCGTCAGGACGATCGCCACGACCGTGCGGCCGTCGATCGCGTCGAGGATCGCCGTCGCGTCGTGCGGCGCGTCGATGACCAGCACCTCCGCGTCGTCCCCGACCAGCCACACGTTGTTGTCGACGTCCCAGCTGCCACCGTCGAGGGCGAACTGCCCCGACGTGACGACCTTCTGCACCTGCGCGGTCACAACGTCACGACCGATCGCAGGACGGTGCCCTCGTGCATCTTGTCGAAGGCTGCCTCGACGTCGTCGATGCCGATCGTCTCGGTGACGAACGCGTCGAGGTCGAGCCGACCCTGCTGGTACAGGTCCACCAGCATCGGGAAGTCACGCGACGGCAGGCAGTCGCCGTACCAGCTGGACTTCAGCGAGCCGCCGCGACCGAACACGTCGAGCAGCGGGAGCTCGAGCTGCATCTCGGGGGTCGGCACACCCACCAGCACGACGGTGCCGGCCAGGTCACGGCCGTAGAACGCCTGCTTCCAGGTCTCCGGACGACCGACCGCGTCGATCACCACGTCGGCGCCGTGACCGTCGGTCAACGCCTGGATCGCCTCGACGACGTCGCCGGCTCCGGCGTTGATGGTGTGCGTCGCGCCCATGCCCTTGGCCCACTCGAGCTTGCGGTCGTCCAGGTCGATCGCGATGATCTTCGCGGCGTTGGCCAGCCGGGCGCCCGCGATCGCGGCGCTGCCGACACCACCACAGCCGATGACCGCGACGGAGTCACCCCGCTGCACGTTGCCGGTGTTGATCGCCGCACCGAGACCGGCCATGACGCCACACCCCAACAGGCCGACGGCCGCGGGCGACGCGGTCGGGTCGACCTTGGTGCACTGGCCGGCGGCGACGAGCGTCTTGTCGGCGAACGCGCCGATGCCCAGCGCCGGCGACAGCTCCGTGCCGTCCTCGAGCGTCATCTTCTGCTTCGCGTTGTGCGTGTTGAAGCAGTACCAGGGACGCCCGCGCAGGCACGCCCGGCAGTTGCCGCACACCGCACGCCAGTTGAGCACCACGAAGTCACCGGGGGCGACGTCGGTGACGCCCTCGCCGACAGACTCCACCACGCCGGCGGCCTCGTGGCCCAGCAGGAACGGGAACTCGTCGTTGATGCCGCCCTCGCGGTAGTGCAGATCGGTGTGGCACACCCCGCAGGCCGAGATGTCGACGACGGCCTCGCCCGGCCCGGGATCGGGGATCACGATGTTCTCGACGGTGACAGGAGCACCCTTCGTGCGGGCGACAACTCCTCGAACGGTCTGCGGCATGCGTGCTCCTCTGTGGTGCGGTGGTCATGACGACGCTATCTGCCCGGTGGTCGACCCACCACCGCAGGCCTGCCCACTCACCGGGACCCACAAACGCCGCTCAGGGCCACGGAAGGCCCCCCGACCCCCATGTGTGCCCGGCGATCCACTGCCCCCTCAGGGCGGCACGTGGGGCGGCTGACGCGGTGAATCACACGGCTTCGTGCACGCCGTGATTCTGCCGGTTTTTGTGCTTTGACCTGCGGAAACACATCGATGTAATTATCCACAGGTGTGTACACACGTGTGCGTAACCCGTGGGGGTGTGGAGGTGCTCGATCGGACGCTGTGGACAACGTGGGCGGTCAGCTTGAGGAACGACAAAAGCTCCCTGCCCGGGGCCGGGTGGGGAGCCTTCGCTGTCCGTGGGGAGCCGAGGGGATCCCTTGTGGGGCAGGCCCCAGGGGCGGCTGCGCCGCGGAGGGGGCCTGCGTCGATGGGGCCCGACTCGAGTGCTCGCTTGGATTCACCAACGACGAAGGCTCCCCACCCAAACCCAGGGTGGGGAGCCTTCGTCGTTGGTGGAGCCGAGGGGACTCGAACCCCTAACCCCCTGCTTGCAAAGCAGGTGCGCTACCAATTGCGCCACGGCCCCCTGAGGGGATCAGACCCTGTCGGTGCCGGCCGACCACGTGTCGGCCGGGGCCTGCTTCTTCGTCCTGCCGAGGGCCCAGAAGACTCCAGCCACCGCGAGCCCGAGGGCTACGATCTTCTTCATTGGACCTCCTCGTTGAGTGGGCGTACGAGGACTTGAACCTCGGACCTCTTCCTTATCAGGGAAGCGCTCTAACCAAGCTGAGCTATACGCCCGCAACAGCGATGAACTCTACCCCACCGCTCTGCGCCGCCCCAACCGGGGGCTGCTGTTCCTACTTCTCCTCGGAGAACGTCACCTCGACGCCGCCCATGAGCTGCGCCGCGAGGTTGTACAAATGTGCTGCGATGGTGGCCAGGATCGTCATCAGGACGACGTTGAGCGCCGACAGCACGAGGGTCAGACCGACGAACCGACCGAAGCCGAAGTAGTCCTTGACGTCGAAGCTCGACGAGTCGTCGCTGAGCACCGTCGTGAGCGAGTCGTTGATCTGGTCCCACACGCCGACGAAGTTCAGGACGACCCAGAAGATCATCGCGGCCACGACGGCCACGATCATCAAAGCCACCGAGATCGCGAACGCCAGACGGGTCACCGACCACGGCTCGACATGGGTCAGCCGCAGGCTGGCTCGACGGCCGGTGCCGGTGGACGGCGCGGGGCTCACCTTCGGGCCACGGTCCCTCTTCGCCTTCGCCTCGGTACCGGCACCCGGCACGTCCTTGACGGCGGGGATCACCGCGGTCGTGGCCGGAGAGGGCTTGGTGGTCCGGGCGTAGTCGGCAGCGGTCAGCGTACGACCCGAGGGGCCGGCCGCCTTGGGCTGCGTCTTGGCGCCGTTGGGCGAGTCGGCGACCTTGCCGGTCACGGACTCGTCGCGGGTCGAGGTCGCCGGCGAGACGACCTCACGGGGACGACCCTTGTCGGTCTGCGAGCCGGGCGACGGCGCCGTCTTCTTGGCAGCAGGCTTCTTCGCCGGGCTCGCGGGGGACTTCTTGGCCGCAGGCCTGCCGTTGATCGCCGGCCTGCCGTTGGTGGCCGGCTTGGGGATCCGCGGGATGGCCTGTGTGGGGGCGGCGTCGCCCGCAGCCGACCCCGGGGCCGTCGAGCCGGGCACGGGGGGGCTGGTGCCTTCAGTTTCGTCCGTCACTGGTCCTGATCCTCGTCGGTCGACGTCGCCTCGGTCGCGGCCTCGTCATGGAGGGCCTCGTGGTTGCGCGCGATGGTCACTACCCGATCATCCCCCTTGAATTTCACGAAGCTCACACCCATCGTGCCACGACCAGTGGGGTTCACGCCGGAGACGAGGCTCCGCGTCACCTGTCCACTAGCCGTCACGGAGATCACGTCGTCCGTGTCGACCAGCACCAGGCCTCCCACCAGCTCGCCGCGGTTCTCGGTGATCTGCATGGCCTTGATACCCAGTCCACCACGTCCCTGCAAACGGTACTGGTCGATGGGCGTCTTCTTGGCGTACCCGCCGTCGGTCACCGTGAACACGAACAGGTCCTCGGCCTCGGGCACCTCGACCTGCTCGAGCGCATCGGCCGAGCGGCGGATGACCGACAGCGAGAGCAGCGAGTCGTCGTCGCGGAACTTCATGCCGGTGACACCGGACGTCGCCCGGCCCATCGGGCGCAGCTGCTCGTCGTCCGCGCGGAAGCGGATCGCCTGGGCCTTGCGCGAGATCAGCAGCAGGTCGTCGTCGGGGGTGACGAGCTCGGCACCGATCAGCTCATCGTCCTCGTCGCGGAAGTTGATCGCGATGACACCGGCCTGGCGGGGGCTGTTGTAGTCCTCGAGCCGGGTCTTCTTGACCAGGCCCTTCTTCGTGGCTAGGACCAGGTACGGCGCCTGCTCGTAGTCGCGGATCGCCAACACCTGGGCGATCTGCTCGTCCGGCTGGAACGACAGCAGACCGGCGACGTGTCCGCCCTTGGCGTCACGCCCGGCCTCGGGCAGCTGGTACGCCTTGGCGCGGTAGACCCGTCCGGCGGTCGTGAAGAACAGGATCCAGTGGTGGCTGGTGGTCGAGAACATGTGGTCGACCATGTCGTCGCCGCGCAGCGCCGCGCCACGGACGCCCTTGCCGCCCCGGTTCTGGACCCGGTAGAGATCGGTCTTGGTGCGCTTGGCGTAGCCACCGCGGGTGATCGTGACCACGACCTCCTCGTCGGGGATCAGGTCCTCCATCGAGAGGTCGCCGTCGGCCGGGACGATCGGGGAGCGGCGGTCGTCGCCGTACTTCTCGGCGATCTCGGCCAGCTCGTCGGAGACGATCTGACGCTGGCGCTCGGGCCGGGCCAGGATGTCCTGGTAGTCGGCGATCTCGAGCTCGAGCTTGGTCAGCTCGTCGACGATCTTCTGACGCTCCAGGGCGGCGAGGCGACGCAGCTGCATCTCGAGGATCGCGTTGGCCTGCAACTCATCGATGTCGAGCAGCGCGATCAGTCCGGTCCGCGCCTCGTCGACGGTGGGGCTGCGACGGATCAGCGCGATGACGTCGTCGAGGGCGTCCAGCGCCTTCGCCAGACCACGGTAGATGTGCGCGCGGGCCTCGGCGTCGTCCAACAGGTACTGGGTGCGCCGCTGGATGACCTCGATCTGGTGGGTGATCCAGTTGCTGATGAACCCGTCGAGCGTGAGCGTCCGGGGGACGTCGTCGACGATCGCCAGCATGTTCGCGCTGAAGTTGGACTGCAGCTCGGTGTGCTTGTAGAGGTTGTTCAGCACGACCCGGGCGACGGCGTCGCGCTTGAGCTTGACGACCAGCCGGCGGCCGACGCGCGAGGACGACTCGTCGTTGACGTCGGCGATGCCCTGGACCCGGCCGCTGATCGCGAGGTCGGCGATCTTCTCGGCCAGGTTGTCGGGGTTGACCTGGTACGGCAGCTCCTTGATGACCAGGCTGAGGCCGCCCTTGGCGTCCTCCTCGATGTCGACGATGCCGCGCATCGCGATCGAGCCGCGACCCGTGCGGTACATGTTGTCGATGCCCTGCGTGCCCACGATCAGGCCGTTGGTCGGGAAGTCGGGACCCTTGATGCGCTCCATGAGCGCCTCGAGGAGCTCCTCCTGCGACGCGTCGGGGTTGGCCAGCGACCACTGCGCACCCTCGGCGACCTCGCGGAGGTTGTGCGGCGGGATGTTGGTGGCCATGCCGACCGCGATGCCCGCCGAGCCGTTGACCAGGAGGTTGGGGAAGCGGGACGGCAGGACCGTCGGCTCCTGGGAGCGTCCGTCGTAGTTGGGGCGGAAGTCGACGGTGTTCTTGTCGATGTCGCGCACCATCTCCATCGCGATGGGGGCGAGCTTGCACTCGGTGTACCGCATCGCGGCCGCGCCGTCGTTGCCCGGCGAGCCGAAGTTGCCCTGCCCGGAGATCATCGGGGCGCGCATGACCCACGGCTGGGCCAGGCGGACCAGGGTGTCGTAGATCGCCGTGTCGCCGTGCGGGTGGTACTGACCCATCACGTCACCGACGATGCGGCTGCACTTGGAGAAGCCACGGTCGGGCCGGTAGCCGCCGTCGTACATCGCGTAGAGCACACGACGGTGCACGGGCTTGAGCCCGTCGCGGACGTCGGGCAGGGCTCGCGACACGATCACGCTCATGGCGTAGTCGATGTAGGAGCGCTGCATCTCGACCTGCAGCTCGACGTGCTCGATGCGGTCGTGCTCGGGGGGAGTGGTGTCAGTCATCTGGATGTCCTGTCAGGTCAGATGTCGAGGAAGCGGACGTCTTTGGCATTGCGCTGGATGAACGAGCGCCGCTGCTCGACGTCCTCGCCCATGAGGATCGTGAACATCTCGTCCGCGACCGCGCCGTCCTCGAGGGTGACCTGACGCAGCACGCGCTGCGCAGGATCCATCGTGGTCTCCCAGAGCTCGGAGTCGTTCATCTCGCCGAGGCCCTTGTAACGCTGGACCGGCGCCTCCTTGGGCAGGCGGCGTCCGGCCTCCTTGCCCGCGGCGAGCAGTCCGTCACGCTCGCTGTCGGAGTAGGCCAGCTCGTGCGGCGCGTTGGTCCACTTGATCTTGTACAGCGGCGGCATCGCGAGGTAGACGTGGCCGGCGTCGATCAAGGGCTTCATGAACCGGAACAGCAGGGTCAGCAGCAGGGTCGAGATGTGCTGGCCGTCGACGTCGGCGTCGGCCATCAGCACGATCTTGTGGTAGCGCAGCTTGGCGATGTCGAAGTCGTCGTGCACGCCGGTGCCGAGCGCCGAGATGATCGCCTGGACCTCGGCGTTCTGCAGGATCTTGTCGATGCGCGCCTTCTCGACGTTGAGGATCTTGCCGCGCAGCGGGAGGATCGCCTGGGCGTACGGATCGCGACCGCCCTTGGCCGAGCCGCCGGCGGAGTTGCCCTCCACGATGAAGATCTCGCACTCCTCGGGGTTGCGCGACTGGCAGTCGGCCAGCTTGCCCGGCAGACCACCACCGCCCATGAGGCCCTTGCGGTTGCGGGCGAGGTCGCGCGCCTTGCGCGCCGCCATGCGGGCGGTCGCGGCGTCGATCGACTTGCGGACGATCGTCTTGCCCTCCGCCGGGTTCTGCTCGAACCACGCGCCGAGCTCGTCGTTGAGGACCGACTGCACGAACGACTTGGCCTCGCTGTTGCCGAGCTTGGTCTTGGTCTGGCCCTCGAACTGGGGCTCCTCGAGCTTGATCGAGATGATCGCCGTCAGTCCCTCGCGGATGTCCTCGCCGGAGAGGTTGTCGCTGGCCTTCTTGATGAGGCCCTGCGCGGTGGCGAACTTGTTGACCGTCGTGGTCAGCGCCGAGCGGAAGCCCTCTTCGTGGGTGCCGCCCTCGTGCGTGTTGATCGTGTTGGCGAACGAGTGCACCGACTCGATGAAGCTGTCGTTCCACTGCATCGCGATCTCGAGCGAGAGGCCCTTGGACTCGTCCTCGGACTCGATCGAGATGACGTCCTTGTGGATGGGCGCCTTGCTGCCGACGTTGATGTAGTCGACGTAGTCGACCAGGCCCTTGTCGAAGCGGAAGCGGGCGTCGCGCGGACGGTCCTCGCCTCGCGGGCCCTCCATGTCCTCGGTGTCGGGCCGGTCGTCACGCAGGACGAGCTCGAGGCCCTTGTTGAGGAACGCCATCTCCCGGAAGCGCTTCTCCAGGGTCGTGTAGCTGTAGTTGACCGTCTCGAAGATCTCCGAGCTCGCGTAGAACGTCGTGGTGGTGCCGGTCTCGTCGGTCTCCTCGTGCCGCTCCAGCGGCCCGTCCGGCTCGCCGTACGTGAAGGACTGCGTCCACCGGTAGCCGTCGCGCTTGATCTCGACATAGAGCTTTGTCGACAAAGCGTTGACCACGGAGACGCCGACGCCGTGCAGTCCTCCGGAGACCTTGTAGCCGCCGCCGCCGAACTTGCCGCCCGCGTGCAAGGAGGTGAGCACCAGCGTCACCGCCGGGATCTTCTCTGTCGGGTGCTCGTCGACCGGGATGCCACGGCCGTCGTCCTCGACCCGGATGCCACCGTCGGCCTGCATCACGACCCGGATGTGGGAGGCGTACCCGGCCAGCGCCTCGTCGACCGAGTTGTCCACGACCTCGTAGACGAGGTGGTGGAGTCCGCGCTCTCCGGTGGACCCGATGTACATGCCGGGACGCTTGCGCACCGCCTCCAGGCCCTCGAGGACCTGGATGTTGCTGGCGTCGTACGAAGCGGCAGGTTCTGGAGTTTGGCTCACTCAATCAGTATACGGGGCATGTCGTACGTCTCACGGCTTGCCCACACTTGCGCGACCGCGCGTCGTGCCACTGGGGTGGCCCTGAGAGCCACAGAACGGCGGCTTTGACGAAGCAGCAGGGTCGGCACCAAGATCCTGTAAGGCGTAACGTCCCGGAAATCGTTCCTGGGCCACCCAGCCACGAACGGGTGCCCGACTTTTTCCGCCCGTCGGGCATCGTAGAGGAATGACCACCTTGTCGACAGGCCGTGACACCGCGCTGGCCGCGGCTGCCGCGACGCTCGCCGGTGCTGTCTCGCTGGCCGTCCTGGTCGTCGTCGCCCTGCACTCCAGCCGAGGTCAACGGTGGGACGCGTCGGCCATGAACACCGTGGTCGGCGGTCGCGACACCCAGCTCACGGTGCTGAGCGTCCTCGGCTACGTCTCGATCGGCGCGATCGTGATCGTCGTGGTGGGCTGCGCACTCGTGGCGCTGCTGCGGGGACGCGTGCAGCTCGCCCTGGCCGCGGCCGTCGTCATCGCGGGCGCGAACCTCACGACGCAGGTGCTCAAGCACGTGATCCTCGACCGCCCCGATCTCGGCAACGGCACCCTCAACAGCCTGCCCAGCGGGCACACGACCGTCGTGGCGAGCTCGGTCGGAGCGGCCCTGCTCGTGGCGCCTCGGGTGACCCGACCGTTCCTCGCCGCAGCGGGCGGTTTCGCGATCACCCTCACCGGCGCGTCGACGGTTGTCGCTGGCTGGCACCGCCCGTCCGACGTCCTCGCCGCGCTCGCCGTGAGCCTCGTGTGGACGGCGGGCGTCGCGTTCTTCGTGCACGGTCCCGCTCGCTCGGTCGCCGGGACGTTCATCGGAGCGCTGGCCGGCTGCGCCGGGGCACTGTTCTTCCTGGTCGCGGTGGGTGTTCGCCCGGTCCTGGGCTGGGACGGGTTCATCCAGGCGGGCCTGGTGCTCGGCGGGCTCGCCGCCGCGACCGGCCTCTTCGTCCTCGCCGCGTCCGCGGTCTCACCGGCCGAGTGACCCGGGACCGTCAGCCGTAGGTGTCGCGGGGACCGCGGGCACCGCGGATCGACCGGGGACCCTTCTTCCACGACGGCGCCTGGGGACCGCGCACCTCGATGCGCAGCACCGTGCCATCGCCCAGCTCGGCGTTCAGCTTCGCCACGATCCGGGGCGCCAGCAGCTTCAGCTGGGTCGCCCACGCGGTCGAGCTCGCCCGGACGTGCGCGATCTCGTCCTCGTAGCCCTCGATCTGCGCGTGCTGGGCGACCTCGGGTCCCACGATCCTGGCCCAGTCGGTGAAGATCCTCTGGTCGTCGAGCTTCTCCGCCCAGCCCTGGTTCTGCACGACCTGGCCGAGCAGGTCCGCGATGGTCGAGGGGTCCTCGTTCTTGCCGCGCGAGGGCTTGACCGGCCTGGAACGGCGGCGCGGACCGGGCGCACCGGGGACGCCCTTGCCCTGGTACGACCGGGCGATCTGGCGGGCGAGGTCCAGGGCGTCGTTGTCCTGCTCACTCACGGACGACCTCCCCTCCTGCCACACGGAACCGGTGGCCCTTGAGCGCCTCGGGCACGTCCTCGGCGACGGCCGCGGTGACGAGCACCTGCTCGGCATCGCCGACCAGCTCGGCCAGCTGCTGCCGGCGTCCCTGGTCCAGCTCGGCGAAGACGTCGTCGAGGATCAGCACGGGGTCGTCGTCATCGTCCCTCAACAGCTCGAACGACGCCAGCTTCAGTGCGAGCGCGTACGACCACGACTCGCCGTGGCTCGCGTAGCCCTTGGCCGGGAGCTCGCCGATTGTCAGGACGACCTCGTCGCGGTGCGGTCCGACCAGGCTGATGCCACGGTCGAGCTCGTCCCCTCGGCGACGGGCGATCTCCTCGAGCAGCCGCTGCTCGATGACCTGCTGGTCACGCAGGTCCGGGTCCAGGTCGAGCGACGGGCGGTAGGTCGCGGTGACGTCGCGCCGATCGGCCGCGGAACCGGCGGCGACCCGCCGGTACGCCTCGCTGAGGTGCGGAGCCAGCGCATCGAGCAGCAGCAGGCGCGCCGCCACCAGCTCGGCACCCGTCCGCGCGAGGTTCTCGTCCCAGATGTCGAGGGTCGCGATCTCGACGTTGCGACGCCCGCGCGCCGACTTCAGCAGGGTGTTGCGCTGCTTGAGCACCCGCTCGTAGTCGGCCTTCACCCCGCCGAGGCGCGGGGTCCGCAGCACCAGGAGCGAGTCCAGGAAACGGCGGCGGTCGGACGGATCACCCTTGACGAGCGCGAGGTCCTCGGGGGAGAACATCACGGTCCGCAGCACGCCGACCAGGTCGCGCGTGCGTGGGAGGGCGCCGCGGTTGATCCGGGCACGATTGGCCCGGCCGGGCGTGATCTCGAGCTCGAGCAGCGCGGTGCGGTCGCCCTTGACGACGTCCGCGCGCACGATCGCCTGCTCGGCACCGGCCCGGACGAGCGGCGTGTCGCCAGAGACCCGGTGCGAGTCCAGGCGCGAGAGGTAGTCGATCGCCTCGACGAGATTGGTCTTGCCCTGGCCGTTCGAGCCGATGAACGCGGTCGCCCCGGGCTCGAGCACGAGCTCGACGTCGGCGTACGACCGGAAGTCGTGCAGGGTCAGTCGGCTGACGTGCACGCCTAGACGGGATCCGAGGGATCGGCCGCAGCCGCGTCGATCCCCTGCTCCTCGGCCGCACGGACGGCGTGGCCGCCGAACTGCTGGCGCATCGCGGCGACCGCCTGCATCGCGGGCGACTCCTCCTGCCGCGAGGTGAACCGGGCGAACAGCGACGCCGCGATCGTGTGCATCGGCACCGCGTTGTCGATCGCCGCCTCGACGGTCCAGCGACCCTCGCCGGAGTCCTCGGCGTAGCCGCGGACCTTCGACAGACCCGGATCGTCCTGCAGCGCGTTGACCAGGAGGTCCAGCAGCCACGAGCGGACGACCGTGCCCTCGCGCCACGAGTCGAAGACGTCGGTGACGTTGTCGACGATGTCGACCTTCTCGAGCAGCTCGAAGCCCTCGGCGTACGCCTGCATCATCGCGTACTCGATGCCGTTGTGGACCATCTTGGAGAAGTGGCCGGCGCCCACGCGGCCGGCGTGGACGAACCCGGACTCACCCTCGGGCTTGAGGGCGTCGAACGCGGGCTGGACCTTGGCGATGTCCTCGGCGGTGCCGCCGGCCATCAGGGCGTAGCCGTTGTCGAGTCCCCAGACCCCGCCGCTGACGCCGCAGTCGACGTACCCGATGCCCTTCTCGGCCGCGAGCACCGAGTGCTTCTCGTCATCGGTCCAGCGCGAGTTGCCACCGTCGACGATGACGTCGCCCTCGCCGAGCAGCTCGATGAGCTCCTCGACCGTCGAGCGGGTGATGTCTCCGGCGGGCACCATGACCCACACGACCTTCGGGGACGGCAGCTGTTCCACCAGCTCGGACAGCGACCCGACGTCGCTGATGTCCGGGTTGTGGTCGTAACCGACGACGGTGACCCCACCGTTGCGCATGCGCGTACGCATGTTGCCGCCCATCTTGCCCAGTCCGACGAGTCCGATGTCCATGCCGTGCTCCCTTTGACCGTTGTGCGGTGACGTGATCGCGTTCAGCTCTGCAGTCTGACGGGCATGATCAGGTAGCGGAAGGCGACGTCCGGGTCGGCTCCGATCTCCTGGACTCCCGAGATCGCTGCAGGTTTCGTGTGCTGCGTGAAGGACAGGTGCACGACCGGGTCGGACATGACCGCGAGTCCCTCGAGCAGGTAGGTGGGGTTGAAGCCGATCGAGATGTCGGCACCGTTGATGGTCGCCTCGATCGATTCCGAGGCCTGGGCCTCGTCGCCGCTGCCCGCCTCGAGCAGCAGCTGGCCGTCCGAGAAGGTCAGACGGACGGGGGTGTTGCGCTCGGCGACCAGCGCGACGCGCTTGACCGAGTCGACGAACGCCTGCGTCTCGACGTAGGCGACCGTCTCCGCCGCGGCCTGGAACAGCTGGCGCACCCGGGGGAAGTCGCCCTCGAGCAGACGGGTCGTGGTGCGGCGGGTGCCGTTGCCGACGACACCTTCGAAGCCGATGAGGCCGTCGCCGGACTCTCCCGACGACACCGCGATCGTGACGTCGCCGCCACCGGTGAGCGAACGGGCCGTCTCGTTGAGCACGCGGGCCGGCACCAGGGCGTTGGCCGAGAGATCGCTCGCCTCGGGGTACCACTGCAGGTCGCGCAGGCTCGCGCGGAAGCGGTCGGTGGCCATGAGCGAGATCGTCGAGCCCTCGAGCTCGAGGCGGACGCCGGTCAGCAGCGGCAGCATCTCGTCGCGGCCGGCCGCGGCGCTCGCCTGGGCGACGGCTGTCGAGAAGTCCTCGGACTTGACCGTTCCGGTGGCCGTGGGCATCTCGGGAAGCTGGGGGTACTCCTCGACCGGCATGGTCTGCAGGCTGAAGCGGGCGCTGCCGCAGACGACCTGGACCTTGGTGCCCTCGAGCGAGATGTCGACCGGCTTGGCCGGCAGCGACTTCACGATCTCGGCGAGCAGGCGTCCCGAGACCAGGGCACGGCCGTCGGCGCTGACCTCGGCGGGGAGGGTCGCCCGGGTGGACGTCTCGTAGTCGAATCCGGAAAGGGTCAGACCGTCGGCGGCGGTCTCGACGAGCAGGCCGGCGAGAACCGGCACGCTGGGCCGGTTGGGCAGGCTGCGCGCTGTCCACGCGACAGCGTCGGCGAGGGTGTCGCGCTCGATGCGGAACTTCACGTGTTGGTGCCTTTCCGGGGACGGGAGCCGTCGTGATGAATCCTGCCACGGCAGGAGGGCGATGAGACATCCAGGGGAAGGCCCGGATCGGTCATCCACACACAGGGCTCGACGTGACTTCCGCTGGAGTTGTCGAAGTATAGAAGAGTAGTAGTCGTAGTAGCGTCTGTGGACTCGGTGGACAACCGCGATCCGTGCTGCGACGCCGGGACGAGCGCCGGTGGACAAGATGTGCGGCCAGCTCCGGTGAAACTACAAGAACCTGTGGACTCGGTTCGGGCGTTCACATCCTGTTCACATCGTGACGCGTGATGTCCACGTGACTCGTGGGGTTTCCCACAGGTCCGTCCCCAGGTGTGAATGGTCACGACTGGCGCGCCTGCTGCTTGATGCGGGCGGTCAGCTCGGTCACCTGGTTGTAGACCGCGTGCTTCTCGGCCATGAGCTTGCGGATCTTGCGATCGGCGTGCATGACGGTGGTGTGGTCGCGGTTGCCGAACTCCTGCCCGATCTTGGGCAGGGACATGTCGGTGAGCTCACGGCACAGGTACATCGCGATCTGGCGGGCGAGCACCAGGTTGCGGCTGCGATTGGTGCTGCACAGGTCGTCGATCGAGAACTCCGAGTACGCCGCGGTCTGCGCCATGATCATGCCGGCGGTGATGTCGGGCTCCTCGCCCTCGGCGATCAGGTCCTTCAGCACGATCTGCGCGAGCTGCAGGTCGACCGTCGTGCCGTTGAGGTTCGCGAACGCGGTGGCACGGATGAGCGCGCCCTCGAGCTCACGGATGTTGGTCTGCACCTTGCTCGCGATGAACTCGAGCACGTCGGCCGGAGCGGTGAGCTTCTCGTTCGCCGCCTTCTTGCGAAGGATCGCGATGCGGGTCTCGAGATCAGGCGGCTGGACGTCGGTCGTCAGGCCCCACTCGAACCGGTTGCGCAGCCGGTCCTCGAGCGTCGTGAGGTTCTTGGGCGGACGGTCCGAGGTCATCACGATCTGCTTGTTCTCGTTGTGCAGCGCGTTGAACGTGTGGAAGAACTCAGTCTGGGTGGACTCCTTGCCCTCCAGGAACTGGATGTCATCGACCAGCAGCACGTCGATCTCGCGGTACTTGCGCTTGAGCGCGGCGGTGCGGTTCTCGCGGATCGCGTTGATGACGTCGTTGGTGAACTCCTCGCTGTTCACGTACCGCACGCGCGAGGAGGGGTAGAGGTTGAGGACGTAGTGACCGATCGCGTGGAGCAGGTGGGTCTTGCCCAGGCCGGACTCGCCGTGGATGACCAGCGGGTTGTACGCCTTGCCCGGCGCCTCGGCCACTGCGACCGCCGCCGCGTGCGCGAACCGGTTGGACGAGCCGATGACGAAGTTCTCGAACAGGTAGCGGGGATTGAGGCGGGCCTCGGCGACCGTGCCGATGCGCGGCGGGCTGGTCTTGCGCTCGGCCCAGCTGGGGACGAACTCGTCGCTGTCGTCCTCCTCGTCCTCGTCCTGCTCGGCGTCCTGGCCGTAGGACGTCTCCTGTCCCCGGTAGGAGTCCCGGGCATAGGCACGAGGTCCCTTTGTCGACATGTCGTCTTGTTGATATAGCGCTTCAGACTGGTGGGTCTCGGCGAGGCTCGGCTCGATCGTGACGACCAGGCGGGTCTCCTGGTCCAGCGCCATGCTGATCGCGTGCTCCAGGGCGGGTCGGACCCGCGACTCGAGCTGGGCTCGGGTGAGGTCGTCCTGCACCGCCACGATGAGGATGTTGTTGTGGAGAGTGAGGGGCTTGGCCGAGTAGACCCAGACCTTCGCTCCCGGGGAGAGGGTGTCAACCGCCCGCTGCCAGATTTCCGCGAGATGCTGCTCTGCGCTGGCTTCCAGGCCGTCGCTCATCCAATGCCTCCCGACACGTCCACATGCTTTTCCACACGGTGTGAATGCACGGCCGAAGATCTCGGGGGCATCTGTGGAAAAAGTCGATACCGCCGTGACGCTAGCAGCCGTTGCCATGGCCGTACAAG